>JAVBKA010000086.1:0-53065 GCA_031546715.1 Oscillospiraceae bacterium | reverse complement strand
AGGGTGTGGCGTCCTCGACACACCGCTCTTTTGTCTTCTGCTTTTCGACAATCTCTCCAAGTTCAGATAACTCAACCATCGGAACGTCGAGGACGCCGTTCCCTACAACAACCGTTCCCAACGCCTTAGATAGCAACAACGGGATAACCGCACATGTAGGGTGTGGCGTCCCCGACACACCGCCCCGCGTCCCCGACACACCGCCTTTTTGTCTTTCACAACCACAATCACATACACGTGATTTGGCATAATGATTATCCAGTTCAATAATCTGCTTTTCGACAATCTCCCCAAGTTCAGATATCTCAACCTTCGGAACGTCGAGGACGCCGTTCCCTACAACAACCGCGCCCAACAATTCGTATTAGAAAGCATAACCGCACGTGTAGGGTGTGGCGTCCTCGACACACCGCCCCGCGTCCTTACACACCGCTTTACGTCCCCGCCTTGAATCTCTGCATTTTTCACTTATCCGCTTGATGTCAATATAACAGCAACGACATTTCTTCAACCTTCATAATATTTATCTGCTGCCCATTTAGCCGGGTTTTCGTCAATGTATTGCCAATGGTTTTGGTAATCTAATTCGTCACGGATAATATGATCATGGTAAGAGGATTGCCATATTGAATAACCAATTCTTTTATTTGTGAACCGTTTAAGCGTAGAAAGTAACGATGGAATAACCGCATTTGTAGGGTGTGGCGTCCCCGACACACCGCTCTGCGTCCCCGACACACCGCTTTTTTGGTCTTTCACAATCACAATCATATGCACATGATTAGGCATAATGATGTATTTATTAATATCCACATGGTCATAATGATTATCCAGCTCAATAATTTGCTTTTCAACAATCTCTCCAAGTTCAGATAACTCAACCTTCGGAACGTCGAGGACGCCGTTCCCTACAACAAGCGCGCCTAACAATTCGTGCCTATCTTTAATGCAGAACGTTATAAAATATGCGCCATTGTCGCCGTAATCGTAATTTTTTAATCGAACGTGTTTTCTTTGCGGTAAATTGTTCATGATAACTTCTCCTTGTCATCATTTATTTGATACATTCATAAAATAACAGGTCAATCGGGCAACACCCCCACACCATCAACTGCGCTTATATCTTCGGATAACAAACCTCATAACCGATACCCCGATGGAGAGAATCGCAAGATAATACAACACATAGTCGCCGACAATTGACTTTGCCTGTGTGCAAAAGCTACTGATTTTTACAATTCTTTCGGAAATAAGATTATCGGAAAAGAGCAGCAGAATACACACATTTTCTGTCCAGTCAAAGATAATCAGTAATAAGGGCAGGACACAGCACACATACCAAGGCTTACGCCATGTTTTTGCGAAAATCAAGAAGAAAACCCCAGCCATAATCACCGGATATAAGAAATCAAGGGGCATTTGTACATGCAAATACATATTTTTTGATGCTTCGTCCATCAGAGAGAGAAGCTTTGCAACATACTCGCTGTTATAACCTTGCTTTACCATATCAAGAACATGATAATCCCCTAAATTTTTCTCAACCACGGGGAAAATAACTCGCATCATAACTTGAAATATAGCCATTTGAAGAATATATAGTGCCGCAATGTAATACCATCGTATTTTTTTGCAGAAGGTGTCGTAGAGTAAATGCATATACGTACCTCATAATGTCACGGCAAAGCGATAAAGCGCACGCACTTTACCAGTGATTTAAACTTCCTCAAATAATTCGTTAATGTTAGAAAATAATCCCCACACCACCAACAACTACAAAAACCGAATCATCAACCCAGACGCCCTGACAATACCCACGAAAGCCAAAGCGCACAGACACACAACGCCAAAAACAACAGTCGTTGCCGTTCTAGCTTTATTTTCGTCCTTCAGCACCGAAAATAAAAATTTATAAATAAGTACGCCAACAGCACCGCCCAAGGTGTTTAAAATAACATCGTCAACATCGGTTGCTCCGATTGCTAAGAAGCCTTGGGCGACTTCTACAAATAGGCTAAAAGCAAATACTAGCAAGACGCTGCTCAAGATTTTTTTATTACGGCAAAAAATCTGAAAATATATCCCTAACGGCACAAAAATTACGATGTTACCAACGACGTTCATTAAGGAAATCCATATATTTTTACCGTGAAAATACCCTATTATGGACTTAAACGGAATAAAGTTAAAGGTTCTGTAAATATATCTATCTGCGCTTAGAATATCTTGAGGTGAAACATTTTTAAATATTAATATTTGAGCCAGTAAGAGAACATAGGCGGCTAAAAACAGATAAAACAGAGCGTGTTTTCCGTAAGATAAAATTTTTGACATGTACCTTCTCCTAAGCTGTATACGGGCGTACCGCTGAATGTAAAGATTATAATTGAAATAGCGTCTAAAATCAAATTTATTTTTATAAAATACTCCAATAATACCCAATTGTACCGCAAAATTACCAGTGCGAGGGCTAGACCCCCACTTGACATAAGTGCCGCTTTAGATTAAAATAGCAAATTATCCGTTAGAAAGGAGTTGCTGTATGCAAGAACTACGAATCGCCGTTTTGATTGATGCAGACAATGCACCCAGAAAGAGCATCAAGGGCATAATGGAGGAAATTGCAGTTTATGGAACTCCAACAATAAAACGTATTTACGGTGACTGGACAAGTCCCTCTATGCAGAGCTGGAAATCAGCCCTGCTTGAAAACGCTATAACTCCTTTTCAGCAATATGGCTACACTCAGGGTAAAAACTCTACAGACAGTGCCATGATTATTGACGCTATGGACATTTTGTACTCAGGTAAGGTTGACGCCTTTTGCCTTGTATCCTCCGATTCCGATTTTACACGGCTTGCCACAAGGCTTAGAGAAGCGGGCATGAAGGTGTACGGCATGGGGGAGAAAAAAACTCCGTCGCCCTTTATTGTCGCCTGTGACAAGTTTATTTACATCGAAATTATTAACGACCGCAACAAACTCTCAATTGATAAGCCCAAGCCCGCTAAAAAGCCCAACGGAGGCGTGCAACCTGCGCCCGCTGAGCCTGAAACCAACGGAAAGACCGTTAAAATTGCCGAAAATATTCCTCAAAGTATTATCGACTTCATTGGAGACACCATTGACGATGTAGGCGATGACGACGGCTGGGCGTATTTAGGCGAGGTAGGCGGACTGTTGCAAAAAAAACAGCCTGATTTTGACAGTCGCAACTTTGGCTACAAGCAGCTTACCAGAATGATGGAGGCTTGCGCTTGTTTTGAAATTGATATTAGGGATAATTTGCAAAAGGGCAACGGAAAGCTGATTTTCGTCAGAAACAAAAGATAAGGAGTTAGGTGACTTATATGAACATTACGGTATTTAAAACAATTTCACCGAAAAAGAAGCCAGACCAGACCGCTTTGGGCTTTGGTAAGTATTTCTCTGACCATATGCTTTTGCTGGACTATTCAGAAACAGAGGGCTGGCATAACGGCAGAATCGTACCATATGCGCCCCTTGAGCTTGACCCTGCAAGCATGGTTCTCCACTACGGACAGGAAATTTTTGAAGGACTAAAGGCGTACCGCGGCGTGGACGGTAAAATCCGCCTGTTCAGACATTTTGACAATGTGCGCCGCTTTAACAAATCCTGCGAGCGGCTGTGTGTACCCGCCATTGACGAGGAGCTGTTCATAAAAGCAATCATCGACACCGTAAAAACGGATATGGACTGGATTCCCTCTCAGCCGGATTCATCCTTGTATATTCGTCCGTTTCTCATTGCAACCGACCCATTTGTGGGAGTTCGTGCGTCAAACACTTATAAAATGATTATAATACTTTCACCAGTGGGCGCATATTATTCAGGTGGGATGGCACCGACAAGTATTCTTGTTGAGGACGAGGACGTTAGAGCTTGCCGTGGCGGTCTGGGTAACGCAAAAACTGCCGCCAACTATGCCGCAACCATTCGCGCCCAAGAGGTAGCGAAGAAAAAAGGTTTTACTCAGGTTATGTGGCTGGACGCATTGGAACGCAAATATATTGAAGAAATCGGCACCTCCAACGCATTTTTCGTTATAAACAATACAGTCATCACCCCTCCGCTGGCGGGAACAATTCTCCCCGGAATCACTAGAGACAGTGCCGTTCAGCTTCTTAAAAAATGGAACATCAAGGTCGAAGAACGGATGATTTCCATTGACGAGGTTTTTGCGGCAAGTCAAGCAGGTACTCTAAACGAAGCCTTTGCAACCGGTACAGCAGCCGTTATTTCACCAATCGGCTCAGTTACCTATAAAGACGCCACCATGACCGTCAACAACGACGAAGTGGGACAACTTTCACAAAGGCTGTACGACCATTTAACAGGCTTACAATGGGGCAAAATCGAGGACGACATGGGCTGGACTACGGTTATCTAGAACCGCATTGTTAAGTAGTGTCAAGATTTCTAATGTATTCAAATTGGTATGAAGGAGCAAAAGCGTTTGTCTGCTGTTTTTCAGTTTCTAAAATTACGCAGCGGTACGTTGTTTTACGCTAAAGCCGTACTAGCTTTAGTCGCCTTTGGGATAGGGTTTTTTACGCCTATCGGAGTTTCCATAGCGTTATTTGCTTTTTCGATGCTTATAATATCCGCGGATTTATTAATCGAGGCCTTTGGAAAAGGGAAAAAGGGCGTCCCCTATTTTGAAATATTGCTGATGCTTGGCGCATTTGCCGCTTTGGCGACAAAAACTCCGTGGCTGGGCGTAGCGGCGGTGTTTATTTGGCAGGGAATGCTGTTTTTACAGCGTTATCAAGAGGCGGCCTCTGCAAAGGTTTGTTATCACGGACTTGACCCCAGACCGACAATGGCTCATGTTTTTAGAAAAAAACAAGTCATCGAAGTTCCGAGAACTGAGGTTAAGGACGGAGACGCGCTTATTGTCCCGCCAGACGGCATTGTGCCTGTAGACGGGCTGATAATGAAGGGCAACAGCGAAATCTCTTACGAACTGCTTGGAGCTGACAAGGAACGCATTTCCGTTCAAGAGGGTGACTTTTTGATTGCGGGAACTCGTAACTTTGACGGCTTGCTGGCACTTAAAGCTGAACCTATGAACGACACACCTGCTATTGAGCTTGAAAAATGTGTCAATTCAGCGGTGGACGGTTCAAAATTACAGTCTCTTCCCAAAGGCGTTGAGCTTTTTATCGCCTTGGGTATGTTAGTCGCCGCGATTGTATGCGTGGTGATACCATTTGTATTTAAGTCAGAGCTTGCACTGTGGCTGCCGAGGGCGGTTGGGGTGTTGCTATTGGCAGCCGTTAAGCCTGTAAGCGTTTCTATTGGTACGTTCTTTAAGCTCAACGCCAGTGAAGCGGCGCGACAGGGAGTTATTATCCGCAACGGCAAGGTGGTTGAAAACCTTGCAAAAACTAAGCTTACGGTATTCGATAAAAACGGTGTTTTGACTGAGCACAACTACTCAGTAGTAGGCATAGAGCTTGCAAAGGGCATTGACAGGGCGACATTTCTCCGCTGTGCCGCAATATCTCAGCACCCAAGCACCAGCCGTATCGGTACAGCAATCCGTGAATACTGCGGCGACGTGGGATATCCGCCGGAATCCTTTAAGGAAAAGCCGGGCTTGGGCGTTGTGGCAAAGTTTTCATCGCAGACCATACACGCAGGCTCAGCAAGATTTTTGACACAGGCGGGCATTACAGTAGACGAAAAACCAGGCAACATCGTTTACCTAGCCCTTGACAATACATATTTAGGCTGCTTTATGATGTCAGACGCTATGCGCCCTGGGGCAAATGAAGCTGTGCAGTTTTTTTGCAGCATGGGTACTGATATCGCCATGATTACAGGCGACGCCATCACCGCAACCCAAACACTTGCCAACCGTCTGGGCATCTCGGATATCCATGTAAACCTCCAACCGGCGGACAAAATTCGAGTACTCAAGGAACTGGTAACGGAAACATCCAACAGTGGAGGAACGCTGTTCATAGGCAAACCCAACGACAGTCACGCACTCCTAACCACGGCTACCGTAACGGCGGTCATAGGTGCACTGGGCGAACCTGTAAGAACCGATATAGCGTCACTGTCTCCAAAGTTTTCCCCGCTGATAAATGCCATGTCCCAGTCTGTGCAGACAGTGAAACTGTCAAAAACAGTGCTGATTATTGCCGCCTCAGCGAAGGCAGTCAGTCTGGCAGGAGTTTTGACGGGCATTTTGCCTCCTGTTGCGGCAGTAGCTGTTGACGCATTTTTTAATGCGGGCACTATTTTGCTTGCTAGATTTTTCTATAAAGAAAAGGCTGTGCGGTCAGACGAGGATTGACGATGATAGAGGGAATTGGGAAAAAACAAGAAAAATTTAATAAAAACTATTGACAAATGGACGTTTGAGTACTATACTATTATAGTACTAATAGGGATTTTGTATTATTCCAGTCGTGCCTTGGCGAATTCCGATTTATACGATAGACCGCACAGCAATGTGCGGTGGTTTGTGTTTCATCTTTGTGTGCTTTCCAGCATAAGATGAAATGGAAGCCAATTGTACTCACAAAATATCAGAGGTGCATTTATGAGCGGATATTTTTCAAAAACTACGTCAGAAGAATTACTCAGAAGTTTTTTAGGCAGTGACTATGCGGAGTCGGTCAGAGATTTTTTCAAACAGCTTTTTGCTAAGGCAACTGAGCATGATGTGTTTGTTTTTATGTCCCGAAAAGGGTTTTGCCTATACTTGATCGCATTGTCGTGTGGGTATATAAAAGATAATAATGCTATAGTTTTTAGTGACAGGTACATTGATAAAATTACTGACTGGACACACTTGGTCAATTTGAATTTTACAGTTATAGACGACACCGTGTCAACAGGAAAGCACTTAAAAGATATATGCATGATTTTACAGGAACGTGGTATTAAGAATATTACCCCAGCAGTTATGCTTGTAAGTAACGTGTTTAATCCTTTAATCCAACTTCCCGCACCATTGACTTGTTCAAGTATAGTTCCAGAGGTTGATTTACATGATTTTACAATTCGTACAATGAAGCTAACTCATGCGTTATCACTTCCTTTTTCAATGGATTTGCCTGTTTATCGCGCTTCTATGACAAAAGAGCAGTTTGATAAGCTTACTTCCATCAACATGACCATAGATGAACAAACATGGAAATGTGAAAAGTTCCATATACCAATTTCCAATGATTATGTCGCAGAAAACTCCTTTATTATTCATAGTATATCTGAAAATCAAATGCCTAACATGCTATTTGAGGGGATACGAGTAACGTATTTTTGCGAAGAAAATATATTTAATGTTAGATTGATTCCGGTCTCCATATTTTCCGCAGTTAGTTTTGAGCGTGCTCGCAAAAGTTTATTGAATCTTTTGTCCTACGTGGAAGAAGAAAGCTGTCTTTCCCTTGTTCATTTTCGATGCTTGCTGAACGACCAACTGATTAGTCAAAAATCAACTTTGCTAATTCATAAGATATTGGCATATATGTTATCATTGCGCGTTGCTAAGCGATTGTTCAGCGATGTGCCGTGCTTACAAGACCTGTTTCAATTTGATGTTGAATATGAAGCTTACCATTTTCCAAATGAACTGAGCACGGAGTTGAAATTGTTTTATAATCATTCAATCGATTTGTGCACTTTTTTTAGTTTTGAGGAAAATTCTATCGGCATAGACGAAATTACGTTGAATGATATCGCTAATGTGGCTTCGCTAGATAAACCATTAACAGAATTTTGCAAAAAACAAGAGATTGAGCAAGAGATTGAACAAGAGATTGAACAAGAGATTGAATCGATGCTATTTCCTGTTGAGAAACGTGTTTTAGAAACGGTCAACACTGAAGTTGCTGGAAAGCCCAAAATTCATTTGATTAGTTTTTTCAAACTGCACGTACTTCCATGTAGAAATAATAGAGCACTGAAAAGTGCAATCGGATTGGCTTCACTGCGTACTACACTCAGGTCTGGGGCATCTTATTCTGCGTCTATACATTATCGAGAGAATACGCCGTATATTGTCAAAGACGCCTATGCAGGGGAGGGATATGTTTCATCAGTGAGGCATGCTCCCGTTTATTATTTTGCCATATTTCGATACGCCCTTTTATCAGGGACTTTAGAAAACTTGAAAAGAAATGTTACAGCCTTTACTGAATGTTTTCTTAACGCTCAAATTTCTGAACCATGTTCAATGATTCAGAAACTTTGTAGTTGGACTCAGAATGCCAAGAGTATCAGTGATGTTTTGAGTCTATGGAAGGCACTTGGTGTTGGTGAGTATAGGAGTTTTTGTGAACGTATAGAGGAAGATAAACAATTGTTTAACAATTATTGTAAGGCGCAAGAATTTGTTGACGACTATATCAATAAACGAGAGATAAATTAATTGGATAAAGCTGGTGAATTAATGCGCAATATGATTAATTATTGTATTTTTGAAGTATATAATTGCTTATTGGCGAAGGATGAGTTTAAAGAGTTTAAAAATTGTTTGTATGATAAAAATACGGGTAATTACAATATTGATATGCAGTTGATATCAGTAATTATAGAGGCTTACAAAGCATTTGGAAAAAATGAAAAAATTTCGAATGATAGCTTGATAAATATAACTAAAATTGCATCATATGATAATAAAAATTCTGAAAGAATTTCTGAAAGTCTTCCAGAAGACGATAGCATTCTTAAAGTTAGATATTGCTTTCGTTTGCCAGAACCTCTCCACGCATGCACAAGATTGATTGTTGAATATAATAATTGCGTTTATGCACCAAGGTTATTGTGTTCAATTGAAAAAGTTGAAGAAGTTGAAGAAGTGCATATTGATTCTCGAATGCTTTCTTTAATAATTATTTCCTTTTTTGCAATGATAGCCCTACATAAAAAAGATTTGATTAAGTTCTTTTTATATATGCAGATTATTGTTAGATGGCAAAGCAATAATAGAGATAAATGGTTACGGCTATGTGCCACTAAGACCTGCAAAGAGATAATAAATGTTTTAAATTTGTTTGGAGATGTTTCTTTAGGAACTGTGCCAGTGGCTAAGAGCGTTGCAAAAATGTCTCATCTAAGAGGAATTGCCTTACAAACAATTTTAGAACAAGAGTGTTTTTTAGGCAACAATGT
The DNA here is from genome assembly GCA_031546715.1 of Oscillospiraceae bacterium. Classification (GTDB taxonomy): domain Bacteria; phylum Bacillota; class Clostridia; order Oscillospirales; family UBA929; genus JAVBKA01. The sequence goes on along the minus strand of JAVBKA010000086.1, from coordinate 43,910 downwards.
AACAAAGTACTCTGAGTCTCTTAAAGACATTGATTGTGAATTACGCAGTGTTGCACAAACACTAAAAATAGATTTTAGTGTTTGTGCAAATAGTCAAAACACTTATACATATGTGGCTCATGATATTATTGAAATAACCGAATTAATAACAACTGCAAAGCTATTTCAAACCGACAGTGTCTGGCCAGATTTGAAAGTTAAGTTAAACAAGTTACTGAAAGTATTTCTTTCAGTTCATTATTTTTTTACATCTTTGCAAAAAGGTAACGCGCAAACAATTCATGCAATAGAAGCAAATAAATTTTTGCTTACGAAGTTTGTCTTATCACATATTAATGACTTAACTAATTTTTACACTACCTTGCATAAAACCAGATTTTCTGTAAGTGCGAATGTCATAGAACTTGCAGAAGCACGTGAATCAATTTGTAAATTGTCAAAAGAAATATGTGAATAAAGGTAATTTCAAAGTGATTACAGTTTTTGGCTGTGATTTTTTGTCAGATAACCAAATTTTTAAGCGAATACACAGCTTAAGTTCAATCGACAATCGGACTGCAGTAACTCAATTTTTTTTGTTTAAGTTATATTCAGAGGTGTGTCATCAAAAAAAACCAGAAAAATTTTATAAAAACTCTTGACATTTGGGCACTTGACTGATATTATCATCAAGTGCCATTTTTATCTAACAGGATATTTGTGCGCAAAAATGCAATGAAACCGTAGATTGCAAATCTGGGAGTTCATCTTTGAGCGGCTAATTTGATTAGCAAGGCTCGTCTTGTCCTTGTTATACTGGGGCAGTGAACATCTGGCATTTGGTCACTTCGGTGGAGTATGTCCGTTAATCGGGCGGCCGGGAGAGATATTTTAAGCCTCTGTCAGCCGGAAACTTTGGCAAAACGAGTTTTGTCAGTTCCGGCAAAATTTATGAAGTTTGGCGACACACACGGCAAGGCGGTAAAGATTTCACCGAGCATATTAAGGAGGAAGCAAAACATGGCAACAACCGAAACAACTCAAAAAGAATCAAAGGCAACCAAAACAGTTGAAACAAAGCCTGTAGCCCCAAAGGCAGCAGCACCTGCAGCAGCTCCTAAAATGAAAGAAGTTATCCGTATTCGCCTGAAGGCATATGACCATCAGCTTATCGACCAAAGCGCAGAGCGCATCGTCGAAACAGCAAAGCGCACAGGCGCAAGAGTTTCAGGTCCTATTCCCCTTCCGACAAAAAAGGAAATCATAACAATTCTCAGTGCAGTTCATAAGTATAAAGATAGCCGCGAACAATTCGAGCGCCGCACCCACAAGAGAATCATCGATATTATCAAGCCTTCACAAAAAACAATGGAAGCGCTGATGAGCCTTGATCTTCCGGCCGGTCTTGAGTTTGAAATAAAACTGTAAGCGTTCCCCGTCATGTTGGTGTTGATGTAAGTGCGAGGGCGGGCTACGACGATGATGTCAGGCTCATAACGCCCTCACGGACGTAAAAAATCTTCGTTTCCGCTTATGCTAAACAGAAACCGCTACGCGATTTCTTGGTTTAGCAAACGCTACAACAAAGCATTTTTTACTGTTCGGGCTATGAGCACCCATACCAACCAATAACAATTAGGAGGAAAATCCGTGGAAAAAGCAATTATCGGCAGAAAAATTGGCATGACGCAAATCTTTGATGCAGACGGCAAGGTTATCCCTGTAACAGTTATCCAAGCAGGTCCTTGCGTTGTTACTCAGATTAAGTCCGAGGAAAGAGACGGCTACAAAGCCTATCAAATCGGATATGAGGACATCAAGGAAAAGAAGCTCACAAAACCTGAGAAGGGTCATCTGGTTAAAGCAGGAGTCGCCTTCAAAAAGCATTTGGTTGAATTTAAGCTCTCTGGCGAATACAAAGTCGGAGATGAGATTAAAGCTGATGCGTTCGTCGTAGGCGACTGCGTTGACGTAACAGGTACAAGCAAGGGCAAAGGCTTCCAAGGCACAATCAAGCGTTTCGGCGCACACCGCACTCCAATGTCTCACGGTGGTGGACCTGTTCACCGTCATCAAGGCTCTATGAGTGCCAACACAGACCCGTCCAGAGTATTCCCCGGCAAAATCATGCCAGGTCATATGGGCTCTGAGCAGGTCACAGTCCTTAATCTTGACGTTGTCAAGGTGGATGCTGAGCTTAACTTGATTGCTGTCCGTGGCGCAGTACCAGGTCCGAAGGGTTCCTTGGTCACTCTCCGCAACACAGTCAAAAATAACTAGGGACGAAGGGAGTATTTGAATTACAATGGCTAAAGCTAAGATTTACAACATGAGCGGCGCTGCTGTCGGCGAAATGGAACTTGATAATTCCATTTTCGGCATTACACCTTCCGTTCCTTCAATGCACTTAGTCGTCAAGGCTCACTTGGCGGCATGCCGTCAAGGCACACAGTCAACCCTGACCCGTGCAGAGGTCAGCGGTGGCGGCATTAAACCATGGCGTCAAAAAGGCACAGGTCGTGCCCGCCAAGGTAGCACACGCGCCCCACAATGGACACATGGTGGTATCGCATTTGGTCCAAAACCCCGCACATACTACATGAGTGTCAACAAAAAGGTTCGCCGCCTTGCTCTTAAGTCGGCACTTTCAGCAAAAGCCGCAGCTGGCGAAATCATCGTAGTTGACGGCTTGAACATGGACACCATTAAAACAAAGGCTTTCGGCGAATTCCTCACAAAAATTGGCGTCAACGGCAAGGCTCTTGTCGTAACACCGAATGTGAATGAAAACGTTATAAAGAGCGCGAGAAACCTTCCCGGCGTTAAGACAACCATTGCTTCTATTTTAAATGTATATGACATTTTGAATCAAGGCACCTTCTTGGTTGACAAGGACGCAGTCGCAAAAATCATGGAGGTGTACGGAGCATGAATAACTATGACATCATCCGCCGCCCACTCGTTACAGAACGCTCCATGGCAACAGCCGAGCAAAAGATTTACAGCTTTTTAGTGGATGTCAATGCTAATAAAATTGAAATCCGCAGAGCCGTTGAAGAAATTTTCGGCGTAACAGTTCGCAGCGTCAACACGATGAACTACATGGGCAAAGAAAAACGCATGGGCGTCCATCTAGGACGCAGAGCGGCATTCAAAAAAGCTGTCGTTCGCTTGACAGACAAATCTAAGCCAATCGAATTCTTTGAAGGGATGGTATAATCATGGGAATAAGAACATTTAAACCCACCACACCGTCCCGCCGTAATATGACGGTGTCCGACTTTTCCGAAATCACCAAGTACAAACCGGAAAAGAGCCTATTAGAAGTTTCCAAGCATCACGCCGGACGTAATGCACATGGTCACATCACTGTTCGTCATCGCGGCGGCGGAAACAAGCAAAAGTACCGCGTGATCGACTTCAGACGTGACAAGGTGAACATGCCTGCATCTGTCGTCGGCATTGAGTACGACCCAAACCGCAGTGCAAACATCGCGCTCCTTAAATACGAGGACGGCGAAATGCGCTATATCCTATCCCCCGTGGGGCTAAAAACAGGCGATGTGGTTTATTCCTCAGACAACGCCGACATCAAGCCAGGTAACTGCTTACCAATCTCCAGCATTCCGCTGGGTACTTTTATCCACAACATTGAGCTTAATCCGGGACGCGGCGGCCAAATTGTTCGCTCTGCAGGTGTTGCAGCTCAGTTAATGGCTAAAGAAGGTCTAATGGCTCAAGTTCGTCTTCCAAGCGGTGAGGTTCGCCTAGTTCGTATGAACTGCAAAGCCACCATCGGTCAGGTCGGCAACATCGACCATGAAAACATCCAAATCGGCAAGGCAGGACGTACACGCCACCTAGGCTTCCGTCCAACAGTCCGCGGTTCTGTTATGAACCCTTGCGACCATCCCCACGGCGGCGGCGAAGGCAGATCACCAATCGGCCGTTCGGGCCCTGTTACCCCTTGGGGTAAGCCAGCTCTTGGCTACAAAACCCGCAAGAAGCGTAACCCGACAGATCAGTTTATCGTTAAACGCCGTAACGCTAAGTAGGAGGTACATGAATGAGTCGTTCAGTTAAAAAAGGTCCATTTATTGCGCCGGAGCTCCTAAAACGCGTTGAGGCTATGAATGCTAAAGGCGAAAAAAAGGTCGTCAAGACCTGGAGCCGCGCATCTACAATTTTTCCGCAGTTCGTAGGACACACCATTGCTGTCCATGACGGACGCAAGCATGTTCCAGTATACGTCACCGAGGATATGGTCGGTCATAAATTTGGCGAATTTGCTCCAACAAGACTTTTCAGAGGTCATGCAGGCAGCAAAACGTCCGGTAAATAAGGAGGAGAAGCGAACATGGAAGCAGCAGCTCATATGAAGTATGTCCGCATTTCCCCCCGTAAGGTTGGCATTGTTGCAGCTCTTATCCGCGGGAAAGACGCTAAGATTGCCCGTGCAATTCTACTTCACACACCAAAATCAGGTTGCGAATACCTTATTAAGGTTCTTGACAGTGCATGTGCCAACGCCGAAAACAATTTCCAAATGGATAGAGATTCATTGTATGTATCCTCTGTTTTGATTGGTGCAGGTCCGATTCAAAAGCGCATTATGCCCAGAGCCAAAGGACGTGCATATCGCATTTTGAAACGCACGACCCACATCACCATTACAGTTGCTGAACGTCAACAAGCAAACGTCAGCAAAAGTACAGCTAAGTAAGGGAGGATAACATTTTGGGTCAGAAAGTTAATCCACACGGCTTCCGCGTCGGCGTTATAAAAGGCTGGGATTCACGCTGGTATGCTAAAAACAACAAGGTCGGAGACTTAATTGTCGAGGACTTTAAGGTTAGAGAATTTCTGAAAAAGAAGCTCTATTCAGCAGGCGTTCCCCGTATTGAAATCGAGAGAGATTCAACCAGAGTCAGACTTTTCGTACACTGCGCAAGACCAGGCGTTGTCATTGGTCGCGGCGGTAACGATATTGAAAAGCTCCGTTTGGATGTTGAAAAAATGATTGGCAAACCTGTTGCGCTGAACATCGTCGAGGTTAAATCCCCAGACGTTTGCGCTCAGTTGGTTGCCGAAAATATTGCACAGCAGCTTGAGAAGCGCATTAGCTTCCGCCGTGCAATGAAGCAGAGCATGATGCGTTCAATGCGTGCAGGCGCACGTGGCATCAAAACTGCAGTTTCAGGTCGTTTAGGCGGCGCAGAAATTGCCCGCTCAGAGCATTACCATGAGGGTACAATTCCCCTCCAAACCCTTCGTGCAGACATTGACTATGGTTTTGCTGAAGCAGCCACAACCTATGGTCGTATCGGCGTAAAGGTTTGGATTTATAAAGGCGAAGTCCTTACTGCGGGTAACCGTATGGGACCGCGCACAATCGAAGCTCCACGTCCACGCGAAGAGCGTCGTGACAAACGTCCAGACCGCGGTGGCTACGATAAAGACGGCAACAAGGGCGGATACGGCGGAAATCGCTCAGGCGGCGGCTACGGTGGCGGCGGCAATCGTCCGGCAGGCGGAGGCGGCTTCGGCGGCAATCGTCCAGCAGGTGGTGGTGGCGGCTTTGGTGGAAATCGTCCAGCAGGCGGAGGCGGCTTTGGCGGCAATCGTCCAGCGGGTGGCGGTGGCTTCGGCGGCAATCGTCCAGCAGGTGGCGGTTTCAACAACAATCGTCCAGCAGGAACCTTTAACAATAATCGTCCGGCAGGAACCTTCAACAACAATGCCCCGTCAGCAGCACCAGCTACGAGCCCTGCTCCGGCAGCGCCTCATAACGAAGGAGGTAGCAACTAGTGCTTTTACCAAAAAGAGTTAAATATCGTCGTGTACATCGTGGTCGCATGAAGGGTATTGCTACCCGCGGCAACACTGTATCCCACGGCGAGTTCGGCTTAATGGCTACAGAGCCATGCTGGATTACAAGCCAGCAAATAGAAGCCGCACGTATTGCCATGACCCGTGCCACTAAGCGCGGTGGTCAGGTATGGATTAAGATTTTCCCTGACAAGCCTGTTACAGAAAAGCCCGCTGAAACCCGCATGGGTTCCGGTAAAGGCTCGCCTGAGTACTGGGTTGCAGTAGTAAAGCCCGGTCGTGTAATGTTTGAAATGGCAGGAATTCCAGAGGATGCAGCTCGTGAGGCAATGCGCCTTGCAGCCCACAAACTTCCTGTTAAATGCAAATTCGTTGCACGCCAGAACGCTGATGAAGGAGGAGACTCCAAATGAAAGCCAGTGAGCTACGTGAAATGAGCCTTGCGGACTTAAACCGCAAGTATTCTGACCTTAAAAAGGATCTTTTCAACCTTCGTTTGCAACATGCTACGAATCAGCTTGAAAATCCTATCCGCATCCGTGACCTCAAGCACGACATCGCCAGAGTTATGACAACCATCCGCCAAAAACAGATTAAGGAGGCCGGCAAATGAGTGAGACTATAGATAACAGAGCTTTCCGCAAGACCCGTGTCGGTACTGTAATATCTGATAAAATGGACAAAACCATTGTCGTAGCAGTTGAGGATAGAGTTCGTCATCCTCTTTACAATAAAATCGTTAAGAAAACATACAAGCTCAAAGCGCATGACGAAAACAATGAATGCGGCGTGGGCGACAAGGTTCGTGTAATGGAAACCCGCCCACTTTCAAAAGAAAAGCGTTGGCGTTTAGTTGAAATAATCGAGAAAGCTCGGTAATTAAGGAGGTCTACCAACAATGGTACAACAAGAATCTTACCTCAAGGTAGCCGACAATACCGGCGCCAAGGAGATTAAATGCATCCGTGTATTAGGCGGCTCAGGTCGTAAATACGGCGGAGTAGGCGACGTCATCATCGCATCAGTGCGTAAGGCAACACCAGGTGGCGTTGTTAAAAAAGGTGAAGTCGTTAAGGTAGTTATCGTCCGCACAGCGGACAGCATTCGTCGCAACGACGGCACATACGTCCGTTTTGACGACAATGCGGGAGTTATCATCCGTGATGACAAAAACCCAAAGGGCACACGCATCTTTGGCCCAGTGGCGCGCGAGCTTCGTGATAAGGATTACATGAAAATCCTGTCATTAGCTCCCGAAGTCATATAGGGGAGGTACAATATGAATAGTTTAAATATCCACAAAGGCGATGTCGTTATTGTTCTGTCCGGTAAGGACAAAGGCAGCAAGGGTAAGGTTATTTCTACCTTCCCAACTGAAGGCAAAGTGTTAGTCGAAGGCATCAACTTGGCGACAAAGCACAGAAAAGCCCGCCGTGCAACTGAGGTTGCTGGCATTCAGCACAAGGAAAGCCCAATTTACGTCTGCAAAGTCATGCATGTTTGCAATAAATGCGGCAAGCCAACCCGTGCCTCGTATTCAATTACAGGCGAGGGTAAGGAAGCAAAGAAAACCCGCCGTTGCACACACTGCAAAGAAGCCATATAGGAGGAGCGAAGTAAATGCCACGTTTGAAAGACAAATACAGTAAGGACATCGCTCCCCAGCTAATGAAGAAATTTGATTACAAGAGCCCGATGCAAATCCCAAAGCTTGACAAAATAGTTGTCAACGTCGGATGCGGAGACGCTCGCGATAATGCAAAAATTCTTGACGCTGTCCTTGCAGACCTTAACAAAATAACAGGTCAGAAGCCTGTTGTTACAAAATCCAAGAAATCTGTCGCTAACTTTAAGCTTCGCCAAGGTCAAAGCGTCGGCGCAAAGGTAACACTTCGCGCGTCCATGATGTGGGAGTTTTTAGACCGTTTGTTTAACGTTGCTCTGCCTCGTGTCCGTGACTTTAGAGGCATCAATCCAAACGCCTTTGACGGCCGCGGAAACTACGCATTAGGCTTAAAGGAACAACTGATTTTCCCAGAAATCGACTATGATAAGATAGATAAGCTCCGCGGTATGGACATTATCTTCTGCACAACCGCTAAAACCGACGAAGAAGCCCGTGAGCTTTTAACACTTCTGGGCGCACCGTTTGCAAAACAAGGAGGAGACAGATAATGGCAAAGAAGTCAATGATACTAAAGCAACAAGCTGAGCCTAAGTTTTCTTCTCGCGCATACACCCGTTGCAAGCTGTGCGGACGTCCTCACTCAGTTCTCCGCAACTACGGCGTATGCCGCATTTGCTTCCGTGAGCTGGCGTATAAGGGACAAATCCCCGGCGTCCGCAAAGCCTCCTGGTGAGTGCTTGATCTTTTTCCGCCTTACTGCGTTGTAAAGGCTTGCAATAATGGATTATTGCTGCGCCTTCACGCCTTGTCTGGCGAAAAAATCTCTGCGCACTCTTTCAGTTGGAACGATGGGAACGACGGCGTGTGGCTTCGCAACGCCTAGGTTTGCGGAGACTGCTATTTTATTTAGTTACTTGCAAAATTTTGACATGTACAATGGGCAGATTTTAATTTGCTTAGTCGCGGGCAGAATCGGTTTGGTTTTCCAAATACCCTCTGCTTTTGTACCTCACATTAATTCATGGAGGTAAATGTATGCACATCACAGACCCAGTAGCAGATATGCTAACCCGTATCCGCAACGCTAACTCCGCACGCCATGATACTGTTGATGTTCCTGCATCTGGCTTGAAAAAAGCCATTGCAGAAATTTTGCTGGAGGAAGGCTTCATTAAGAACTTTTCCTTTATTGCAGACAGCGGTCAGGGTGTTCTTCGCATTACCTTAAAGTACGTTCAAGGCAAAACAAAAGCTATTACAGGACTTCGCCGTGTTTCCAAGCCCGGTCTGCGTTACTACGCAGGTGCTGACGAAATGCCAAAGGTTCTCCGTGGCTTAGGTATTGCCATTGTCTCTACTTCAAAAGGCATTATGACAGACAAAAAGGCTCGCGCTGAACATGTCGGCGGCGAAGTCCTTGCGTTTGTCTGGTAGGGGGGTTTACTATGTCACGAATTGGTAGATTACCTGTCACCTTACCGGCAGGTGTCGAATTAAAGGTTGAAACAGGTAACGTAGTAACCGTAAAAGGTCCAAAAGGCACATTAGTGCAGCAGCTGCACTCCGCAATGACCATCACCAAGGACGACTCTGGCGCATATGTCATCACCCGTCCTAACGATGAAAAGGAAAACCGCTCACTTCACGGATTAACACGTACTTTGCTCAACAACATGGTTGTTGGCGTAACCACCGGCTTCACGCGAGAGCTTGAAATTAACGGTGTAGGTTATCGTGCTTCTAAGAACGGTAAGCAATTAGTCCTTAACATCGGATACAGCCATCAAGTTACATTTGACGAGCCTTCTGACTTGACAATTGATGTTCCAGCACCAAACAAGATTATTGTTTCGGGCTGTAACAAGCAAAAAGTCGGTCAGCTAGCCGCTGAAATTCGAGAGAAACGTCCGCCTGAGCCGTACAAGGGCAAGGGTATCAAATATGTCAACGAGGTCATTCGCCGCAAAGAAGGCAAGACCGGCGGCAAGAAAAAGTAAGGGAGGGAATAACCAATGGTATCAAAACGTGATTCAAACGCACAACGTCAAAAGAGGCATCTCAGAGTCCGCGGAAAGATTTCCGGTTGTTCCGAGTGCCCTCGCCTCAACGTATTCCGCAGCAATTCAAACATTTATGCACAGATTATTGACGACACTACAGGTAACACCCTTGTCAGTGCCAGCTCCTTAGAAAAGGAATTTACAACCTACGGCGGAAACAAAACAGCAGCTCGTGAAGTCGGCAAGGCAGTCGCCAAAAAGGCAATTGCCAAGGGTATCACCGCAGTAGTTTTCGACCGCGGCGGATATGTCTACCACGGACGCATTAAAGAGCTTGCAGAGGGCGCCCGTGAGGGCGGACTCCAATTCTAGACGGGGAGGAACAAAAATAATGGCGCAAAATAACAAATTTGACCCGGCAGCAGTTGATCTCCATGAAAAAGTTGTGGCGCTCAATCGTGTATCCAAAACCGTCAAAGGCGGACGCATCTTTAAGTTTGCAGCCCTTGTTGTAGTCGGTGATGGTAAAGGCAATGTCGGCTACGGCTTAGGCAAGGCTTCTGAAGTTCCTGATGCAATTCGCAAAGGAATTGAAGATGCAAAGAAAAACATGGTATTCGTAAACCTTAAGGGGACAACAATCCCTCACGAGGCTGTAGGAATTTTCGGAGCTGGCAAGGTTCTTCTTAAGCCTGCCGCACCTGGTACTGGCGTAATCGCTGGCGGTCCTGTTCGTGCTGTGCTTGAAATGGCCGGTATTCGCGATATCCGTACAAAATCTTTACGTTCAAATAATCCGCAAAACGTTGTTACTGCTACTATGGAAGCCTTGAAGTCCATGAAAAGCTTAGAGGAAGTCTCGAGAATTCGTGGACGCTCTACCGCTGAAATTCTAGGACTGAAAAGACCTGCTCAGGTCAAGGCTAATCAAGAGGGTTAAGGAGGTATACAGTCATGGCGATAAAAATTACGTTGGTCAAGAGCCTAGCTGGCCGCAACGATAAACATATTGCTACTGCGCAGTCACTGGGCTTACGCAGAATTGGCAATACCACCGAGCAGCCTGACAATGCACAGACAAAGGGTAAGCTTGCTCAAATCAGCTATCTTATCCGTGTTGAAGAAAGTCGGTGAACACAATGAAACTGCATGATTTAGCTTCTCCCGTTGGTGCAACCACTGAAGGCTTCAGAATCGGTCGTGGTATAGGCTCCGGCAATGGCAAGACCTGCGGCAAGGGTCATAAGGGCGCAAAAGCTCGTAGCGGTTATGCCTCAAAGCGCGGCTTTGAAGGCGGACAAATGCCTTTACACCGCCGTCTGCCAAAACGCGGCTTCAACAATATTTTTGCTGAACCGTACACATCTCTAAATGTATCTGCTTTTAACTGCTTTGAAGACGGTACTGTCGTCGGCGTTAATGAGCTTATAAAGGCAAAACTCGTTGACAACTGCAAGTTCGGACTGAAAATTCTTGGCGGTGGCGAACTGACAAAGAAAGTAACCATTCAGGCTGCTGCGTTTTCTGAGGCGGCAATGCAAAAAATTACTGCAGCAGGCGCAAAAGCAGAGGTGAAATAACTATGTTAGAGACGCTGCGTAATGCGTGGCGAATTCCGGATCTGCGAAAGAAAATACTGTTTACAGTCTTCATTCTAGTTGTTTACAGATTCGGCGCTCAAATTCCCGTTCCATTCGTTGACATGAGTTTGTTTAAACTCGATACAGCCACTATTTTTGGCATGTTCGACATGATGAGCGGCGGTGCTTTCAGCAAAGGAACTTTGTTTGCGCTTTCTATTCAGCCGTATATCAACGCCTCCATTATTATGAATCTTTTGACAGTAGGTATTCCTGCTCTTGAGAGACTTCAAAAAGAAGGCGGCGAAGAGGGCAAAAAGAAAATTGCGTCTATAACTAGATATGCAACCGTTGGCTTAGGTCTTCTTATGGGCTGGGCTTACTACTCACTGCTTAGATCTCAAGGCACACTTGTTGACGAATCCTTCTTTGCTGCTGTCGTTATCATTCTCACCTTTACCGCAGGCTCTGCATTTATTATGTGGCTTGGCGAACAGGTTACAGAATTCGGTATCGGCAACGGTATATCAATTATCCTTTTTGCATCAATCGTATCACGTGGTCCGGCAATGGTATCCTCCCTTGTCGCAATGGTTCAAACCCGCGAGGGAATGATTCTTGCTCCACTACTTCTGATTTTAGGTGTGGCTGCAATCGTATTCGTGGTATTTATCACAAACGCAGAACGCCGCATTCCAATTCAGTACTCCAAGCGCATGGTAGGACGTAAAATGTACGGCGGTCAGTCAACTCACCTGCCGATTAAGGTAAATATGTCAGGCGTCATGCCTATCATCTTTGCTCAGGCAATCGCGTCTATGCCGGCGACAATCGGAATGTTTTTCCCTAAGCCAGACGAAGGCACTTTCTGGTTTGGTTTCTCGAACTTCATTGCGTACGGCTCAGCGTTCTATATTGTCCTTTACTTTGTTTTAATCATTGCTTTCAGCTATTTCTATCAGAGTATTCAGTTTAACCCCATTGAAATCGCCAACAACCTCAAGCAAAACGGCGGCTTTATCCCCGGCTTTAGAGCCGGCAAGCCCACCAGCGATTTCATTAAAAAGGTTCTTAACAAAATTACTCTTTTCGGAGCTATTTTCCTTGGCGTAATCGCTACTATTCCTAACATTATGAGTAACTTCAGCAATCAGCTTCAAGGTCTTGCCCTTGGCGGAACCTCTTTGCTAATTGTGGTTGGTGTTGCACTGGAAACAGTCAGGCAGATTGAGTCTCAAATGCTGATGCGCCACTACAAAGGCTTCTTGGAATAGTGCTGATGAAAATTATTTTGCTAGGCGCACCCGGCTCAGGCAAGGGAACGCAGGCTGAGAATCTTCAAGAAGTGCTTCACGTACCCACAATATCCACCGGAAACATTCTTCGTGCCGCCATCAAAGCACAGAATGACATCGGTCTGAAAGCGAAAGTTTTTATTGACGCAGGTCAGTTAGTGCCCGATGAACTGGTGCTGGAGATTATTAAGGTGAGACTTGCGGAGCAGGATTGTGAAGCGGGTTATATTTTAGACGGCTTCCCACGTACAAAACCGCAGGCAGAAGCTCTTGACAACGCAGGCGTTAAAATTGATGCAGTTATATCAATTGAGGTGGCTGACGAAGAAATTGAGCAGCGTCTTACAGGACGCAGAGTTTGTGGAGTGTGCGGTAAGCCATACCACACTGTATTCAGTCCCCCGAAGTTAGAAAGTGTTTGTGATGATTGCGGCGGAGCATTAATCCAACGTGATGATGATAACCCTGCTACCGTCCGTGACCGTCTGCGTGTGTACCACCAGCAAACCGAACCGCTGAAAGGCTTTTATGAGAACAAAGGAATCCTCCGCCATGTCATTTCTCATGACGAAGTGAAGGTGACCTCTCAGAGAACTCTTGACGCATTACAGATTATATGATTGCGATTAAATCCGATGCTGATATTTCAGCAATGAGGCAAGCCGGCAGAATTGCCGGTCTTTGCCTTCGGGATGCTTGTCGGATGGTTGCCCCAGGCGTTACGACTGCCTCAATTGACCAGTTTGTGCGCAAGTTTTTGGCAGAGAACGGTGCTAAAGCGTCGTTTCTTGGCTACAGAGGTTATCCGTCAGCCATATGCATCTCGGTAAACGATGAGGTCATCCACGGAATACCTGGAAGACGCAAGCTTCGCGACGGCGATGTAGTTAGCTTAGACGTAGGTGCCTATATCAATGGCTTTCATGGTGATACTGCCGCTACCGTTATATGCGGTAAGGCTGACCCTGAGGCCATGCGGCTGGTTAAGGTTACTCGCGAGTGCTTCTATAAGGCGTTGGAGTTTGCAAAAACTGGCTTTCGTGTGACTGATATATCAAGAGCGGTACAGCAACATGCTGAAGGCGCAGGCTATTCAGTGGTTAAGGATTATACAGGGCACGGCATTGGCAAGGCACTTCATGAAGACCCAGAGGTTCCAAACTTTATCTCCCAGCGGGGTGGAGTTAGGCTTATGGCAGGCATGACAATATGCGTTGAGCCAATGATTAACAGCGGCACTGACAGCATAAACGTTCTCCGTGACGACTGGACAGTTGTCACTGCAGACAAAAAGCTGTCTGCTCATTACGAGCATACGATTCTGATAACCGATGGTGAGCCGGAGCTCTTAACGCTGGTTGAGGGAAGCCTATGACGATAAAACCAGTCACATTCCGAAAGGGAGATTTAGTGATATCACGCATGGGGCGTGACGCTAATCGGCTGATGTTTGTTCTTCAAGCAAAGGAAAAAGCTGTCAGTGTTGCTGACGGAAGACTTAGGCATATTGAAAAGCCAAAGGTCAAAAATCCTTCCCATATTATGTGGGTGTCAAGTCCCGATTCTCCTGTCGCTGAGAAAATTCGAAGCGGCGAAAAGCTTACTAATTCTGAACTCCGTCGAGCAATCGCAGAGTATCAAGACGCAAATGACCTTGAACCCAAAAAATTATCTTCTGCTAAGAAAGGGAGGGATGCAAATGTCAAAGGATGATGTAATCGAAGTAGAGGGCGTTGTTCTGGAAGCCTTACCAAACGCCATGTTTTCAGTTGAAATTCAGGGCGGACATAAAATTTTAGGGCATATCTCAGGCAAACTTCGTATGAATTTTATCCGCATCCTGCCCGGCGATAAGGTTACAGTGCAAATGAGCCCATACGACCTGACCAGAGGACGCATTACTTGGCGTTCCAAGTAAGCATCTTTTGTTACGTTCGTTGCTCAAGCACGCCTATGTATTACCGGCGTTGACGGCTAAGTCACCTTTACAGGCGGCTCAGTGCCGTCACCACATATCAAGTCTGGAGGTTTTCCCATGAAAGTCAGACCAAGCGTTAAGCCAATGTGCGAAAACTGCAAGATTATCAAACGTCACGGACGTGTAATGGTAATCTGCAATAACCCTAAGCACAAACAAAAACAAGGCTAGTTTACCATTTGAGTAATCGTCTTGTAACTTGCCTGAATTCAGGCAGATCACCTTGTTTGCGAGAAGTCTTGCAAGCAGAACACCTCATATCCCAAAGGACGAACTAGGACTAATGAGGTTGTTGTAAAAATAATCAGGAGGTGCCGTATGGCGCGTATTGCCGGCGTTGACTTGCCAAATGAAAAACGCATTGACATCGGTTTGACCTATATCTTCGGTATTGGTCGCACCACAGCAAATTCTATTCTCAAATCCACCGGTATTGACCCTTCCAAGCGTGTTAAAGCCCTGTTGGACGACGAGGTTGCCCGTCTTCGTGAAATTATTGAGAAGGACTTAAAGGTCGAAGGTGATCTTCGCCGTGACGTCGCTCTTGATATTAAGAGACTTGTTGAAATTGGCTGCTACCGCGGTCAGCGTCACCGTAAGGGTCTTCCGGTGCGCGGACAGCGCAGCAAAACCAATGCACGTACTCGCAAGGGTCCAAGACGTTCAATCGCAAATAAGAAGAAATAAGGAGGGTGTAAAATATGGCACAGCCTAAAGCAAAACGCGGCGTGGTTCGCAAACGCAGAGAACGTAAAAATATCGAAAAAGGCGCGGCACATATCCGCTCCTCCTTCAACAATACAATGGTAACGCTTACCGATGTACAGGGCAATGTATTGTCGTGGGCATCATCAGGTGGACTTGGTTTCCGCGGAAGCCGTAAATCTACTCCGTACGCAGCTCAAGTTGCAGCAGAAACTGCTGCAAAAGCCGCTATGGAGCATGGGTTGAAATCTGTTGAAGTGTATGTTAAGGGTCCTGGCTCCGGTCGTGAAGCTGCTATTCGCGCACTTCAGGCAATGGGCTTGGATGTTACTCTTATTAAAGACGTAACTCCAATTCCTCACAATGGCTGCCGTCCCCCAAAGAGAAGGAGAGTGTAATCAATGGCGAGATATACCGAAGCGGTTTGCCGCCTATGCCGTCGAGAAGGTCAAAAACTTTTCTTAAAAGGCGACCGTTGCTTTACTGAAAAATGCGGCGTAAGCCGTCGTGAATACGCCCCCGGCCAGCACGGACAAGGCCGCAAAAAAACCTCTGAGTACGGTTTGCAGCTTCGTGAAAAGCAAAAAGCAAGACGTTACTACGGCGTTTTAGAAAGCCAGTTTGAACATTATTTTGAGCTTGCTGTTAAAATGAAGGGTCAAACAGGCGACAACCTGCTGTCACTTCTGGAAAGACGTTTAGACAATGTTATCTATCGTCTTGGCTTTGCTATGAGCCGTCCTGAAGCACGCCAATTGGTAACCCACGGACATTTCACAGTTAACGGACATCGCGTAGATATTCCGTCTTTCTTGGTTCGTCCGGGTATGGTTATTGCCCTTAAGCAAAAGAGCCGTGGAATTGATAAGTTTAAAAACGTAATTGAAGCTAATGCATCACGCCCAGCTCCGCAATGGCTGGACTTAAATCGTGAAAACAGCCAAGCTTCAGTTATCAACCTTCCTACTCGTGAGGACATTGATCTTCCAATTGAGGAGCATCTCATCGTTGAGCTCTACTCTAAGTAGCGCATTAGAGGCACTTTTACAAAAAGTGTCAGGGTGTATGGCAGAGGCGCAAGCCTCTGTGGATAGGGTCGATTGAATGCTACGATAAAGGAGTGTTTTCATGATAGAAATCGAAAAGCCGAGCATAGTATGTATTGAAGATGAGAATGATCCCTCATATGGCAAGTTTATAGTTGAACCTCTGGAAAGAGGCTATGGGACTACTCTGGGCAATTCTCTGCGCCGTATATTGCTGTCGTCCTTACCCGGCACAGCAGTTACTACTTTGAAAATTCTGGGCGTTTCCCACGAATTTTCCACAATTCCTGGCGTAAAAGAAGATGTTACCGAAATAGTTCTGAATATTAAGGGCATCATTGCTCGAATTCACAGCGCAGGTCCCCGTACCGTTTATATTGAAGCAAAGGGCGAAGGCGAAGTCACCGCAGGCGACATTAAAACCGACGGTGAAGTTGAAATTCTTAATCCTGAGCTTCATATAGCTTGGCTAAATCCGGGAGCACATCTTGATATGGAGATGACGCTTTCTCACGGTCGTGGATACGTATCCGCCGACAAGAACAAACCCGCACAAAATGTAATTGGTCTTATTCCTATTGACAGTATTTACACTCCGGTGGTTAAGGTCAACTTTACAGTTGAAAATACCCGTGTAGGAAACATGACCGATTTTGATAAGCTGACTCTTGAGGTTTGGACTGACTCTACAATCTCCTCGCGTGATGCAGTTTCCTTATCTGCGAAAATTTTATCTGACCATCTGATGCTGTTTACAGACCTTTCTGCAAACCTCATCGGTAAGTCAACAGTTGTGGAAAAAGCTGAGTCCCATCGAGACAAGGTTTTGGAAATGACTATTGAAGAGCTGGATTTATCTGTCCGCAGCTTTAACTGCTTAAAACGTGCCGGAATTAATACCGTTGAGGATTTAGTTAATAAATCCGAAGACGACATGATGAAGGTCAGAAACTTAGGACGCAAATCCCTTGAGGAAGTTATTGGCAAGCTCAATGCAATGGGGCTGAATCTTGTTGCAGAAGATCAATAATAGTACACATTACATTAGTTAGCGCAACTCAGAACTGGAGGATATGTATATGCCCGGAACAAGAAAATTAGGTCGCCCCACAGCGCACCGTATGGCCATGCTTCAAACCATGGTTACCGAAGCGTTAAGTAAGGGACGCATTGAGACTACAATTACCCGTGCGAGCGAGGTTGCTCCCTTGGTTGAGAAAATGATTACCCTCGGCAAGGCTAATACCTTAGCTTCACGCCGTCAAGCTATTGCTTTCATGACTAATGAAACTGTCGTCAAGAGATTGTTTGATGAAATTGCGCCAAAATATGCCGACCGTAACGGCGGCTACACCCGCATCACCCGCCTTGGCGCACGCCGCGGCGACGCTGCTGAGATGGCAGTTTTAGAATTAATATAGTGTAGAGTAATTTACTCAAAAAAAGACAGTCTTGCTATCAGGAGACTGTCTTTCTTTGGTATATTAGTGTTGTATCTTCGTATAATACTAATTTGTAGACTTTTCGTCACCAAGCGGTGGGAAGCCAACCGCCTCTCCAACTGAGGTTGGCTTGGTAATTACCTATTGAATAGCAATTGTGCGAAAGTGGGGTCAACTATGAACGATAACGACGAAAAGGTAAGCAATCCAATGGGAGAACCAACACCAAATAGTAACACTGACAGCACTAAATACCTCGCTAATGAAGATTCGGGCAGCACCTCAGAACAATCGCAGAGCTTAGATTACCCTAGAGACAACCAAGAACAAGGCGACTCAAGCCATGACTACAATTATCTAGCGGAAATTGAGCCACCGGAGCCGCCAACAAGCGTTTCGTTCTTAATGGGTATCATCGGTGCATTTTTAGGAGCGGTGATAGGGTCGATTCCATGGTTAGTGGTGTTAAATGCAGGGTGGTTAATTGGTTGGTTGGCATTTTTAACGGGTTATGTCTCATTTTATGGCTACAAGCTGTTTAAAGGTCCGAAAAATCACAAGTTTGCAGTCGGGGTAATATGGTCGCTTTCGCTGTTGGTTATACTTGCAATGAACTTTGTTTCCATAGCGTTTGCACTACAGCAAGAAGATTATCCAGTTACCATGGAAAACATGATAATTGTAACGCAATATCTCATTGAAGATGGTAGCTTTCTAAAAGATTTAGGCATATCTCTAGGTATCGGAGTGCTGGGATTGCTGGGAATTAACCGCAATATCGCCACCTACACTAAGGGAATCCCCATGCCTAAAAGAGGCAAAAAGTCGGATAAAGTGGATTGATAAAATGCTTGCGTTACGCTCTGAAATGGAGTATACTTCATCTATGGGTTAAATATGAGGGTGAAGTATTTGAATAACTAAGAAAAAATTTTATCAATACTTGAAAATATGCAAGGCTCAATTTTTCGTCTAGGGGAAGGTCAGGTCAGACTTGAAGCTGGCTTGTCCGCCATTGAAGTCAACGTTGAAAGAATTGAACAACGACTAGATGGCGTTGAACAGCGTCTAGAAGGCGTAGAGCAGCGGCTAGACGGAATCGATCAACGACTTGATGGAATGGATCAACGTTTTGACGCAATGGAGCAGCGATTTGACGCAATGGAGCAGCGATTTGACGGAATGGATCAACGTTTTGACGCAATGGATCAACGTCTAGACGGAATGGATCAACGTTTTGACGGAATGGATCAACGTTTTGACGAAATCGATCAACATCTTGTCGCAGTTGATTTGCATCTAACCGAAATTGACAAGAGCATCGTCAGCGTTAAAAAACGACTTGGTACTGTTGAGGAATCTTTGAACTTTACACGAACTACTGCACTAAAAATGGAGCTAGAGCATGGCAGCCATTTGAAGGCACTTTGAGATTGTACATCGTCAATTAGAGACAAAGTTGATGAGCACACGGAGATTCTTAATCGTCTTGAGACTAAGGTTGACAATCTCGATACATATGTCGGGGTGCATGATATTAAGCTTCGGGAATTGCGATAATAGCCACAGATAAGCCGTCCGGTTGTCGCCGGACGGCTTTAATATTTTCAAGCAACCTTATAACGCAGCATCGGACTTTCTAGTATTATACCCCTTGTCGTCGAATGGCTCAAGCTTTTGCAGCCAAGACTTCAGCATCATTTTTACCTCAAAGGCAACATCAGATACATCCTCAGTAGACTTTTCCTCTAGCACCTCAAATGTAAAAGCGTCTTTGCCGTGAGCTTTCCAGTCGGCTAACAGTGGAGCGTTTGGGAACTGACCCATGTCGAGCTGAGATTGAATTGTTGACCACTTGTTTTTAAGGTTAGGATAGCCGTTAAGAAAAATCTTACCGTTGACTGTGTTCTTTATGCACACAACGCCAAAAAACGTCTTAACCTCTTTGTATTGCTCAAGCAGCTCCTTGCGCTTGCTTTTGTCCATGTATATATCTTCCTTATTTAAAAAACTTTTCGTGTATCGCCTGAACGGCTCTGTCAGAGTCAGATTTGTCTATAAGAACAGAAACCTTGATCTCGCTGGTAGAAATCATTTGAATATTAATACCCGCATTTGCTAATGCCTCAAACATTTGCGCGGCAACACCAGGATTACCTACCATTCCTGCGCCCACGGCTGAAACCTTGCTGACAGCATCGGATATTACGATTTCTTTGAAGCCAATGGTATCCTTATGGGACCCGAGAAGCTCTCTGGCAAGCTCCATGTTGCCCTTGGTCGTGGTGAAGCTTATATCCTTGGAGTCGTCGCGTCCGATGGACTGCAAAATAATATCAACGTTGATTTTCTGCGAGGCTAGCAATGTGAAGATTTTTGATGCAATACCCGGATGGTCAGGCAAACCAATAAGAGCGATTCGAGCGACGTTATTATCACGGGCGACACCAGATACTTGCATACTTTCCATTTTCATAACCTCCATGACTTTAGTTCCGGGCACTTCCGGAGTGAAGCTAGACAGTACCTCTAAGGGTACATTATATCTTTTTGCCATTTCTACGGAGCGATTTTGCAAAACATTTGCCCCGAGGGACGCTAATTCAAGCATTTCGTCATATGTGATTTCTGGCAGCTTGCGGGCATTCTTAACAATTCTTGGGTCTGCGGTGTATATCCCGTCAACGTCTGTATAGTTCTGGCACATGTCGGCTTTTAGCACTGCCGACACTGCAACAGCCGAAGTGTTTGAGCCGCCGCGACCAAGCGTAGTGTTGTCGTCAAAGCGGTTATAGCCCTGAAAACCTGCAACTAAAACTATGTTTTTCTTTGAAAGCTCGGACTGCATACGCTCAGTGTCGATTTTCTTTATGCGGGCGTTTGCATAATTACTGTCTGTCAATATGCCCACTTGACGACCTGTCAGAGAGACTACAGGGAAACCAAGAGCTTCAATTGCGATTGCCACAAGGGCAATTGCAATATTTTCGCCGTTGACCATGAGAGCATCCATTTCACGTTTTGAAGCCTTTGGATTTAGCTCATGCGCCTTTGCCTCTAGCTCATCAGTAGTGTCGCCCTGAGCGGATAGAATCGCCACAACATCGTTGCCTTTTTTGTACGTATCAGTAATTATCTTCGCAACGTGGCGGATTCGCTCGTTATCTGCCAGAGAAGAGCCTCCAAATTTTTGCACAATTAATGCCAAAAAACTCACACCTTTATACTATAAAACTTAGAAAGCGCGGATTAACCCGGTAGTGAAAATATGCAAGCATATTTTCACGAAAAGCGCTGGAACTCGTCAAGACCTTTTAAGGTATTGAAGGGTACCGGAGCGACAGGGTTAAGGGAGCGTGATAATGCCGTAGAGTTAATTTGTGGTTACTTAGCCTGCCAAAAAGATAAAACTATCAAGGTAGTCAAACGCGCATATCACTATTATATGTGTTTACCGATAAAAAGTTAAATAAATCCCGTGTTCCGAGAAAATTATATGATTTCCACCACTGCGCCCACTTCGTCACACTCCAGTGTCAGCACTTTCCAGCTTGGGAAATGCTGGGCAAAGTGGATAGAAGCTCTGTCGCCGAAGGTGGTGTCGTTGACGATGGCGATTATGCTAGGCCCTGCCCCTGAAAGATACACGCCTAGTGCGCCTAACTGACGGGCGGCTTGCATAATTTCCTCACCTTGTGGGATAAAACCGAAGCGGTAGGGCTGGTGAAGTCTGTCCTCTGTTGCAACGCCGATATTGTGAAGGTCGCCCGACACAAGGGAACCTGCAAGGAGAGCCGCACGAGCTAGGTTGAACACAGCGTCTTTATGCGAAATAAGTGACGGTAGCGCAGCGCGGGCCTTTTCTGTTTTTAGCTCGAAATCCGGAACAAAAACGCAAAATTGCAAACGCTTTGCAATGGGTACACGCACCTGCCAAACCTTGCCGTCCTCTAAAAGTGCCGCCACGAAACCTCCCAAAATAGCGGGAGTTGAGTTATCGGGATGTCCCTCAATGACGGCGCAAAGGTCAATAACATCCTGTTTGTTCAGCGGGTTTTTTAACAGCGCATTAGCACCCATAACCCCTGCAACGGTGCACGCGGAGGACGAGCCTAAACCCCTTGTCATGGGAATGTTGCAGGATTCAACGATAGTCAGCCCGTGAAGCAGCTTTCCGACTTCGTCGTAAACACGGCGGGCGCAGCGAAAAATGAGATTTCTAGTGTCCGCATGAATATTGTGCCCTGTTTTGCAGGAGATGTCCAGATGGTCGTTCTCGTCAATGAGAACTTCGTTACTCAGGGACAAGGCAATTCCGATGGTGTCAAAGCCACTGCCCATGTTGGCACTTGTTGCAGGGACGGTGACACGTATCATAAGAGAATCCTCATTTGTGAGCCGTCAGCAAAAATGTGCTTTTCATAGGCGAAGGCACTTTCGGGGAGTAAAAAGTTTTCTGTTTCCGCTGTCCAGAAAATAGGCTTGCGGTTTAACTTATATCTGACACAGTCCATAATATCAGCTATAACTGCGCTGGCAGTCGGTAGCTTGCCCGCGCCTCTGCCGTAGAACATAACGTCGCCCACGGCGTCGCCTGTGACGACGATTGCGTTGAAAACATCAGCAATACTATGCAGTGGGTGATTTTCAGGAACAAGATGGGGTGCAAGCAATACGGCAATTTTTCCGTCGTCAAAGAGCTTGGCGCGACCTAGGAGCTTGATGGTCATTTTTAAATCTGCGGCTTCCTTTATCTGCTCCTTTGTAATACTCATGATGCCCTGTGTGGGCACCCATTCGGGGCGGACATGCCGTCCGAATGCTAAGGATGCCAAGATGCTGATTTTTCGTGCTGCATCCTTACCCTCCACATCGTCAGTGGGGTTTTGTTCGGCATAACCTTGAACCTGAGCTTCGGCGAGAGCGTCTCGAAGAGCCATTCCCCAATTGCCCATACCGGTTAAAATATAGTTAGTAGTACCGTTTAAAATACCGATAATGTCAGTAATATTGTTGCCAGTCATGCAATCAGTCATGGGGGTGATAACGGGAATGCCGCCGCCCACGCTGGCTTCAAACAGGTAGTTGACGTTGCGAGACTGTGCAAGCGCAAGAAGCTCCGCACCGTGGACTGCAACAAGCTCCTTGTTACTGCTGACGACATGCTTGCCAGCGTTTAAGCTCCTACGAGTAAAGTCCAGTGCGGCGCCGATTCCGCCAATTGTCTCAACAACTATATTAATTTCAGGGTCGTTCTCAATAACTGAGAAGTCTTTTACGTATAAATCCGCATAGCTTTCTGCGCGGAGGGGCTTGACATCACAAACGGCGGCAAGTTTTACTTCCTCGCCCAGCACTTTTGACACTTGAGCCTCGCGGCGAAGCAGAAGCTCCGCAACTCCTGAACCCACATAACCATGACCGATTACTGCTACTTTAATCATAAAAAGTTCCTTTCAAGCCCTTCAATTTCTCAGAATAGCTATTAATAACGATTAGCGACGGCAGATATTAACCATATAGGCAGCCACCACACAAAGAAGTATAAAAGCACATGTCCTGGGAGAATGGATAGGGCAGCGTCAGCAGTTCCCAGATATGTAAGGTAAAACATTGCTAAAACGCCGAGGATGGTGCATAGTATGTTCAAAAACAGGTTAATGCGGGATACCTTGTACAGCCGTGCCGCACCTGCAACACATTCGGCAAAGGGAGCAAGCCCTTCCTTGGTAACAATTCCCAGTGGAATACTCGAGTTCTCACGGGTAGCGGCGGAAAGGTTTAATCGTCCTTCAACAGTAGGGTATTCAACGTCATTGGTATCGATTCCGAATTTCTCTTTTAGCATCAGTGGAGTGATGTTGAAGTCCTTAACAGCCAACAATGGCGTAATTTTGCTTCGGTTTAGAATACGCAGAGCGTTTTCAACCTGTGAGGCGGCAATATAATTAACGGCAAATATTCCACCAAGCTGCATATTAACGGACACATAAACAGCCTTTTTAATATTAAGCTCCTTTGGCAGCCGTACGCCCATGCGAAGCATAAAGGCGGAGTTGCCGATTAACACACGGTCACCAAGAATTTCTCCTCTGATTCCGCCGCCTTCGTCATATTCCAGATGTGAAACCTCCAAGGTGGGAAGTCCACTGTCCTTTGCGATTTTGTCTAGGGCGTGATAGAGAGAGTTGTCAGTGTCCTTCAAAAGGGTACATGCGTAAGAGGTGATTTTCTCATAGGAATTTTTTTCGCCGTAAACCTTAAGCCCGTTTAGAGCCACAGTTCCGCTTGGGAAAAAGTCACTATCTTTTGAAACAGCGTAGACACCGTCACGGAAATCACGAGCGGCAGACCAACCTGCAACAGCCGCGCCCATTCGGAAAAGGCGGCTTGCAACACGAGAAAAGGGTAGCGCAAAGACAAATAACGTAGAAATAGGTGTTGTAGCAAGGCTAATAGCCGACCATGCCCAGAAAAAATACCCCGGACGACCCTTGCCCACAGAAACGATAACCGCAAACAAAAGCGAAGCGACCAGTAACAAAGGAGCTAAATAGGACATAAAGCGTCTAGACAAATCGGGGGCTTCCGTTCTGGACACAAAGCCTTCCAGCGACCCAGATGCTTTAATGAAGCCGGAGGAGGAGTTCCACAGCCCTTGAACGTGGTACACAGGGGTTACGTCCTCAGATTGTGTAGAGGCTTCATAGGTTTTAAGATACGCCTTATACTGATAATAGCTTGCCCACAAGGTAAAGAACAGCACAACCCCCGTCACGGCAGTGTATGGAGTGAAGCCTATAATTGTGATGCTTTCGGGTAGCTCAATGCACAGGGAAATCACATGAATCAGAGATGTACAGCAAGAAATGGCGACTAAGGTTTCAACGCCGGGGCGCAAATGATATAAGTCAGAAAAACCCTTGGCGATAATATCCACGGCACATAGCATAATTAAAATCAGCAGTACCGAGGTAATAAGCATGTACCTATAGGAATCGTGGTTATAAAGCAACATGTCGGGAGCAGGTAAAAAGCGGAAAACCTGACATAGGGAAATATATATAAGTGGCAACGTCAGCAAAAACGCTACAAAAGAACGTGCTCGTAGAGATAGTGCATAGTTCTGTGCCCGTGCAAAGGCGTTCTGAGGCAGTGCCTCAAGGGGAGGAAGAGGCTTGCGCAAATGTTTGAGAATTCTCTGGGTGATTGTAGGTGCTTCCTTGTAGTTGACTTCGCTTTCTTCAAAATCTTCGTCGGATTCATGCTCTGTGTTTTTAATAGGCGTGAACACCTTGGCGAAGTCCTCCGAAAAGGCGGCGTCATCTTTTGCAGGGGCGGGTTTATCTTCCTTTTTTTCTGGAGGGGCGGAGTTGGCTCTTTTGGCAATAGAAGAAATTATATTGCCGTCAGCGGGCTTAGTTGCCGCAGTCTTAGATGGCGCAAGCTTGGGCGCAAACTCAGAGGTATCAGGGGTTTCAGTACCTGCAATGCCATATTCAATGGCAGACTTACTGCCCTCGGAAATAAGCCCTTTATTGGCACCAGCCCCAGAGGAAGTCTTAGCGGAAGTTTTTTGGGGAGCTTTGGCGTGGGCGGTGACGTTGGCGGCGACAGGTGCAGTCACGCCCTTTTCGGCTACAGCCACGGCAGACGGTTTGACAGGAGCAGTCACGCCCTTTTCGGCTACAGCCACAGGAGACGGCTTGACAGGGGCGGGAGCTGCGGGTTTTGAGGGTATATCGGAAAGATTGGAATTTAATCCTGATGTTATTTCTTGGAATATTTTATCAAAATCATCTGTAATAGGTGAGGTGGCAGTGTTAAAAAAGCCTGGGGGCGGGGAAGGCTCTTTCTTTTGGGGTTCGTTTGAGGATGGACGGCGTTTAGAGCTTTCTGAACCCATTGCCATGCTGATAGCAGAGGTGTCGATGCTGTTATTGGTGGCGCGCTTAAAATTAACCTCTGAAATAATGTCCTCATAGGCAGTGTCTGGGTCGTCACTCATAGGAGCTCCCGAATTGAGAAGCTCGTCAATACCATCGAAAATATCATCTTCACGGGGAGTAGGATCAAAATTCTTCAAGAAATCACCCCTAATCTTCAGTACGTCTGAATTTATAGTCTGGATTTAAGTACCTGATACGCAAATATTCCACATGCAGTAGATACATTCAGCGAGCTGACCTCGCCCTTCATTGGTATGCTAACTAGAAAGTCGCAATGTTCGGCGGCAAGCCTTGATATACCTCGACCCTCAGAGCCGACGACGATTGCAACAGCTCCTGAGAAATCCGTTTGAAAAACGTCCTTCTCGCCGTCTGCGTCAGCACCGTAGACCCAAATGTTGCGCTCCTTAAGCTCACGCAGTAGCATGGGCACACCTGGGGTTCGAGCAACTGGGAGGTGAAGTGCAGCACCTGCACTTGCCTTCACGGTTACGGCGGAAAGTCCTGCGCTTCGGCGTTTTGGAACAATTACGCCATGAGCTCCGGCGGCTTCAGCGGTACGAATGATTGCGCCAAGGTTTCGTTCGTCCTCTACGCTGTCGCACACGATAATGAAGGGCTGTTCCCCACGGCTCTCGGCACGCTTAAAAATATCATCAATCTCTGAATAGTCACATTCGGCAAGGCGGGCAATAATACCCTGATGGTTTCCGCCAGTCTGGCTCATTTGGTCAAGGCGCGTCTTGTCGCAGTCAACTATGGTTGCCCCTGCGTCCTTCGCGTCTTTAATAAGCCCGCCGATACCCTCAGCGGTGCGGAGTATAAACACCTTATCAGGTATTTTTTTAGCCTGCAATGCCTCTCGGACTGCACGGCGTCCTTCAATTTGGTGATTTTCCATATGGTAAAAGTATCCCTTCACAGCTAACGCACATAATATTACACACCATAATACCATATACGACATGTATTGCCAATAGTTATTTGAATTCTTCTTTTAAAAAACTAAAATTATCTTGTGTAAACCTTGGAAATAATATATAATATTACACAATCTTTAACAGATGGAGGGCATTATGAAAAACACGGATAAAACCATGGATCAAATCGTTGCTCTATGCAAAGGCAGAGGCTTTGTCTATGCAGGCTCAGAAATATACGGAGGTCTGGCAAATACTTGGGATTACGGTCCTCTTGGGGTGGAGTTTAAGAATAACGTCAAGCGGGCATGGTGGAAAAAGTTCGTTCAGGAAAGTCCATACAACGTGGGTCTTGACAGTGCCATTCTTATGAATCCGCAGGTATGGGTCGCCTCTGGGCATGTGGTTAATTTCAACGACCCGCTGATTGACTGCAAAGGCTGCAAAATGCGCTTTAGAGCAGACAAGCTTATTGAGGACTTTAATAAGTCAAAGGACATCGAAATGTTGGTTGACGGCATGAAAAACGAAGATATGTCCGCCTATATCACCGACCAAAAGGTCTCCTGCACTAATTGCGGACGGTCAGACTTTACGTCTATCCGTAAGTTTAACATGATGTTTAAAACCTTCCAAGGCGTTACGGAGGAGAGCCAAAACGAGATATTTCTCCGTCCCGAAACTGCACAGGGTATCTTTGTTCAGTTTAAAAACATTCAGCGCACCAGCCGCAAAAAAATCCCCTTCGGCGTTGCACAGGTGGGTAAATCCTTTAGAAACGAGATTACACCAGGTAACTTCACCTTCCGCACCCGTGAATTTGAGCAAATGGAAATGGAATTTTTCTGCGAACCGGGTACTGACCTTGAGTGGTTTGCCTACTGGAAAGAATTTTGCAAAAACTGGCTCATGGGGCTTGGAATGCGCGAGGACAGTCTGCGCCTTCGTGACCATGAGAAAGAAGAGCTTAGCCACTACTCCAATGCCACCACGGACTTTGAATTTTTATTCCCCTTCGGCTGGGGCGAACTTTGGGGCATCGCCGACCGTACGGACTTTGACTTAAAATCTCACCAAGCCAGCAGTGGCGAGAACATGGAATATTTTGACCAAGAGAAAAACGCCAAGTACACCCCGTATGTAATCGAGCCTTCTCTCGGAGCTGACCGTGCCGCCCTTGCCTTTTTAGTGGACGCCTATGACGAAGAGGTTGTGGACGCAGAGAAGAACGACGTTCGTGTGGTGCTGAGACTGCATCCTGCTCTTGCGCCGTATAAATGCGCCATTCTCCCATTGTCCAAGAAACTGTCTGACCGTGGGGGAGAGATTTACACCACGCTAAGCAAGCAGTTTATGGTTGAGTTTGACGAAGCTGGTTCAATCGGCAAGCGTTACCGCCGTCAGGACGAAATCGGCACTCCCTTCTGCATCACCGTTGACTTTGAAACGGAAACCGATGGCTGTGTCACTGTCCGTGAGCGCGACAGCATGGCGCAGGAGCGTGTACCAGTTGAAGGGCTTGTTAGCTACTTGACGGAAAAGCTTGCATATTAGTCTTACGAGAATAAATACAATAAATAAATTATGAGGTGAACTATGAGTAGCAATCTTAAGATTTTTGCAGAAGAAATCAGACTTGAAACGCTGAAAGTGTTCAAGGCACGAGGTTTTGGACATGTGGGAGGAGCACTCAGCGTGGTTGAAACCCTTGCAGTGCTTTACGGCTCTGTTATGAAGGTTGACCCTAAGAATCCCGCCAAAAAAGACCGTGACCAGCTTGTTATGTCAAAGGGACATGCAGGACCTGCGCTGTACGCAACCCTTGCAATGCAAGGCTTTTTCCCAATGGAACTGCTTAGCACCCTAAACCAGCCAGGTACTACCCTCCCCTCTCACTGCGACCGCCTGAAAACTCCAGGCGTTGACATGACTACGGGCTCACTTGGGCAAGGCGTCTCCACCGCAATCGGTATCGCAATGGGACAACGCTTGGACAAAACCGATGCGCGCACGTTTTTAATCGTGGGCGACGGTGAGTGTGACGAAGGTCAGGTTTGGGAAGGGCTGATGTTTGCGGCTCATCAAAAGCTTGATAACCTGACTGTTTTCTGTGACAGAAATGGTCAACAGCTTGACGGATATGTTAAAGATGTCCTTGATACCACTGACTTAGCGGAAAAATTCGCCGCCTTTGGCTTCTACACCCAAACCGTGGACGGACATGACGTTGACGCAATCGCCGAAGCCGTCGCAAAGGCTGACGCACACAAGGGCGCACCGTCAATGATAGTGCTGAATACCCGTAAGGGCAACGGCTGCTTCTTTGTTGAAGGCTTTGAATCTAACCACCATGTCCAATTTACAGCGGAACAAATTGATGAATCTATACACAGCGCGGAAAAGCGTTTAGCGGAGGTGAAAGCATAATGATTACAGTTAAAAAGACCTTTGAAAAAGAACCTCATATGCTTCGTGAGACCTATTGCAGCACCCTGATGGAGCTTGCGGCAAAGGACGACCGTATTATGGCTCTTGACGCTGACCTCATGAGCTCTTCAGGCATGAAGCCTTTTAAAAACGCATACCCCGACCGCTTTGTCAATGTAGGCATTGCCGAAGCGAACATGGTTGGCGTGGCGGCAGGACTGTCTGCAACTGGAAAAATCCCCTTTGCCCACAGCTTTGGTACATTTGCAACCCGCCGTGTATGTGACCAGATTTTTATGTCTGTTGCATATGCAAAGCTTAACGTCCGCATTGTAGGAACTGACCCCGGCGTGTGCGCTGCCTTTAACGGCGGAACACATATGCCGCTTGAAGATATGGCGGTGCTTCGTGCAATCCCTGAGATGATTTTAGTCGAGCCGACGGACACTGTGCAGCTCAAGGATTTGCTTCCCAAAATTGCCAATCAACATGGGGCGTATTACATTCGCCTGCTTCGCAAGAACGCTGTTGCAGTGTATGAAGAAGGCAGTACCTTTGAAATCGGCAAGGGCGCGATTTTGCGCGAGGGCACTGACGTAACCTTGGTATGTTCAGGAATTATGGTTCCAGAGGCTCTTGCTGCGGCTAAGCTTCTTGAGGAGCAAGGGAAATCCGTTAAAGTTGTAAATATGTTTACATGGAAGCCTATTGACGCTGAGTTGTTAGAACGCTGTGCGGCTGAGACAGGGGCAATTGTCACCTGCGAAAACCACAACGTGGTGGGCGGCTTAGGCGGAGCAGTTGCCGAGGTGCTTGTGAAAACCAAGCCAGTACCTGTTGAAATGATTGGCGTTCAAGATATTTTCGGCGAGGTCGGCCCTGAGGATTACCTGCGCGGACGCTTCCACCTGATGCCAGTGGACATCGCCGCCGCCGCACTGAGAGCTATAGAGCGCAAAGCGAAGTAGCATGAAAATAGTAACCGTTAGAAAGGGCGAAACCGCTCTTATGCCCATAGACTGCTTTCACCCTGCCTTTTCGGCAGGGGCGAGGGCATATGCGGAGCTGTCCTATGATGAAACGGCGATGCATATACGGCTGACGTCCCACGAGCCAAGCCCTGTGGCAAATGCCAAGGAAGACGGCGGCAAGGTTTTTGAGGATAATTGCCTAGAAGTGTTCTTACGTCCTGAGGATGATACCCACTATTTGAACATCGAAACAAATTCCCTTGGGTACTCACTAATCGGATACCGCACAGACCGTAAAAACAAAACAGATATCACCCATTACAAAAACGATTTTAACATCAAGGCTGGAATCGACAGTGAAAACGGACTATGGTATGTGGAAATGAGCATACCCTTTGCCAGCCTTGAACAGCTTTACGGACGAAAGCTGACAAAACGCTACAGAATGAATTTTTATAGCTGCGCAGAGAGCGTACCCAGCCCATATTTCGGTATGTGGAACGATACCGAAGCCCAGCAGCCGGACTTTCACAGACCTGATATGTTTGGGCTTGTGGAACTAGATGACTGAGCAAAAACGAGGGAGTACTTTACTTGACAAATCAAAAAAACATCCGAAATTTCTCAATAATTGCCCATATTGACCATGGCAAGTCAACCCTTGCCGACCGCCTGATTGAAACCACCAGAGCGGTTGAAAAGCGTGTTATGTCAGAGCAAATACTTGACAATATGGACCTTGAAAAAGAGCGCGGAATTACCATCAAGGCTCGTGCCTGCCGCCTTTCCTACAAAGCGCAGGACGGCGAAACATATGAGCTAAACCTCATTGACACCCCAGGGCATGTGGACTTTAACTATGAGGTTTCACGCAGTCTTGCCGCCTGTGAGGGTGCGATTTTAGTGGTTGATGCCGCTCAAGGCATAGAAGCGCAAACCCTTGCAAACACATACCTTGCACTGGAAAACAACCTTGAGGTTTTGCCGGTTATCAACAAAATTGACCTGCCTGCCGCCGACCCCGCCCGAGCCATCAGGGAAATTGAGGATATAATCGGAATTCCGGCACAGAATGCGCCGCTGGTATCTGCAAAACAAGGCTTAAACATTGAAGCTGTTTTAGAGGATATTGTGGCAAATGTTCCTGCGCCCAAGGGCGACCCGTCCGCGCCATTAAAGGCTCTTATTTTTGACAGCCAGTACGACAGCTACCGCGGCGTTATCGTATACATCCGTGTTATGGACGGTGCGCTCAGCACAGGGCAAACCGTGCGTATGATGGGTACGGGAGCTGAGTATGTGGTGGTAGAGGTAGGCTATCTTCTGCCCATCGGCTTTCAAGCCAGCGGTCAGCTTACGGCGGGGGAGGTAGGATATTTCTCTGCGTCCATTAAAACAGTGCGTGATACCGTTGTGGGCGATACTATTACGCTGGCAGAAAACCCCGCCAAGGATTCACTGCCGGGTTATCGTAAGGCTCAGCCCATGGTGTTCTCAGGCATGTATCCCACCGAGGGGGACAAGTACCCCGACCTTCGTGACGCCTTGGAAAAGCTATACCTCAACGACGCTTCACTGACCTTTGAGCCTGAGACCTCTGTCGCCTTAGGTTACGGCTTCCGATGCGGATTTTTGGGACTTTTGCATATGGAGGTCATTCAGGAACGCCTTGAACGTGAGTATAACCTAGACCTT
Source organism: Oscillospiraceae bacterium (assembly GCA_031546715.1). Taxonomy (GTDB): domain Bacteria; phylum Bacillota; class Clostridia; order Oscillospirales; family UBA929; genus JAVBKA01. The sequence continues at coordinate 12,467 of JAVBKA010000086.1, read as the reverse complement.
ATAACAACAGCCCCCAGTGTTATCTATAAGCTCACCCTTGTTGACGGCACGGAAATGCTTATTGACAATCCCCTTAATTACCCCGACCCCTCCCGAATTGCAAGCGCACAGGAACCATATGTAAAAGCGGGGATTATCACACCGCAGGAGTATGTGGGCAGTCTGATGGAGCTGTGTCAGGAACGTCGTGGCATTTTTAAGGACATGCAGTATATTGACGGCTCAACCACAGGACGTGTGGAACTGCACTATGAACTTCCCCTAGGTGAGATTATATACGACTTTTTTGACGCACTAAAGTCACGCACACGTGGGTACGCGTCATTAGACTATGAGCTACTTGACTACCGTGAGTCGGAGCTGATTAAGCTTGACGTTCTGCTGAACGCTGAAATAGTCGATGCGCTGTCCTTTATAGTTCACACAGAAAAGGCGTACGCAAGAGCAAGACGAATCGCAGAAAAGCTCAAGGAACACATCCCACGCCAGCTCTTCGAAGTGCCCATACAAGTCGCCGTGGGCGGTAAAATCATTGCCCGCGAGACCGTTAAAGCAATGCGCAAGGACGTTCTCGCCAAATGCTACGGCGGTGACATTACACGCAAAAAGAAGCTTCTCGAAAAGCAAAAGGAAGGCAAAAAGCGTATGCGCAACCTAGGCTCTGTTGAAGTGCCGCAAGAAGCGTTTATGGCGGTGCTGAAGCTTGACGAGTAGGCTGAGTAAGGCGATAGCGGCTGCGAGGCAGCTTGGATAGATGAAGAAATTCCGCATTTCCTGTGAGGAAATGCGGAATTTTTGTTTTTCTGGGAAAGTGTGTGGAGTCGAGATGAAGTTACTTCATGTCTTTGACATTGCCTCAGGCTCAATCTGACTTATTGCAATTGGGTAAGTTTCTCAATCAATGATGGTATATCCTCTTTCGCTGTAACCCAAATGTCTCCCATCTGCAGTGCCTGATAACGATGAGCTGTGATATCTCTCAACCCAGCAATAGCTTTCCAATGGATTTCTCTGTGAGATTCTCTAAAATCACTCGACAGTAGTTTAACTAATTCGCCGATATTAATCAACGTCATACATACTGCCCTTTTTGTCTTCTCATCTGTAAGAAAGGCTTCTCGCTCTAGCCCGTCAATAAGTCCAATTATTAAAGTCGCTTCGCCTAGAATTTTACTAATAATTTGATCTTCTCTACTGTTCATAGACAGAAACTACCTTTCCAATTTCTATAAAGGAATCTTTTGGCAATGGTGCGTGAATTAAGTCAACTGAAATATTAAGTGACTCCTCAATTTTCAGACGCATATCCGAAATAGTAATGAGGGAAACTGATGGTGTTAAGAATTCGACCAACACATCCAAGTCGCTTTCTTCAGTTTGTTTACCTGTGGCATATGAGCCAAAATAAGCCAATCTTTTTACAGGGTATGAGCACGCAACTTTTGCAAGCTGTTTGCTAATTATTTCGTGTGAAAGCATTCTTTTCGCCTCCAAGGGGGATTTTAGTTATTCAAACTCTTAGAAACACTGCTTCTGACTATTAAACTGAAAGTCATTTCGCCATTTATACTATATCATAAAAGAGACGCAAAGCGTCACGGCGTAGCTGATTTTTGTCGCAGACAAAACTTTTGTGATTCAATGTTCTCTCAGGAGTGGAAAGCTCTGCTTTCGTTTACGCCGTGAGGTTATTATATCATATTCTAGTGAAAACAACAAGAGTTACCACAATATCGACATGATATTATCCGTGGTCATGTTATGAAAGCTATTAAAAATGATAATTTGCTAGATGATTCTAAACATCCGCACTATTAGTTATTTCAAGAAAAATTTCCTAGATATTGGAAAGAAGCTGAGGTATTACATAAGCATTGTTTATTATAATCTCGCATTAATACGGCAAATTGGCACTAAACATTTACTTTGTTTAGTGCCAACCTATTTATATATTTGTGGGGGAAGTGCGGGGAGTTTGGTTAGAGTGCTTATCCCAGTTAGGTTTTAATTAGATTAAATGTAGCAAAATGTGCTTCATCAATTGTAAAACCCTTGCCAGTTTTAACATCTATACGAGCTTTTTCAACCTTTTGGATGACATATTAGAGAGTAGAGAACATCTTCCCATGTTGCATTATCAGGAAGCGAGCGGATACAATCAATTGCTTCTTGCTTAACCATGTTATCATCCTCCGAAGAGCATTATACCCATATCATTGAAAATGTAAACAGTGCTCTATTTATTAAAAATTAGAAGGGTTGTATCAAAAAATAACACAACCCTTCTTTAATTAAAACCGTTATTTTTCTTCTAAACTTGCAAGTCCAGCGAGTTTCTCACGGCACAGTTGGCGTTCCTGTTCAGTAAATAATCCATGATACTCTGGCTTTAACACCAGATATTCCACGGTAAGCTCAGGTTTATTTGCATTTCCAATAGTTTTTAATCCTTGTGAAGGCGTCTTTTTTAATATTAGGCATTTTGCAGCGTCCAACCCACCTCGTCTTTTAACCATGGCTAAAAACCTTCTGGCAAAATAATTTACTTCTCGTTTTATCTTAAAATAAATCTCTAACATTTCGTTGTGAAACTGGAGCTCTATTTCTGTCATGTCATAACCTCTTTCTAAAGCGACGTTCAACATAAAGAACTTGAATCGCAAACAACACTAATAGCAAAAGAGCCATGCCTCAAACCTGCTCAGCCCGTGCAGCCTCCGCCGCCTCAACCTGCGCCTTAATCATCATATCCTTGACCTTCATCAGCCTTGTCAAATTACCGCGCTCGTTTTCGTCTAGCTTCATGGTAATATAACGAATCGTCTCTATTAACTGAGGGATTGTGACATGCTCAAGAGCATTTACCCTGCGGCGGGTTTTCTCGATTTCTTCGGCTAGGAGTTGTACGGCTTTTTCCATTTGAGCAAGCTTCAGCATGTCTTCAAAAACGCCGGAAAGCTCGGTCAAGGCGTCGTCTAGTTCGCCGGAGGTGGATGCAAAGCCGTAGGGGTAGATGTCGCTTTTGTCGCTGTTGGAGGTTTCAAAGGAGTACTGTGGAACGTTGACGCTCATTATATTCTTAGTCGTCATGGACAGTGACGCAGTCAGCTTCGGATAAAGCAAGGACTGCTCAAGAAATTCAGGACTCATAAGTGCGGCGGCTACTATGAAGCTGTTGTGTGAGCGTTGCAAAGCAGCCTCAGTTTTCTTTCTGAGGTCACGATTTTGACGCATAAATTCCAGAAATTGCTTCATAAGCTCGTCGCGCTTGTCTTTTAAAAGTTTATGCCCCCTGCGAGCTGTTTTCAGCCTAACTTTAAGGCGTGTCAGCTCCATGCGGGTCGGGTTTACGTTCAACCTAGGCATAGTCTTACCTACTTACTTTCCGGATAATATTTTTCAATAAGCTCCGGTTTAATGCGCTTTAACTCGGACTTTGGTAGAATTGTCAGCAACTTCCAGCCTAAATCAAGAGTTTGTTCAATTGTACGGTTTTCTTCGTAGCCTTGACTGATGTACTTAGTTTCAAACTCGTCTGCAAATTTTGCATACATCTTATCAGTTTGAGTAAGAGCGGCTTCGCCTAGGATTGTCATAAGCTCCTTGCATTCCTTGCCTCTTGCGTAGGATGCAAATAGCTGATTCATTGTATTTGCATGGTCTTCACGGGTTTTGCCCTTGCCGATACCCTTGTCCTTAAGACGTGACAGCGACGGCAAAACATCAACAGGGGGCTGAATGTTTTTGCGGTGCAGTTCACGGGAGAGGATAATCTGACCTTCGGTAATATAACCTGTAAGGTCAGGGATTGGGTGAGTTTTATCGTCCTCAGGCATGGAGAGAATAGGAATCATGGTAATAGAGCCTTCTCTACCGATACGTCGCCCTGCGCGCTCATACATGGTTGCAAGGTCGGTGTACAGATATCCGGGGTATCCACGCCGTCCGGGGACTTCCTTACGAGCGGCGGAAACTTCACGAAGAGCTTCGGCATAGTTAGTAAGGTCGGTTAAAATAACAAGCACGTGCATATTTTGCTCAAACGCAAGATACTCAGCGGCAGTCAGAGCCATACGAGGTGTTGCAATACGCTCGATAGCAGGGTCGGAGGCGAGGTTAATAAACAGAACAGTTCTGTCAATAGCTCCTGTTTTCTTAAAATCCGAGATAAAGAACTCGGATTCCTCATAAGTAATACCGATTGCCGCAAATACCACCGCAAACTGTGAGTCCGCAGAGCGAACCTGAGCTTGACGGGCAATTTGAGCAGCTAATTGAGCATGGGGCAGACCTGACCCAGAGAAAATAGGCAGCTTCTGTCCACGGACGAGGGTGTTTAGTCCGTCAATGGAAGAAACGCCTGTTTGAATAAATTCGTTAGGATAGTCACGAGCGGCAGGATTCATAGGCAGTCCGTTAATATCCAAGCGTTTGTCTGCTAATATTGCGGGGCCGTCGTCGGCGGGATTGCCAAGACCGTCAAAAACACGACCAAGCATATCGGGGGACACGGCAAGCTCAAGACTGCGTCCTAAAAAGCGAACCTTGCTGTCTTTAAGGTTAATTCCAGCAGAGGACTCAAAAAGCTGAACAAGAGCGTCAGAGCCGTTGATTTCGAGTACCTTACAGCGGCGTTTTTCGCCGTTGGGCAGCTCAATTTCGCCTAGCTCGTTGTATGTAACGCCTTCAACGCGCTTAACAAGCATCAGAGGACCAGCGACTTCTTGAATGGTACGGTATTCTCTAATCATTTCGCATTCGCCTCTCTTTCAGCAGCATCCATTTGAGCCTTCATTTCAGCTTCAATTTCTGTAAATAATGCCTTGTAGCCGCTTGTTTCTGTGTGCTTAGTGCGACCGATTTTCTCACGGACAGGCATATCAACGATTTTTTGTATAGGAACATTTTTGCTGATTGCGTCCTGCGCTAGAATGTGGAACTGGCGTAGAATTTTCATCAGCGCGAATTGGCGTTCCGAAGGGCTGAATGCGTCAATATCAGAGAAGGCGTCCTGCTGTAAAAAGTCCTCACGAATCATACGTGCGACTTCCATGGTCAGTCTGTCCTCTGCGGAAAGTGAGTCCATACCGACAAGGCGAACGATTTCGTCTAAACTTGCCTCAGACTGCAATATAGTCATTGCCCAAACACGCTGGGCTGTATAGGTTTTGTCAATGTTTTCATTATACCAGCCTGCAAGGCGATCCTCGTACAAGCTGTAAGAATTTAGCCAGTTTATGGCAGGGAAGTGACGGCGGTACGCCAAGGCACTGTCAAGAGCCCAGAAAACCTTAACAATACGCATAGTCGCCTGACTGACAGGCTCGGATAAGTCGCCGCCCGGCGGTGAAACTGCGCCGATTGCGCTGATTGAGCCTTTGCGTTCACCTGAACCGAGGGTGTACACACGTCCTGCGCGCTCATAGAACTGAGCAAGACGGGAGGCGAGGTATGCAGGATAGCCTTCTTCACCGGGCATCTCCTCTAAACGTCCTGACATTTCGCGCAAAGCTTCCGCCCAGCGTGAGGTTGAGTCCGCAATAACGGCAACGTCATAGCCCATGTCACGATAATACTCAGCGATTGTAATACCTGTGTAAATTGACGCTTCGCGGGCGGCAACAGGCATGTCGGAGGTGTTTGCAATCAAAACAGTACGCTTCATAAGGCTTTCGCCTGTTCTTGGGTCCTTGATTTCAGGGAATTCACGCAAAACGTCTGTCATTTCGTTGCCGCGCTCACCGCAGCCAATGTAAATAACAATGTCAACGTCGCTCCATTTGGCAAGCTGATGCTGAACAACGGTTTTACCAGAGCCGAAAGGTCCGGGAACAGCCGCAGTACCGCCCTTTGCTAATGGGAACAAAGTGTCAATAATTCTCTGTCCTGTAATCATAGGAACATTAGGAACCATTTTTTCTTTAAACGGACGACCTACACGGACAGGCCAACGTTGCATCATAGGCAGGTTTACATCGCCCTTGTCGGTGGTAACTACGCAAATAGTTTCCGTAACGTTAAAGCTTCCGGATTTAATGCTCTTAATTTTGCCCTGTGTACCACGAGGTACAAGAACTCTATGCTCAACTACGGTGGTTTCTTGAACAGTGCCTAATATGTCGCCGCCCACCACCATGTCGCCAACCTTGGCCGTAGCCTTAAAGTCCCACTTTTTATCCTTAGGGATAGGTGAAACTTCTATACCACGGGTGATAACGTCACCAGTAAGTTCGCGGATTTTCTCAAGAGGACGCTGTATGCCGTCATAAATGGTTTCCATTAAGCCAGGTCCTAACTCAACGGACAGTGGTGCACCTGTGGATTCAACTTCGTCTCCCCGTCCAAGTCCTGCGGTTTCTTCGTAGACCTGAATAGAAGCTCTGTCTCCGCGCATTTCGATTATTTCGCCAATAAGACGTTGCGAGCCGACTCGTACAACGTCAAACATGTTAGCCTCAGAAAGACCTTCCGCAACTACCAGCGGTCCAGATATCTTTACAATTTTGCCCATGTAATCAATCCTTTCTAAAGGGGGTCATCAATGGTAATATGGAAAAGCTGCAATGCTTGCAGCTTGGTAAGTGCGGATTAACCCGGCAGTGAAAATATGCTTGCATATTTTCACGAAAAGCGCAGGTGCTCAGCTATGCCTTCCAAGGCATTGCTGGGTGCCGAAGCGACAGGGTTAAGGGAGCATGATAATGACCGTTAAGCAGTGGTTGCTTAGGTATCTAAAACGTTTGCACCGACAGCACGCTCGACGGCACTTTTCAGTTGATCCATGCCGATGCCCAATGAGCCCGATTTCCCAGGAATGGGGATTATGGCGGGGGTGAGCTTTTCCTTATATGCGTTAATTTCAGGGCGAAGCTCCGCAGCAAGCTGTTCTGTGATGTAAAGGATGGCGGTGTCGCCTTGAGCGAGAGCTTTAAGGATAGGACGCGCTTCGGCGGCTGTGTCCGAAAAGTGAACGTCAAGCCCAAGGGCGCAGAAGCCTGAAACACTGTCACGGTCGCCTAAAACAGAAATCTTATACATAGCTTTCACGCAGCCTTTCTCTTAGGGAGGTCACAGGAACACCTGCTAAACGTCCGGTGAGAATTGTACGGATTGCCACCATTTCAGCCTCACGAGCGGCAAGATAAGCCACCAAGGGCTGTTCCCCAAAGGGAACTCTTTGCGCCGACCGCAGGTATTCCACCATAGAGTCGTCACATTTCTTCTCAAAGGCAGTAAGAGCGGCTTCACCCTTTAACGCTGACACGCCAAGGAGTGCGGCGGCTTTCAGTTCGTCAGGAAACAGTGCGGGAATGTTGTCAAAGGCTGTTGTGCAGGCGGCTAGGTCTTGGGTGTTTACTGCACCGCCACGGAAAAGCGCAGTACCGAGAAACACCTCGTCACGCCCTAGCTTAACAGCACGGACGACAGTGCGAAGATTTGCAGAGGAAACTAGCAGAGAAACGTATTTTTTAACAAATGCGCTACCTGCTGCGTCAGCCGTTGCCGCCATTTCTTCAAAGGCGGCACGGTCAAGAATCATGTCGCATTTTTGAGGGTCAGTTGTCCGTCCCAGAACGGAGCGCGCCTCCTCAATTGCTGCGCCGAAGGCGGCAGAAAGAGGTTTATAACTTCTGGTTGTAAAGCATTCGGTTAAAAGCTCTGCTGAATAACGTCCTGACGGCAGTAGCAGTCTGGCGGCATCAATGTTCAGAGCCTCAGCCTTGGCAAGAACCTTGGCATTATGGTAATCATATCGAATACGGAATACATCCAGCACCGTTTTGTCAGGGGCAATGGACGTCAGTAGGTCGTACAACTTGGCACGCTCAGAGGCGAGAGCCTTTTCAAGGGTTGCGGCCGTAAGAGGTATAAGCTCGCCGTAACCGCATTCTGAGGCGACTTTGGCGGCGTCCTCTGCTGTCTTAGCGTCGAGCATACGCTCTAAACGTTCAGCATTAAGCAAGCCTCGTTCCAGTGCACGAATGCGCATAGTCGAAGCGGCGTATTCAGTATCCTTAATTTTTTTTGGCAATAAATTCAACTCCTTCATCCGTTAGCATAGACTTTACTATGACAAAACGGGCGAGATGACAGGTATGTGTACTCACAGCCCTTAACGATTGCGCCACTAAAGGCTTTAGGCAAACAGTATTTTTGCGACCTCACTGGAAAGCTCATTTCGGCTATTTTCAATCAACGCACCATAGGAGCAGTTAATTTCAATGTCGCCATCATTAAGAATTAAACCTCCGCCGCCTTCTAGGTCACGGGGTGACGCTGAAAGACGGAGAGCGGCGGTTTTGCCGTTCTTGGAAAGCTTCTCGTTAGCGGCTTCGGCAACTTTTTTGCCAAAACGGGAATGGTCTGCGGAGGACATCACTATTTCTTCTGTACCCTTACGCGCGGCGGAAGCGGCAAGACCTGCAAGAAGTGAAACAGTGTCGCTTTCGGATTTCTCTCTAAGTAATTTAGCGGCACTTTCAAAGGCCTTGTCAATACATGTCTGTTTTGCAGATAGGGAATTTTTGCGGGCTGTCAGCTCGGCAGTTCCCACAATGCGCTGTAATTGAAGCTCGGCAGCCTTTTGACTGTCAAGCCTTGCTTGGGATGTAAATTGAGCGGCTTCTTCCTTGGCGGAGGCCAAAAGAGCGTCAGCCTTGACCTTAGCGGCGTCAATTATTGCACCGACTTCCTTGCCTGTGTCCGAAGCGATGCGTTCGATGATTTTATCAAGTCCGTCCATGGCTTACAACTTAATGCCGGTAATCATGAGGATTGAAACAAGAAGAGCAAGAATCGCATAGAACTCAACCATAACGGCAAGCATAATGCCCTTAAACATTTCTTCTTCACGCTTTGCAACAATGTTTACAGCAGCAGCGGCTACACGTCCCTGTGAAATAGCGGATAAAAGACCCACAATACCGACTGGCAGACATGCCATCAGATATGCGCCGCCTTGTGCAAGAGTAAGAGTTGCAGGTGTACCGCCGAGAACGCCAAGGTTAATAAGAGCAAGAAGTGCAACAACAAAGCCGTATAGACCTTGTGTACCGGGGATAATTTGAAGAATCATTATTTTAGAGAATTTGTTAGGGTCTTCAACAATCAGCCCTGTTCCGGCTTCACCCACAAGACCAACACCCTTTGCAGATCCGATACCCGCAAGGACTACTGCGAGAATAACGCCGAGGTATGCAAGAGTGTTGCCGTTAAGGAAATCCCAGATATTAAATGCTTCTGTTACTAGTGATGTAGTTTCCATCATTTTGTTTCCTCCTCAAAAATATCGACATATTTCGTCTTTAATGCCATGGGTTTAAATGCTTTTCCGCCGTCAGTATAAAATTTGCCGAAAAATTCAAGGAATTGCAGACGGGCGGCGTGGACAAAGGTACCTATAATATTGATGCCCATATTAAATGTGTGGGCGAACAAGAATATAGCAACGAAGAAAATAAAACCGATTACGCTTTTGCCGGGTAGTGTAGCTAAAAGGTTAAAGACATTAGCGATAATGGCAGTTGCGAGAGCCAGAGCCATTAAGCGGAGATATGAGAGAATGTCCGAGCCGTAGGCAGTGATATCGTAAAGACTTCCAAGTCCGCCCATCAGCTTACCCGCAAAGCCTTTTTTGCTCCGTCCCTGAGTGCAGACAAGCGCAACAGCACCTGCCACAGCAACCCATGGCGTACCGTAAATAACCATCACGGCAATACCTGCAAACAAAAGCCACCACGAGCCTACATCCATAAGTGCATCCCAAGGTCTGCCGTCACGAATCATAAGATAACCCTTAACAGCCATACCCACAACGATTTGCACTCCGCCCATAGCAAGAGCTATGACCATCAGGGTAATGGGGTCGTTGACAACGTCAACAATCGGTGTCCAAATGACTTCTCTTGAAAGAAAAGTTCCGGAAAAAGCTGTTATAATATTTCCGAAAAAGCTGCCGAATACTACGCCAAAGCCGATTGCCGTTATACCGCAGATAATCATCAGCCGCATCATCAGCTTTATGCCTCCGCGTGGTCGGGTTTTTGCCAGCATTAATGTGCCGATTATCAGCAGAACCGCACCATATCCCACGTCAGCAAACATCATTCCGAAGAAAATCGAGAAAAATATACTAATTAAAGGGTTAGGGTCAATTGTGCCGTACTTGGGCAAACTGTAAAGCTCGGTAACGAAGTTAAAGGATTCAAAGAATTTGTTGCTTTTTAACTGTACAGGCACAGCATCCTCCGCGGAGGGTTCATCGTAGCTGACAGCGCAGTCATAAGTCGCCAGCATCTTGCTGACAGCAGCGACCTTAGCCGCAGGCGTCCAGCCGGTGAGATAAAAGGTTCTTTCAGTTTCCAACAAACGTTCTTTTGCGGTTTCCCGCTCTAAAACAGAGGTAAGTCTGTCATAAGACAGCTCCAAAACCGCTTTTTTGTCACATTTAGTTGAAAGCAACGCTTTGATATCTTCGATTTTTTGCTCTAAATTTACCGCCAGAGTATTCAGCGCAAGCACCTGCTGTGTGGCAGTGCCTTGAACGTCCTTAAAGGTTAGGCGTGAGAAGTTCAGGGTCTTTAAGTAAGTAAGCATCTCGGCTTCAACCTCGGGATGGCATACGCACAGTAAGTACTTAGATTCCTTGTCCTCTCCTGCCCAGTAAACCTTGGACATGGGGATATGGGCGGCTAAACCGTTAGTCAGCTCAGAGGGTTCAAGAGTAATCGGACAATGCCCGAAAACAAAGGCTAAGTGCGCAGTGGGCCGAATGTTGAGCGGAATATCAAGGAGCTTCCAAGGCATTAACGCGTCAATAGAGGAAAGTGCCTTAAGCCGCTCTTCATGAAGGGTTTTTATGCGCTTAGACAGCTCGTTGATTTCATCACCGACGGAAACTGCTTGTTCAATCGAGCTTTCATCGCTGAAATCCGTCTGCTTAACTAAATCTCTCGCCTTGAAAAAGCTGCGTTTTTTTGCTCCGCTTTTGTACAGCGTTTCAATAGCCGACTGAACTGAAACCGCCTTTTGTTTCACCTCGCCGCTTACCGAGGTAGTTCGCTGAATATCCGGTGAAGCATCTTCGCCAAGCTCAATTTCGTCAATCTGAACCCAGCCGCCTTGTTGGAGAGAACGCATAATTGCATCACGGTCCTGCTCAAAGCCAAGCAGGGAAAAGCGTTTCATTTTAACTATCGCCATCTACGCTTCAACCACCTTTTTGACTATGAATGCTGCCGCTTTTGCCAGCCGTTCCTCAGCGGCACGAGTAAGTGCGGTGCAGTCCTCGTTGGACTTTTTGATGATACCCTCGATTTTGCCTGCTCCATCCTCTTCCGCCTTTGACAGCAGAGCCTTCGCCTGTACTTCGGCAGTCTTTGCGGCGGTATCAAGGATTTTGTGTGCCTCAGATTCCGCCCCCGCAAGAATGTTCAGGGCTTCCTGATGCGCTCGTTCGATAGCTTCTTTAGCCTTCGCTTCTGCAATTTCTACCTTTTTTAAGGATTCCAGTGACATTGTTTCACCTTCTATCACGTTACAATGGTTTTGCATTTTAGACTATCTGCATCTATATATATCTGTAACACAGCTTAGTTTTATGCAATCTGTAGTATTATACTATACTGATATACGTATGTAAAGGGTTTTTCTGACAAAGATGGTGCAAAAGGATAACGTTTTAGGTAGGTGGGGAGTGTTTTTATGCACCTATATGATAATATGGCAGTGCCAAAAATAAAAAAGTATAGCACAAAAAAAATACTAAAGCTGCCAAATGACCATTTGGCAGCTTTAGTATTTTGGAGCGGGTAGCGGGAATCGAACCCGCGCGGCCAGCTTGGAAGGCTGGAATTCTACCATTGAACTACACCCGCAAACTTCACTTTGGAGAGTATACCATAGTACAAGCAATTTGTAAAGAGGTTTTTGAAATATTGTTGAATCGTAAGGGTTACAAGGCGTTTTAGTGCTTGTAAATGGGATGGTTTGAGGTAAAAATATATGACTTATAATAATGCAATTAATGTCCGTAGCGAGAAATCCCGTTGCTATATGTTGCTCTGTGTTGCAGAAGGTTGCGGAATATTCTCACCTAATTCTCACCTGACCCCCACTTGGGGGGGGTAGGTGAGGGGTGTTATAGGGGTAGTTAGTGAGGTATTAGGGGTTAGCGGTAGAGTTGAGGGGTTGTTCGCTTGTCCAAGGTGAGCCAAAAGAGATATAATGAGGAAAATTATGTTGTTTTGTCCATAAGATTGTGTTAGTATTATTTAATAGATACTTTTATTATTCTAGGTGCAAGAGATGGTATGAGCTTTTTGTTATTTATATAATGTGCATCCTGTCATTAGTTATTTTATTTTCAAGGAGCGATTAACAAGAAATTTTATTAATACAAGATATTGTGGTGATAGTATTGACATGCTTACCTAAAAGAAAACATTCAAGGTTAAAAGAATTTGATT
>JAVBKA010000141.1:0-7305 GCA_031546715.1 Oscillospiraceae bacterium | reverse complement strand
TAGTTTATCTAAAAAATATAACTCAACTTAATATGAGCAGCCTGAAGCTATTACTCACGCCTCATAGTGCCACAAGCACATATGGACTCAATGCAATGGAAAATGAAATACACTCCTCGCTGACAATCGAAAATATCGAATCATCTCGGGATAGTATTAGAAAAATATTAAACGGGTATGCCCCGACTAATGATAGTGAAAACAAGATATATGGAATGAAAAAAGGCTTGGAATTCATTGCTGACACTAGCAATAAAATTACCGAAGAAACCCTAAATACACTTTACAAAATTTCGGTCGGCGATTTCATGGAAGGCGAAAAAAAGCTACTTCCTGAAAACTTCTATCGGCATGACAGTGTTTTCATAGTCGGCGGAAAAACTGAACATCAAGGGCTGCATTATAGATATTTACCAGAATACATGAGTAAACTGATTGATTTTATTAATGCCGAAACCGAAATCAATGACTTATTGAAAGCTAGTATTATACATTTTTATTTTGGATATATACACCCCTATTTCGACGGCAACGGAAGAACTGCACGCCTTGTGCATTTGTGGTATCTAGTTCAACGAGGATTTCCGTCAGCTATGTTTGTACCGTTCTCTAGCTATATAAATGAAACTCGAAGTAAATACTATGGTGCTTTTACGCTTATTGAACAGAATGAGTCTATTAGCAATGTAATTGATGTCACTCCATTTATCACATATTTCGTAGAAAATGTCTATAATAAACTCGGTAAAGTTCAGCCTGATGTGAATGTAATGGAGCTATTTCAAAAAGCAATTGCTGAAGGAAATATTACCGACAAGGAACGTGATTTATGGAACTACGTTCTTTCGGCATATGGAAGTAATGAATTTTCCACGAAACAGCTAGAGCGAGATTTTCGCAATGCTGCGTATGCAACTATTAGGGGATTTGTACTCAAGTTTGAAGCACTAGGGTTGCTTGCAGGTCAAAAGTATGGTAACAAGGTCAAATATCGTCTTGGTTAGTGGTTCTTGTATGCAACAATACCAGTATCAGCAAATGCGATGTGAAACGGAAAAAAACAAGGATTCGCCAGTTACCGTTTACCTAGGCCATACACCCAAATACTCATCGAAATAATTACCATTTTTGATGAACTTCTTCGTTACTTTCGGCAAATCGATCTCCTCAAACCGCCCATCAGGATATAAAAAACCACCTGTATTAGCGTCCTTATACACCAAAACAACCCCATCCAACATGGTCTCAGTAAGCGCACCAAGAGGATTCTCAAGCAAAATCTCACCTTCGCGATTAGCGATAGCCACAAGTTTGTTAGCTATGGTGTTCTTCCTGTTTTCGTAACAAAGTACAAAGTCACCAGCGTCAACTAAGGCACTATACACGCCAAAAGGAATAAGCACCTCCCCTTGGTCAGACAATAGCCTTTCCCCAAGTTCACCTTCACCCCTCCCAATTTCCACATTTCCTTGAAAAGCGTTATCCTGTACATAAAGGTATTTATAGTATAATTCATCTTGTTTAATTTTGTTTATGCTGTCCTTGTAAATAACATCAATATGGGAAGCGTGCCGAATATTAACCGCACCATTAAAGAAATAACACTCTAAAATATCGTTTTTTTCATAGAGCAAAGCTCCGTCCATAGTATAGACTAACACATCCATTGACTCAGTGTACTTGTTGCTAACAATTGTGAATACCCCGCCATAAAAAGACACCTCAGTACTATCAGGATAATCTGGTAGTACAATCAAATCCTTGTCCACAAAAACGACAGGAAATGAAGAACCAATACCCCAACATTCGTCCATTTTCTCACATATACCAACTGTTTCAGAATTTTCTGCTGAATACAGAATATTTCCATTGTAATCTAATAAATACTCTGTGCAATCCTCTTGTTTAGTGGAATTTTCACCATATTTGTAAGCAAAGACACCATAATCATTAAGCCAAATGTCTACATATTCACAGGGAACAACCTCTTTGCCAGACCGAATGTCTAATACACCGAAACTACCATCTTTTTTAACAACCATATAACCACCTAAGGTTTCAAACTGCAAGGAATTGCTCACATCGAGCTCCTTATAAGGTGAGTAAATAAAATCAGTCACTATTTCGCCGTCAGTCCTCATGATGGCGATTTTTTTGTCCTCGTTTTCCAAAGCATAAGCAACAGCAAAAGGAAGAGTTAATTTATCAGGAACCCAATCATAAATCCCGCCCCACATAATAATGGGGAAATAATTGCTGACGTTTTCAGGCAGTTCCAAAAACTCTTTGTCCTTATTAATAAACTGAATCTCACCCATCAGCAAATCAGTTTGAGGCCAAGCATAACTCACCGTCGGCGCATAAACAATCTCAGGCTTATATACAGCCAACTTCTCAGGCATCTTTAGTTCATGCATCACAGGCAAAACAAACCGAAGATCAGGTGACGGCTTAAGCGACACCAGTTCAACCGGCAGCGATTCGGGCACCTCTATGGATTCAGACACAGACGGCTCTGAGATATCAATCTCAAGACTTTCATTCTCTTTCCCAGACAACCGATAAAACCTACTCCAAATAGTCGCAGCAATAAAAACAACTGCAACCGCACTAAAAAAAATTAATAGCCCTAAACGAAACCTATTACGCTTCATGTGCACTCACACCGTCCTTTGTTTAATGATACAGCATCACATTGTTGACACTCCTATAAATTCTCTATTCGCTCCAGTTCCCCAATTTCAGGCACGGCCTTTAGTAAATCCTCTGGCAAATCCGCAAATAGCTTGTACTCGCTGACGCCAATTGGTTTGGACATGTCACGGAGGGCGTATTCAGCGACTAGTTTATTCTTTTCTTTACAAAGAATAATACCGATGCTTGGGTTATCGTGTTCATTCTTCAGAGTGTCATCGACGGCTGAAAGATAGAAATTAAGCTTTCCTGCATATTCGGGCTTGAATTTCCCTGTTTTAAGTTCTAGCACAAAATAACAGCGCAGCTTTGTATTATAAAACAGCAAGTGCTTATCGAGCGTACAGGCTTGTTTCTATTTGATGGATTAGAACGTTGAGTGACCAGCCGTTTTCGATAGATTTGTTAAGATACCATACTCTTTCGCTGGTATCGGAAATCTTTTCCATTAGTGCAACGGTATGCGACCACGTAATTTGTGCAGACAGTGTCTGCACAAATTCAAAATCTGGAAATTCCTCGGCAAACTTGCGCATATATTTTAGATTGCGAACGGAAAAACCCGTTATTTGAGTATAGGCATATGAGTTCACGGTTGACTGCACTTACAGCACGATACTGCGAAGTCTTTATTTGCTCCTCTTAGCCAACTTTTGCTGTCGGTTTTTTGTTAAAGCTAGATAAACAGAAGCTAATATTCTAACTATGCGTAAATTATATACCAAGGCTGGCTTTTTAGCTACTAGTTTATTTTCTTGAAAATGTTCAAAGTGATGTCATTGACGTGACTCCGTTCGCTACATTTTTTGTAGAAAACATCTACAATCGGCTTGATAACACTGAAAACGATGTCAATTAATAAAACTATTTCAAAAGGCAGTATAGGTCGGAAAAGTCGCCGAAAAGGGACATGACCTATGGCACTACCAGAAGCTTCGACAGAATTTCCGATTGACATCCGTGCAATCCGCTCGTATAATATACTTAACTATAATAAAGTTTATTATGATAAAGCAAGGCGAGTGAGAGCATGTTTGTAGGTAGAACTAGAGAGCTTGCAAAACTAGATGAGCTTTACAATAGCGATAAATTTCAATGTGTGGTCATATACGGTCGCAGACGTGTGGGCAAGACCACTCTTATTAACGAGTTTATCAGGGGCAAAGAGGCCATATATTACACGGGAATAGAGTCCAATTCAAAAGAAAATTTGGAAGCCATGAGCAACAGCATTTTCTATATGTCAAAGGATTTTGCCAGTGCCAACGCCTCTTTTCCGAGCTTTCAAAAAGCGTTTGAGACTGTATTCGAGATGGCAAGGGACAAGCGAATTATTTTCGTCATTGATGAGTATCCGTATTTGGCAGACAGTAGCAAAAGCGTTTCGTCGATACTACAAGGGTTGATCGATAAGTATCATGAGGACAGCAAGCTATATCTGATTCTTTGCGGCTCGTCATTGTCTTTCATGGAGTATCAGGTATTGGGCTACAAAAGTCCACTGTACGGGCGGCGAACAGCGCAGTTTCGCATTAAGCCTCTGGACTTTGCGGAAATGAAGGAATACTATTCGAGCTTTACAAATGAAGAGCTTGCAGTAATTTATGGTATCACTAGTGGTATTCCGCAGTATATGTCGAAAATCGACCAGCAACTTTCTCTTGAGCAGAATATTCGTGACAACTTCTTCACGCCGGATGCACATCTTTTTGAAGAACCAACCAACTTAGTCAAGCAAGAATGTCGTGAACCTGCCCAGTATAACGCCATTATCAAGTCGATTGCGACAGGGTCTTCCCGACTTTCTGAGATAGCTACAAAAATCGGTGTCGATACCAGCCTTTGCAGCAATTATCTTACAACACTTATGTCGATTGGCATTGTGAAAAAGGAATTTCCGTTTCGAGAGGAACGTTCAAAGAAAACTATTTATACCATTGATGACAGCATGTTTCGGTTTTGGTATAGGTTCGTTCCTGATAATTTATCCCTAATACAAAACAACCTGCCTGACTTGGTAATGCAAAGAGTGTCTACTCAGCTTTCAGCGTTTATGGGTGGTGTGTATGAGGAACTCTGCAAGCAGTGGCTTTGGCAAGAAAACATTGCAGGGCGACTTCCAATTCAGTTTGTAGACCTCGGTCGCTGGTGGGGCAATGACCCAATCCGCAAGCTGGAAACTGAAATTGATATAATTGCCCACGCTGACGATGACAACGCCATATTTGCTGAATGTAAATGGACTAATGAAAAGGTGGACACGTCTGTGCTTGATTTGCTAGTTCAGCGTAGTGAGCTGTTTAAGTATAAGCGTAGGTTTCTATACCTGTTCTCCAAGTCGGGATTTACAGAGGGCTGTGAGGAGAAAGCTAAGCTGCTAGGTAATGTGAGTTTGGTTAGCTTTGATACTCAATATTCTGGTAAATAGATTTCAATACCCTGTGCCCGAGGCCACAGGGTATTGTTTTACGCTCAGTACCCGAAACATCTCTCATCAAATACTACTTGCCGTGGTCATATAATTTGCATTGAAAACTTGTGAACTTACGGAAAAGAGATTTGATTGCAATTATGGGTTTGATTGTGTATAATATTGACAAATAAGCTGACTACATAGGAGAATCAAGTTTGAAACAAACCACCTATAGCATCACTCAAATACAAGCATAGCAAATAGCCTTGTCGCTGCAGGATATAAATCGCCTGTTCTGGCGAAATGTCCCTGTGGCGGCGGATAATTTTAAATTTTTCTGCTTGCTCATTGCAAAAAGCACCGTCCACAGCCTCTTGGATTTTTTTCAATTGGCGTTTTACAACGACGGTCTACAAAAGGAGTCACATCAAGTTGTAAATTGGTATCCAGTACTTTCCGGTAGATTCCATGCAAACATCGCGGCAGTTGTTCAAAAGACGCCATTGGTTCAGTTCTTTTAAACTTTTAGTAAAAGTAGAAAAATGATGACTTTTATAGCTGGTTACACCGTGTTCGTTCGTTGAAGCAATACAGCCATAAACCCAAGTTTTGTGGACATCCAGTCCACAGCAGATAGGATAAACGATTTTTAACATAGTCACATCCCCATTGTTTATTTGAAGACTCAGGCAGGGACTGACCGCTCAGCTAAAAACGAGTACTGTCTTTACAAAGATAAGTTTACGGGTTCAAAGTCCCACTTATTGGTGCTTGAAAGAGCGGTCGGCACACATATTTATGCGGGGTAACGATAGTTGTTCCGCCACTCACCTCCACGTGCTCTGTAGTGTGCCTGTATCTTCAAGTGCATTGTATCAAAGATTGCGCGAAAACGCACCCCGGTTTCATCCCGTTTGGTGCCTTTCACTCGAAAGGAATGGTCATATTTATGGCTGTTATTAAAAACGTAGCGGCAAGTGCAGGATTGTCTGTTGCTGTTGTATCGAAATATCTTCGCAATCCTGATTCTGTCCGACTGGACACAAAGGAACGAATAGAAGCAGCGATTTATGCACTGAACTACAAGCCAAGTACAGCGGCACGCGCCCTGCGAACAGGGCGAACTGGGTTGCTCTCGGTGGTTATGCCCGACATTACAAATCCCTTTTTTGCCGAATTATTTAACAGTATGCGCAAGGAAGCCTCTGCTGTGGGGTATACGGTTTTGCTTCAATCCACTGGAGAATTGGAGCAAAAATCCAGTGTAGTGTCAGCAGCCTATGCCGTATCCTCGACGCAAAGAGTAGATGGCGTTATTGTCTGCTTTCCCGATGACGAGTCATTTATAGCAGAGTTGAATAGCAAGATGGGTAATGTCCCTATTGTCGCTCTGGGGTGGAGACCTATGGAAACTGCGAGGTCTTCCATAACACTTGATGTTCGCGGAGGGATTTACACCGCAGCGAAGCATCTAATCTCCATTGGACACAAAGTTATTGCTTATACAGGCGGTCCAAGCCATAGCGTCATTTCAAAGGAAAAGTATGAAGGATATCTGCAAGCACTCCTTGAGCACGAGATAAAGACACGTCCCGAATTTGTTTATCACGGACATTTTACTATGGAAACGGGGTATCTCGCTGCCAAAAGTTTTTTATCCATTCCTGAGCCGCCCACCGCCATCGTTGCAGAAAATGATATTCTTGCTGTCGGCTGTATGAAGTATTGCCACAAGAAAAAGCTATCCATACCAACCCAAATGGCAATTACCGGTTTTGATGATATTTCACTGGCATCCATGTATGAGCCGCCAATTACTACAGCGCGCCCACCCATTGCAGAGTTAGGTATTGCCGCCGTTAGGCAGTTCAGTGCGATGCTTGGCGGTGATGTTCGACCGAATACACCGCTCGCGTTTAGCACCGAGTTGATAATCAGAAAATCAACAGATATTAGCTTTTCCGAGATATTGTAGAGCCCAGATCTTATGAAGAATATGCTTAAAGTCAAACCCGTTTTCGAACGGGTTTGTTTTTTCATCCATAAAGGTCTTAGCAGCCGCAATTCCCAACCTTACATACTCACCAGCAATTCCCTGTGTATTGCATAAAGATAATGCACCGTACAACCGATCGTCAGGTGCCAGTTTTCGCGGCAAGTCACGGCTGACGCGCTCGTTGGTGTCCCCCAGTGCACGG
>JAVBKA010000072.1:0-12889 GCA_031546715.1 Oscillospiraceae bacterium | reverse complement strand
TTTTTCCAGTCTCTCGGCTGTACTCTTTCCAGTGTTTCTCTTTTCGTTGCCGTTCGGGTGGCGCTCAGTTAATATAACACGACCCTATCCCCTTGTCAACACTTTTTTATACTTTTTTGTAATTTATTTTTTTCTTTGGTAAAAATCAGCAGAATCTAAGGGTTTCAAGGGGTGTCGCATTTTTTAGAAAACCACCATGTATAGTCTAAAGCTGGTGCAAGCCCCCATACACCTAGCGGTTAGCGCGTATATGTCACGTAGCGGTAGCATATATCTTCATATTTTAACTTTTCTGAAGATTCTGAGATTTTCCATGCAGCATCAATATCTAAATCTGCAAGGCGGCAGTCTGAAGCATACTCTTCTTCCAGTCTGGTTATATACGCAACGGTGCAATATGGTAGAAAAAGGTTGTAAATTTCCGCTCCGCCTATAACAAATGTCTCGTCCTGACTATCTCCTAACAGCTCCAGTGCCCTCTCGGCGGAGTCACAAACTTCTGCGCCCTCTACTATATAGGAAGAATTTCGTGACAAAATTATGTTTCTGCGGTTTGGCAAGGGCTTCCCCTTTGGAAAGGTCTGCAAAGTTTTTCTGCCTAAAATCACCGGATGTCCAGAAGTAAGCTCACTAAAGCGTTTCAAATCTTCCGGTATTCTAATCAGCAGTTCCCCGTCCTTGCCCAGACCCCAATTTTTATCGCAACATGCAATCAGCTTCATGTATTTTCACTCCGCTACAGGAATTTTCACCTCAAGGGTGTGAAATTCGTAATTTTCAAGTTTAAAATGGTCTTTTGTAAATGAATAAAAGTCCGAAATAGTCTTATCCATTACAAACGAAGGTGCCGCAAAAAGCGTTCTGTCCAACAGCTCCTTTATAATAGGAACATGCCTGTCATATATATGCGCGTCTGCAATAACATGAATCAGCTCCCCTGCCGACAGTCCGGAAACCTGCGCAAGCATCATAACCAACGCCGAGTATTGGCAGACATTCCAGTTATTTGCGGCAAGCATGTCCTGCGACCGCTGATTTAGGACAGCGTTCAAGGTTTTACCCGTCACATTTAAGGTCAGGCTCCAACAGCAGGGATACAACGCCATTTCGCTCAAGTCCGCATGATTATAAAGACTTATTATAATGCGTCGGCTTTGGGGATTATTTTTAAGGTCGTACAGCACACGGTCAACCTGATCCATGTCCCCTTCCTTATAGTGGTGCTTTACCCCCGCCTGATAACCGTACGCCTTGCCGATTGAGCCGTTATCGTCAGCCCAAGCGTCCCAAATCCGCGAACCAAGGTCACGGACATTGTTAGATTTCTTTTGATAAATCCACAAAACCTCGTCAATGCAGTTTTTTATCATGGTTTTTTTAATAGTCATTGCGGGAAATTCTTTAGACAAATCGTACCGATTAACAATCCCAAACTTTTTCACAGTATGCGCCGCCGTCCCGTCCTCCCACCTAGGACGAACAGCCAAGTCCGTATCCCAAACCCCATTGTCCAATATGTCCGTACAATTTTTAATAAATATTTCATCTGCGTAACTCATTATACACCTCTTAATATAGGAAGATTAAAATTTAGCATGAAACCAAGAACTTTTAGCATTCTCGAGAAGCAATAAATCAGGGTAATTTATCGCAACCCTCAGTCGAACAAAGTTCGCCCCTACGCCGATTCACCGAAAATGTAGCAACGCCTCACAGGACGGCAAGTGCAGAGCCCTTGCCCTACAGTCCGTGGCAACACGCTACAAAACACCACTACACCCCCACCCTAATCACCAGCCGAATCATATACTCAGGACGAGCGCGGCGCGCCCAGTCCGCCCGTACAACAACCCATCAGGCGCATCCAAAAGGGTGCTTTGCTTCCTTTACCACCCCTCGTAAAGGAAGTGCCCCCGCGGCATGAGCGGGACTAGAACAATAATACAAAGAAAGAAAAAAACGCAAACCCCCAAGCAACCCGTCCTACAGCCCAAAAGTGCAGCAACACCCCCAAAAGGGACGGGCGCAACGCCGCTACGCTGTGTTGCGTTTTTTCTTACAACATTTTGGTTCGCGCGGCTCAAGGGCAGCTTTCGAGCCTTGCGAGGCTCGATTTAAGGCTCTGCCTTAAAAATCCGCAAGCTTTTAAAAAAGCTTGACTAAAACTTTTGCTTGTTGCTTACGTTTGCTAATAATCTAAATAAATTTTCTCACAAATGGGATTTTCCTAATCAAATACGTAAACCCAAGCCCAATACCAAACACACACACCTCATAAATTATCATCGCAAAAACCACATGCATATACCCCGATAACGCAGTATACATAGGATACAGCTCCCCAATTATAAAGCTCGACACCAAATACATCCCAAATGTACAAGCCCCAATCTCCGTAATAAGCTTACTCACCTTCGGCGAGATAACACGTCTCTCAAAAAACCACTTAAAAATATAGAACAGGAAAATCGAGCTAACCGTCAGCGTTGACAAATATGTGTTATCATAAAACAAATAGCCTGCGCTGTTAATACGGTACTCAAAGTACGTTGCAACCGTTTGAAACGCTAGCAAAGCAACATAACCCACCGCAAACAGCAACGCCTTTTTGCCCGAAGTCACAACCATTTTATTTATAAAGTACCCCGCTAAAAATACCGCCACAAAGCTTGTAATAAACGGAATTTTCAGATAGCCGCTGATTTGAAAGCCGGGAAAATATCGTGTAATAATAGGAATTGTTCCCATAATAACCGCAAATAAGCCTATTATGTAATAATAATCCTTTTTTCCCAGAGCTTTAACCATTGGTCTCAGCAGCGGTAGCATTAAAATCAGCCCGATATACAGATACAAATACCAAAGTGAGGTTTCCACAGGTCCTTTAATCAGCCCATCTAAAAATTTGGTCACTTCAGTGAATTCAAAAGCATGTCCCTGTTGTTTAATATATGTATAGTACACAAAATAACAGACAGACGAAAACAGCAAAATGGCCACCATCCGCAACGCTCTCGCAAAAACCGCCTTATAGCTCTCTTCCTTCCCCAAAAGCACTGCGCCCGAAACCATTATAAACAGCAGCACTGCGGGTTTAGACACAAAAAAGTATGCAATTGACGCAAACCATGTAACTGAGGGCTGCCTCGCCATAAAAATAAAGCTGTTGGTGTGGTTGACTATAACCAAAAAGCAGGCAAAAATCCTAATAGCATCCAGATATACGAGCCTCTTTTTGCCTGTCTGGGTCGTAACGGGTACCGCCTCTTGCTTCACTACACTGCTCACCATATCGATATACACCTCACTGCAATTCGTCACTTTTCGTCGGTTTAGTCTAAATATAGCACAAAAACCGAAAGCTTGCAATGAGACTTTGCTTGGTTTTCGGTAATGCTTGATTTGTATTCTGGTTTTTGATATACTTAAATTAAGTCGCATCAACCACGCAAAATACCCCGCCTACGTTTCCAAGAAAGGACGAATTAATAATGGAAATCAGAAAAAGTAAAGCCATCGAGGCATACGAACGAGAATTAGTCTGCTCCATAGCCTTTGAATATTCAATTACCCCTGCGGAGTCCCCCGAAGCCTACCTTGAAAAGCTCTTGAAGGAGCAGCCGGACATTCGCCTTGAAGACCATTATGTCGCCGTTGAGGACGGCAGAATTATCGCCAACCTCCAGCTCCCCCGCTATGAAGCCAGCTTTGACGGCGGAATTTACGGCATGTGGGGCATTGGCGCAGTCGCTACATTACCGCAGTACCGCAAAGGCGGCTCAATCCGCAAAATTTTTGAAGTAGCCTTAAAGGAAATGTATGACGAAGGTCAGCTTTTCTCTTATTTATACCCCTTTAGAAGCGATTTTTATCGCAAATTCGGCTACGAACTAGGCGCATATCTCAGTACCTACACATATCAATCCGCAAATTGCAGAGCCCTCCCCCAAACAGGCTCAGTACGTCAGGCTCAGACCGACGCGGACTGGGAAAACATCAAGTGCATATATAATGAGTATATCTGCGATAAAAACATGGCTGTTTCCCGAAACGAGGCAAATTGGGCAGGCAAACGCAAGCAAACCCCTGAAAAAGACCGCACCTACGCATACATCTGGCATAACGACGCAGGCAAAGCTCAAGGCTACATGGTCACACGCCATTCACCTTGGGAAAACGGCAAGCGCATTTTGACAGCCGCCGAGTTTTGCTTTACCACCGCCGAGAGCTTCCACGGCTTGCTTGCCTTCAGCGGAGTTTTTTCCTCGGATTACACACATTTCAGATTTACAGTCCCCGCAGGACTTAACATCAGGCATTTATTAACAGAAAATACCTCAACAGAAGTCACCACTTCAACCTATGGAATGTCCCGTGTGGTAAATGTGCAAAAAGTTCTGGAGGTTGCTAAATACAAAGGCGACGGCTCGTTTACCGTAGCAGTCAAGGACGCACATATTGCGCAAAACAACGGCACTTATAATGTAACCTTCGGCAAAAACGGCACTTCTGTCACCAAAACCGACGCCCCCGCCGACCTTGAATGCGAAATCAACATGTTTACCGCATTAATCACAGGCGCACTTAACTTTGAGGACGCACGTTTTTATCCGCAAATTAAGGTACACGGAAACTGCGAAAATTTGTCAAAAGCGTTTTATTCCAAGCATAATTTTATTGCGGATTACTTTTAGGTTAAGTGCGGACTAACCACCCCGTCGCTGCGCGCCACCCCTCCACAGAGGGGAATTATTTAACCCGCACAACTTATTCCCCTCTGTGGAGGGGTGCCAACCGCAGTTGGCGGGGTGGTTGCCCAAGCAGCCATTTGCGGTAAATGGTTACCGAACAGGTCTACAACAGTAAATATAGATAGGGGCATTTATGGCGGATTACTCAACAGGCGGAATTTTACCCTTCCCACAGGCTGAATGCGACAAGCTGCTTTCACTTGGCGACGGAGGGGCGGCGTTGCTATACCTTTTTGTCCTGCGTCACAGCCGTATGCCCCGACCGGACGAAGCCTTGACCCTTGGACTAACGACCCAAACCGTCAAGGATTTGACGGCAAAACTCGAAACCGCAAAGCTTTTAACAAAACCAAGCAAGCCAATGCTTGACGAAACCACACCCACCTACGACGCTAAAGACATTGCAGACGGCGTAAAGCGAGACCCCGCCTTTGCATATGTTTTAAATGAAACCCAACGGATGCTTGGAATTATTTTTTCCTCCTCAGATTTACAAATATTTTATAAAATATACGACTGGAGAGGTCTTCCCCCTGACGTACTCTTGATGCTGGTCACCTATTGCGTCGAGGATTATAAGCACCGCTTCGGTCAGGACAGCAACCCTCCCAAGCTCAGTCAAATCGACAAAGAAGCCGCCTATTGGCAAGCCCACGGAATCCAGACCGTTGAAGCCGCCGAGCGTCACCTTAAATGGCTGGAAAACCGCCGTACCCGCTCGGCACAATTTTTGCGTGTTCTCGGCATGTCTGGGCGCGCCATCTCCACCACAGAACAGAAATACCTAGGCGAATGGGCGGACATGGGCTTTACCCCAGAGGTGTTTGCCGTCGCCTATGACAAAACCTGCATAGGCACAGGTAGCGGCTTTGCTTGGCGGTATTGCGCAAAGATTCTCAGCCGTTGGCATGAAAGCGGCTGGCATACCCTAAAGGAGCTTCCCGAAAACGAGAGAACCGTTGGCCCATTTGCAGATAGCAGTGCTAGGTCTACCCCCACAGCCATCCAATCTAGTACCCAATCGGGTGCTCAATCAGGTACCAAGTCAAGTACCCAACCAAGCTACCCCGCCTCAAAAACCCCCATGGCAAAAAGCAACCGCCCTTTATCTGAACCTGGGGACGCAGAGCGCAAGGCAATTGAAAAAATGAAAGATTATCTAAACAGCCGCAAGCCGTAGGCTAGGACAAGTAACAGCAGACTAACAGGGGAAGTGTTTTATGGACTCGGTCATATTTTCTCGCGCCAAGCAGCGGCTTGAAAAAGAGCAATATCGTCATAACGCAGGCACACGCGCCAGCCGAAAGGCAACATTTGAGCTTTATCCTCCACTTTTGGAGCTTGATAATCAAATCCGTTCCTGTATGTTTAAAAATCTTGTCAACGAAACCGTATCCGCAGAGGAAGCCGCTGAGCTTGCGGATTTACGGTTTAGCATAATGGAATTTGTCGCCGAAAATCATATCGACCTGCCTGAAGAAGCCCCACTTTGCAAGCGTTGCAACGACACTATGTTTAAAAGCGGCCAGCCATGCACCTGTTTACGCAAGGCGTATGCGGCGGAGCAGAAAAAAGAGCTTGCCAAAACCATTAAAATATTTGACCAGACCTTTGACAGCTTTGATTTAGAGCTTTTTTCAAGAAACACCATGCTTCACGGCTTGTCCGCCTATGAAAATATGTCAGGCATGTATGATTTTTGCGCCGATTATGCTCAAAGCTTCTGCGCAAAATCCCCAAATCTACTTTTTACAGGCTACACTGGCACAGGGAAGACCTTTTTGTCAACCTGCATAGCGGGCGCAGTGTGCGAAAAAGGCATATGGGTAGAGGCTGAGTCTGCGGTTCGGCTGTTCGCCGCACTAGAGGCTGAGCAGTTTGGGCGAGATGAGCCATCAGGCAGACTTAACTCGTCACGGGGAAGTAAGCGGTTTTTTTCCAGCAGTCTCTTGCTGTTAGACGACCTTGGTACAGAATTTTTAACCCCCTTTGTCCAAACCGCTCTCTATGACCTTATTAATACAAGACTTCAAAATGGCGTAAAAACCATTATAAATACAAATCTAACCGCCGATGACCTACAAAAACGCTACCTCCCTCAAACCGTCAGCCGTCTCACCGGCGAGTACGACATGCTAACATTTTTCGGAGACGACCTCCGTCAGGTCAAGAAGTCATGAAATACGCCCTAATCTCCGACATTCACGGCAATTATCACGCCCTGATGGCAATTCTAGATGACGCAAAGACCTGCGGCGCTGACCGTTTCTTGTTTTTGGGAGACTACTACGAAGACTTCCCCTTTCCTAACGAAGTTGTCAACACACTGCGCTCCTTAGAAAACGCAGTTATCATACGCGGCAACAAGGAAGATTATCTCGTAAATCTCAGTAAGCAAGACCCCAGCGGCTGGATATACGAGCAGTTCGCGCCTATATACTGGAATTACCGTGAGCTTACTGACGAAAACCGCAGTTATCTTATGACGCTGCCCGAAAAAGCCACCGTCACTCTTGACAACGGAGTATCGCTATACATGACCCATTCATCAGAACTTATCACCGCCCGCCCCAGAATTTTCATGACTCATTCAACGGACTTTTGCGAGCGTATGTATAAATCCCCCTTTACCCACGAAGCCGCCCTTGCGGATTTTAGGCAGGACGTGCTAAAAAACCGTGAGCTAACGGAGCTTTTACTGCAAAAGCCCGTGGGAATTTACGCCTATGGTCACAACCATGTGCAATGCTATGTACGAGTTGGGTCATCGTTGTTTGTAAACCCCGGTTCAGGCGGCGCACCCTTAGATTTTAACACCGCCGCACCCTATACAATTCTTGAAACCGCAGACAATGACGTTAAAATCCACGAACGCCGTGTGCCCTATGATACAGCAGTCGCAATCGACGCCCTTCTCAACTCAAGTCTATACGAAGCCGCCCCCGTCTGGAGCAGTCTTATTGCGGAAGTTTTAAAAACAGGCGAGGAACATTTAAACTACTTCCTCTGTCACGTAGAAGCCACCGCCCAAGCATTAGGCTACACCCAAAGACCCGTCAGCAACGAAATATATCGCCACGCATACGCCACCCTCCGTCGTGAGTTTTAGCTAGCGCGCCGTTCTTTTTTGCGAACACAATATTTAACACATTAGTAATAGCTTTTTCCCCTCAACAGATGTACAATAGCGTGAGCAGTATAAACTACTGCAACTACATTTTATTAAGGAGCGGTCGTATGAAAAGCTTTGAATGTGTATGCGGATACGTATATGACCCCGCTGTAGGCGACCCTGACAATGGAGTACCTGCCGGAACAGCCTTTGAGGATTTGCCAAAGGACTGGGTTTGCCCACTTTGCGGCGCGGATAAAGACGCATTTTCGGAAGTCTAGATCTTAGTAGGCTAACGAAATTTGAGGGTGTATCAAGTCTCGGACGAACTTTGTTCGCTCCGAGCTTAGATACACCCTCTTTTTGCTTGTTTTTTATCCTATACTAAAGCTCTCAAAAACTGGCGTGCCTCTTTCGAGCTAAGTGCTATTTTTAACAGCTCCTGCACCTGCTCAACACTTAGGCTGTCAGGGTTTTCAAGTTGACCTTCAAGAATTGCGCCGAGGTTAATCCGTCGCCGCTCCCGCTCCTGTTGTTCAATATCTCGTTGCCGTCCATGAAATAGTTTGCTTTGGTCGTTTAACTGGCTTAGCTTTGCCTCTGCAAAACACATTTCTTCCACAATTCTTCGTTTGTCCTTGTCCTCCAAGCCCTCCAAATAGTCAAAAATACTGTTTATCTTGGCAGAAGAAAACTTCACTGGCATCAAACCTTCCCCTATCTTTTTTTCAATACTCGAAGTATAGCACTACACCCAAAAGAAAATTGTCGAATTTTCTGGTAGGCGCAGTTCTCATCCACCAACCGCAGTAAGCGCGGCAGTTGATACGAGTTATCTAATCAGCAAATATGGGATATTGTTACAAAAATACGCACGCAAATATAGCAATTTTTCCCAAAGTATTGAAAGATATAAAAATATATGTTATCCTCAGTTAGGCGACTCAGCATTCAAAGTATTACACTATCCCAGTAAAATGCAAAAGGAAGAACAAATTTTTATTGTTCAGGGAGGATAATATGATTAATGTCAACAATGTCACCAAGCGTTACGGCAAACTAATTGCAAATAATCAAATCAACTTGCAGGTTGCTTCAGGAGAACTAGCGGTACTGCTGGGACCTAACGGAGCAGGAAAATCCACACTAATAAAATCCATCTGCGGACTATTGCGCTTTGACGGCACAATAACTATTGACGGCTTTGACAACCACTCAGTAGATGCTAAGCGTATTCTAGGTTATGTGCCTGAGTTTCCGTCACTGTACCCAATGCTGACCGTTTATGAGCATCTTGAATTTATTGCAAAGGCGTACCGTTTGAAGGAATGGGAAGCATATGCCGAGGAGCTACTGAAAAAGTTTGAGCTGGACGATAAGCAAAACAAGCTGGGCAAGGAGCTTTCCAAGGGAATGCAGCAAAAAGTCAGTGTATGCTGTGCATTGCTGCCTAAACCTAAAGCTGTTATATTTGACGAACCTCTCGTCGGTCTTGACCCTCACGGAATCCGCGAAATCAAGGCAATGATTGCCGACCTTAAAAAGAGCGGCAGTGCCGTACTAGTCAGTACACATATGATTGACAGCGTTCAGCCGGACTGGTACACCACCTGCATAATCAAAAACGGCTCTATCGCACATATTTGCCATCGGAACGACCAAAACGGCGGGAAAACTCTGGAGGAAACATACTTTTCCATTACAGAGACAGAACCCGTCAAGGAGTGATGAACCTATGACAAGTATTTTATATCTTCTCAGAAAAAGCATAAAAAACAGTTTGCTGCAGCTTTTAAAAAAGCCCGCAAAGTTGATAATGTACATACTAATCCTAGCCGCAATCGTAGCTCTTGCAGTACTTCCCGTCTTTACCGAACATTCTGTGGAGGACCTAGCACCGCTATTTTGGTTTACTGGGGCGTTTTTTCTTTTCGTGGCAATGTTTTTTGCAATCGGCGTAAGCAAGGGTCTTTCAAAAGGCGACACTATATTTGATATGAGTGACGTAAATCTTTTGTTTGTCTCCCCTGTCAATCCCAGAAAAATTCTCATTTACGGTATCGTAAAGTTGGTTAAGACCTCCTTTTTAGGTAGCTTCTTTATTTTGTTCCAATCTGGTACAATGGCAAATTTCGGTGTGCATCTTGGCGGTCTTGTTTTGATTATGCTGATGTTTATAATGGGAATTGTGGCTACCACTATAATGTCACTTTTTATTTACAGCTTCGCCAACGGAAAACCCCGCCGAAAAAATGTCGTAAAACTGTTGACTATTGCTTTGTTTCTACCGCTGGCGTTGTTCATGGTTTTTCAGCTAATAGAAGGACAAGGCATTTTGACAGTCCTTGAGCATGCCATAAAATCCCCTCACTTTATATTTATCCCCATCGTGGGGTGGACAGCGCAAAGCACAGCCTTATTACTTTCAGGAGAAATGCTGCAAGGACTGCTGTTTATCGGTGCAAATCTTCTGCTGAGTGCACTCTTTATTACCTATATCGCTCTCAGCAAGGCTGATTTTTATGAGGATTCCTTGTGCGCCACGGAAACGGCATTTGAAAAAAAGAGAGCAATTGCCGAGGGTAACCTGACCTCAATGCAAGCCTCGGGCAGAAAAATCAAGGTGGCTAAAACGGGAATCTCTGGCAAAGGCTCTTCCGCACTTTTTTCTAAGCACTTGCGTGAATCCTTCCGTCAAAACCGCTTTGGATTTTTGTCTCTTTCCTCGGTTTTGATAATTGTCGGCTCAATTGCCTTATCAATTATAGCAAGAAATGACCTCGACCTAACCACTACACTACAGATTTTAATGTGGATTCAGATTATTCTGATAGGTACAGGGCGGGGACTTGTGGAAACGTATTCTCACTACATTTATATGATCCCCGAGACCTCTTTTTCCAAAATAATTTGGAGTAATTTTGAAATATTTTTTAAAACCTTTGTTGAAAGCGTATTAATTTTTGCAATTTCGGGTTTAATAATGAAGTCAAGTCTATTTGTAATTCTCGGCTGTATCGCCGCCTTTACACTGTTCTCGGTGCTACTATTAGGTATAAACTACCTGTCTATGAGAGTTTTAAGCGCGAACATGGGCACAGGGCTCATGATTATGATTTACTATTTATTGGTAATAATTTTTATTGCACCGGGGCTAACGGTTGCGCTGATTGTGGGCTTTAATATCGGCGGAACTCTTGGCACGGTGGTTGGCTTGGGTATACTATCCGCATGGGAGCTTTTGATAGGACTTGTTTGCTTTGCTCTGTCAAAGAGCGTGCTTCACAACTGCGACATGCCCGCAAAACCGTCAAAAACCTAGAATTATCAGCAACTCACAATATCAGCACCTATAGTAACCCCTTGAAAGGATGAACCACATGACTGAGTTTATATTGCAGCTTAAGTGCCATTTTACTGACGAAGAAAAAGACCAGTGCGTCCCTGTCATTCATAGAATCGTTGAACTGGCAAATCTGGCTCGGAGAAAAGGTCTGATAGCTGTGGACTTAGAATGTGAGCAGGAGGAGAGCTTTTTCCTAAAAACAGCCTTGCAACTGGTGGTTGACGGAACAGACTCAGTCATTGTGAAGCAGATTTTGCAAAACCTTATTCTTGCCGAGAACTACACAGGCGTTGAATTACTTAGCAGGCTGATTATGGCAGAGGGCGTTTTAGCAATACACCACGGACTTGCTCCCAGAATTATTTCTGTAACACTTTTTTCAATGCTCGGCGAGAAGCACATGATGCTAATGCAGGATGTAATTTTGAATCCGCAGGATAAATACAAAAGCTTTTCTGCGTTTTTAAAAACCGTAAAAGATAATATAGCCTTACCTGAATGTACCGCCTTTGAGGACACCCTTTTAGCAATGCCAAACAGCTCTATTCAGCATGTCCTGCGGCAAACTGACCAGCGTCTCTTGCTTATGTCTCTTCACGGCTGTGGGTATAGGCTGATTTTCAAGGTGATGGATAATGTTTCTATGAATCAATGCTATGAGCTTTGCGAGAATTGGGGGCATTTCAAGCCTGTACAGACTGAATACATTTTGCGCGCGCAAAAAGAAGTGCTTGCAGTTGTTGAAACCTGCAAGCACCGAGGGGAAATAGTAATCACAGCAACAGTCTGAAAGCAGCGCAAAACTTTTGCTTGAGCTTTTTCAAAAGCTCACGGTTTTAAAAGGCAAAGCCTTTTATCGAGCCGCGCACGGCTCGAAAGTCTTGCTTTGAGCCGCAGCGAACCAAAAAGTCGTAAGAAAAAACGCAACACAGCGTAGCGGCGTTGCGCATGGCACTAAGGCGATACGATGCGTGGACAAGAACGCGGTGCGCCGAGGACGTCGCACCCTACGAACGGTGGGTTGCTACATCTTTGGGTGAATCGGCGTAGGGGCGAAGTGTGTTCGCCCGAGGTTTGCCATACGTTCGGCGGTTTCTTGTAGGGCAAGGCCTCTGGACTTGCCGTCCTGTGAGGCGTTGCTGCGTTTTGGGTGAATCGCCGTAGGGGCGAACTTTGTTCGCCCGAGGTTTGCAATACGTTCGCCGGTTTCTTGTAGGGCAAGGCCTCTGGACTTGCCGTCCTGTGAGGCGTTGCTGCGTTTTGCGTAAATCGGCGTAGGGGCGAACTTTGTTCGCCCGAGGTTTGCTGCATTTTATCTATAATCGCAAATCTTCCATCGTCCCGCTCATGCCGCGGGGGCACTTCCTTTACGAGGGGTGGTAAAGCGATTGGCGGCAGACGTCTGCCGCCATCGTGCAAAGCACCCTTTTTCGTCGCCCACATGCCCATAGAACGTTTGCCGGCATGGTGGTTGCTTTCGTCCGATTCAACGTAGAATCGGTATATTTTGGTCGAGCATTATCTTTTGTTAGTAGGTTGTTGTATTACGTGGTAGGGCAAGGTCTTGCTCTTGCCGTCCTCTTGGCGTTGCTGGATTTTGCGTAAATCGGCGTAGGGGCGAACTTTGTTCGCCCGAGGATTGCTGCATTTTATCTATAATCGCAAATCTTCCATCGTCCC
>JAVBKA010000037.1:0-15950 GCA_031546715.1 Oscillospiraceae bacterium | reverse complement strand
GGATTGATGAGTGCCTGCGCTTTTCGTGAAAATATGCAAGCATATTTTCACTACCGGGTTAATCCGCGCTTACACAAATACTTTTAAGCTGGTGAATTATGTTTAATAACAAAACCTTACTAATCACAGGCGGCACAGGCTCTTTCGGACATGCTGTACTTGATCGCTTTCTTAACTCCGACATTGGTGAAATCCGCATATTCTCTCGTGACGAGAAAAAGCAGGACGATATGCGCCGTCAATTGGCGTCTGATAAGGTGAAATTCTACATTGGAGACGTTAGAAACCGTGACAGTGTAGATTTTGCCATGCAAGGCGTTGACTATATTTTTCACGCCGCTGCGCTGAAACAGGTTCCCTCTTGCGAATTTTTCCCCATGGAGGCTGTTCGCACAAACGTAATCGGCACAGAAAATGTGCTTCAATCGGCCATTTCCCATGGTGTAAAGCGCGTTGTGGTGCTATCAACCGATAAAGCGGCGTACCCAATAAATGCAATGGGCATTTCAAAGGCAATGATGGAAAAAGTCGCCGTTGCCGCTTCAAGAAATGCGCGGGATACTATCATCACCTGCACACGCTACGGAAACGTTATGGCGTCCAGAGGTTCAGTTATTCCGCTATTTTTGGAGCAAATTTCCGAAAACAAGCCCCTGACCGTTACAAATCCCGCTATGACTCGCTTCCTTATGACCCTTGAGGATGCCGTTGACCTTGTGCTGTACTCATTTAACAATGGTCTACCAGGGGACACCTTTGTCCAAAAAGCTCCTGCAAGCACCATCGGAGACTTAGTCTTAGCTGTAAAAGAGCTGCTAAAGGCTGACAGCGAAATCAAGGTTATTGGTACAAGACACGGCGAAAAACTGTTTGAAACCCTCCTAACAAGGGAGGAAATGTCCCACTCCTACGACCTTGGGGATTATTTCCGCGTTCCCGCGGACACAAGAACGCTAAACTACTCAAAATTTGTTTCAGAAGGCGAAGTTGCAGAAACCAACGAGTACAACTCCCACAATACAAGACAGTTAAACGTTGAAGCTGTTAAGGAACAACTATTACGACTACCCATCATCCGCGAGGCGATTAGATGAATATTTTAGTTACCGGCGCAAATGGATTTGTCGGACGAAATCTAGTAGCGCACCTTAGGCAACGCCGCCCTGACGACACACTGTTTCTCTACGACAAGGACAACACTCAGGAGGAGCTTAACCGCTTTTCCCATGAAGCTGATTTTGTGTTTCATCTAGCAGGAATTAACCGCCCCACGGATGTTTCTGAATTTGAAACCGGAAACAAGCTCTTTACTGAAAATATTTTAACAAGGCTTGCAAAAAAGCCTCCTTTTGTTCTAAGCTCGTCCATACAAGCGGCACTTCAAAACCCTTACGGCATCAGTAAACGTGCCGCAGAGGACGCAGTGTTTGCCTATTATGAGCTTACTGGCTCGTCTGTGTATGTTTTTAGGCTTGCAAATCTTTTCGGTAAATGGTGCAGACCTAACTACAACTCGGTGGTTGCGACCTTTTGCAATAATGTTGCAAACGACCTTCCCATAGAAATACACGACCCTGCGGCAAGCCTTAGCTTGTCCTACATTGATGATGTATGCAACGCATTTTTGCGCACAATTGACGATGTAACCTTAAAAAGCGGCATGTATTGCACCGTTTCTGAGACTTATAACATATCTTTAGGCGAGCTTGCGCCAAAAATCACTAGTTTTCGTGAAAGTCGCGCCAATCTGCAAATTCCGGATATGGCTGACCTGCTTACAAAAAAACTTTACAGCACATATTTGAGTTACCTGCCCGAAAATGAGTTTTCCTATCCCCTGAAATCCAGTGCTGACAGCCGAGGCTCATTTACTGAGTTTATTCATACCGAAAACAGCGGGCAAGTGTCGGTAAACATAACAAAACCCGGGATTACCAAGGGAAACCACTGGCATCATACCAAAAACGAAAAATTCCTCGTGGTTTCAGGCAACGCCGTAATTCGTTTCAGGAAAATCGGTTCTGACGTTGTTGTAGAGTATCCTGTTTGCGGCGAAACGCCCACAGTCGTTGACATTCCCACCGGATATACCCACTCCATCACAAACATTGGCAGTGCTGATTTAGTGACTGTAATGTGGGCAAACGAAATATTCAACGCTGATATTCCTGATACTTTTTTTGAGGAGGTCATTAAATGAATAAGCTGAAGGTTATGACGATTGTTGGCACAAGACCTGAAATCATTCGTCTTTCGGAATGTATCAAGGCATGTGACCGTTATTTTCAGCATGTGCTAGTGCATACGGGTCAAAACTATGACTATGAACTGAATCAAATATTTTTTGACGAACTTGGTCTTCGCAAGCCAGACCATTATCTGGGCGCGGCTGGTACACACTTAGGCGAAACCATGGGAAATATTATTTCCCTGTCATATAAGGTAATGCATGAGGAACGCCCCGATGCGCTGCTGATTTTAGGAGACACCAATTCAGCCCTTGCCGCAATTTCTGCTAAGCGGCTGAAAATTCCCATTTTCCATATGGAAGCGGGCAACCGCTGCTTTGACCAAAATGTCCCCGAAGAAATCAACCGCAAAATTGTTGACCATATTTCAGATATAAATCTGCCCTATACCGAGCATTCCAGACGTTATCTTCTCTCTGAGGGCATCCGTAAGGAGCATGTCTTTGTTACTGGTTCGCCCATGCGCGAGGTTCTTAATAAGCATATGTCAACCATTGATAGCAGCGAAATTTTATCTCGGCTTGGTCTGGAACGGGATGGTTATTTTTTAGTTTCGGCTCACCGTGAAGAAAATATCGACCATGAGGAAAATTTCCTTTCGCTTATGAGTGCGCTGAACCAGATTGCAGAGAGCTATCAGCTTCAAATAGTATACAGCGTTCACCCCAGAAGCCGCAAACGGATTGAAGAACGCAGCTTTGTGTTCCATCCGCTGATAAAACCACTCAAACCCTTAGGCTTTATGGATTACAACCATTTACAAAAGCACGCCTTCTGCGTTTTGTCAGACAGCGGAACACTATCAGAGGAATCCTCAATGCTCGGCTTCCCTGCCGTGCTAATTCGCACCTCCACTGAGCGTCCTGAAGTCTTAGACAAAGGTAGCGTGATTGTCGGAGGGGTGACAGGCAGAGAAATCGTCCAAGCCGTTGACCTTACCCGCCAAATGTGGAAAAACAACGAGCCTGTGAGCAGTGTCAACGACTACACCGACGAAAATGTGTCCGTAAAAATCGTTAAGCTGATTCAGAGCTACACGGGAATCATAAATAAAGTAGTTTGGAATAAAGACACCGCTTATTAAAACATAAGGCTGTATCAAGGACTTCGGGCAAAACCGAAGCTTGATACAGCCTTTTACTTATTTACAACGGCTTTCAATAATATCCGCCGAATGGCTTGCCGTGAAATGGTTTTCAAAATAATCTCTTGCAGACGTTCCCATATGCTTTCGTCCGTTTTGGTCTGACACAAACGTCTCGGCAGCTCTTACAAAGCCCAACTCATCACCACTTTGCACCCATGTGCCGCATTGCGCCTCAGTAAGAAGATCTTTAACGTCAGTGTTAGAATCCGTTGCGGCAAGCATCGGCAGACTGTTTTGCATATAAGACAGCATTCTTGATGGGTAATTAGGAATCGTAAAACACTTATTTAGAAACACCAATCCCACATTACTAGACTTGAGCAATTGTTCAAACTTTTCATTTTGTATATACGGCAACACTTCCACGTTCCAATAACCTTCCGCAGCCTTAAAAACCGCCTCATATTCAGAGCCTGCGCCAACCACAAGCCAAAAGCTATTTTCGATTTTTGTAAGTCTGGGAAGTGACGATATTAAGAAGTCCAGCCCCTGAGCACGCCCGAGGTTTCCTCCGTAGGCAAAAACGCAAACCTCCTGCGATATGCCGTACTCTTCTCGAATTTTTACCGAATCTACAGTTAAATCGGGCAAAAGCTTAACACTATTTGGATTGACATGGACTTTTTGCGGGCTTACCTCTGGATTATGCTTTAGTACATAGCGCACATTTGCAGGAGACATACAGCCAATATTATCCGACAGGCTGTAAAGCTTGCGTTCTACATGCTTAAAATACTTCCAAATGATGCTCCCCGACCTCATCAAGCCCATGTCCACCGCATTTTGAGGGAAAATATCCTTTAACAGTAAATATGTCTTGCAGTTCGTCATTCGCCTAATTTTTGAAATTAGCTTTGTGTAGCCTGTGGGTGGAGTTGAGTATAACAGTAGGTCAAATTTTTGGCCTTTAAGGTGCTTTTTTATGGCAAACCAGAGAAAATACTCCAAGCTTAAGTATGAAAATCCCTTTTCAATTATAGAAACCTGCCCCGTGATATTGGTGGTCTGAACTCTAAGTACGTTGTACCCACGCTCTTGAGTTAGGGCAGTTTTTCGGTTATGTCTTCGCTCAAGTGAGCACACAACGGTTACATTATGTCCTCTGCTTGCAAGTTCTTCAAGCAAATCTGAGTATAGATTTCGGCTGTCGTCCTTTGGAAAGGCGATGGATAAAAAGAGTATGTTCATTGCAGAAAAGCCTCCTGTCAGTAAAAATGCGCTGTAAAACTATGACCTTCATTGTATTCATTTTTCGTCAACTTTGCAACTAAAATTTTAACACTGTATCTGTACTTCCTGCCACAATTCTGCTATACTGTATCAATACTAACATAAGTGAGGTTTTACTGTGAATAAAAGAATTTATCTCTCTTCCCCACACATGGGCGGAGAAGAACAAAAATATATAGCCGAAGCCTTTGATACTAACTGGATTGCGCCGTTAGGACCCAACGTTGACGCTTTTGAACGCGACCTTGCAGAATATGTCGGGGTAAAATACGCCGCAGCCTTATCCTCCGGTACTGCCGCAATTCACCTTGCATTAAGGTCTTTAGATGTTGGTCTCGGTGATAGTGTTTTTTGCTCCTCCTTCACATTTTCCGCCAGCGCAAACCCCATTATTTACCAACACGCACTCCCTGTTTTTATCGACAGTGAACCAAACAGTTGGAATATGTGTCCAAAGGCACTGGCAAATGCCTTTAAAAGGCATAGACCCAAGGCCGTTATCGTTGTTAATCTCTATGGTCAATCCGCAAATATTGACGAAATCAGGGAAGTTTGCAGTCTCTATGCTACACCAATAATTGAAGATGCCGCTGAGTCGCTGGGTGCAACTTATAAGTCAAAAAAGAGCGGTTCAATTGGCAATATTGGTATTTTTTCCTTTAATTCAAATAAAATTATAACTACATCAGGCGGCGGTATGCTCGTGTGCGACGATGAAAACGTCGTCAAAAAAGTCAGATTTTGGTCAACACAATCCAGAGAAAACGTTCTTTGGTATGAACACAAGGAGCTGGGCTTCAATTACCGCATGAGCAATATCTGCGCAGGTATCGGCAGAGGTCAGCTAAAGGTTTTAGACGAACGAGTTGCAAAGAAGCGTGAAATCTTCCAAAAATATGCCGCGTTTTTTGCAGACATTCCGGAAATTGACATGGCTCCCATTGCTGATTACGGCACGCCAAACTGCTGGCTGTCCTGCATCACCTTTAACAATGGTCAGGACCCGTTTGACGTTATAGAGGCTTTAGCTGAAGAAAACATCGAATCCAGACCAATCTGGAAGCCGCTTCACACGCAGCCGTACTTTAGGCGTTGTGACTACTTTACGGCAGACGGCAAAACCAGCGTTTCCGATGACATTTTTGCACGAGGCATGTGTCTCCCCAGCGACACTAAGATGACTGATGACGAAATCGCTACCGTTGCTTCTATTGTAAGAAAAGTGTTAGGTTATAATGAACTTTAATGTAAATAAGCTTTTTCGGGTACTGTCAATTGTGCTGTTTATAGGCTTTTTTATTATTTTTTCGTCAGTAGTTTTCCTTGAAATTAGTCCTTTTTATTTAGTACCCATGCGAGGCAAAATCCTTTTAAGTGCAGTCATGGTAGTGCTTTTGCTCACCTCCAGTGTCATGCACACACACATTCAGCCGACACTTAAGGAAAAATATAAGACCATGGGTCGAGCCACTTGGATTCTGTTTATAGTCTATATTTTTTATTTAACCCTAATGTTATTTTTCGATGTCTACTTCGGACGGCTGATATTTGCCTTTAACGGTTCATATTCTGAGTATATTACAACAAAAATCAATCTAATACCGTTTCACACCATTGGCGAATATTGGCAGCGTATGCAGCATGGGCTATACGACATATCCTGGGTGAACGTTCTTGGCAACATCGTTGCCTTTGCCCCCATGGGCGTGTTTATCCCCGTTTTATTACCAAAATTCAGAGTTTTCCACAGATATTTGCTGCTTATGCTCGTCGTAATTACCTGTCTTGAGTTAATGCAACTTTTGCTGATGGTGGGAATTTGCGACATTGACGACCTTATACTTAACACCTTCGGCGCAATGCTTATGTTCTGGACGCTGAAACTTAAGATTGTACAAAAAATATTAGTGCGCCTTTACTTGATAAAAACACCGACGCAGACATATTAGTCTGACACTTATTAGTTGTCACCTGCTAAAAACTGTAAAAAACGCTCTTTGGCGGAGAATATTACTTCAATTGCTAAGTAATTTTCTCCGCCGATTATTATTTCGTAGACGGCTTTGACAACAGCGCAGCCAAAAAACCGAAGAATACTGCTGCGGTGATTCCTGCTGCCGTTGCCGTGATTCCTCCTGTCAGTGCACCTAGAAGTCCATACTCACCAACAGCTTTTTCAACACCTTTTGCCAACGTGTATCCAAATCCTGTCAGCGGAATTGTCGCCCCCATGCCAGCCCATTCGACAATCGGTTCATACACTCTGCACGCTGTCAGCACCACGCCCGACACCACGTATATCGTTAAAATCCTTGCGGGCGTTAGCTTTGTTTTGTCAATCAAAATCTGACCGATTGCACAAAGCACGCCTCCGACTAAAAAAGCTTTTAAATATTCCAATTACCTTCAAACCTTTCTTTAGCAACTACTGATGAGCATCTTCGCGTATCCGCTCCCCCACCCCACATCGCTACTGCGCAACAGAGTTTTCAATGCAGACGGCATGACAAATGGCAGGTATCGACTCGCCCTGAGACGTTGAAACAGGACTAAGAAGCGCGCCCGTGCCGCAAAATAGAACCTTGTTGATGGCACGGTTTCTCATTTCGTTTAGAATGTGGCTGCAAAGAACAACTGCCGAGCAGCCACACCCAGAGCCACCGGCATGAACGTCCTGAGCTTCGCAGTCAAAAATCATTGCGCCGCAGTCATTGTAAATGTCTCCAAGCTCAATTTCATCAAGCATAAGCACTGTCCGCATCATTTCAGCCCCATGAGTGCCCAAATCTCCGGTAACAATTAAGTCGAAATCTGTAGGTTTCATTTTTGTTTCACGAAGAAACGCACTTATGGTGTCGGCTGCAGCCGGGGCTGGTGTCAATATAGGGACATAAAAAATCCGCAGTAGCCTGTTGGGCTTACTGCGGATTATCATATAAAAATTTAGTTTGCAACCTTGAGATATCCATCATCACAAAGTGTTTTGATGCTTTGCGATATTTGCTGTTCAGAGAATTTGCTGCCCTTAATCTGCTTCACAAGGCTGACAATGGCGTCGGTTGTGAGGTCATTATTCTTGAGCATAGTATGGGCAACATAGTCAGTAGTGGTGAGAACTTCCAAATCTAGCGGGGTTTTGTTGGCAAAATTATTCAGTAATTCGCTTAACATTATATTTTCAGCATCCGATAAAGGGTTTTCATCTGGTGTTACTAATACACTCAATTTGTGCGTATTCCCAGACAAGTCAATTTTTATTACATCGCTTGCTTCCAAAGTGTGCAGATATTCATCAAGATCGGAGCTGTATGGTCCATAGAAATGTATGCAATAATCCATGCCGAGATATAGCCCTTTTCTTTCAGCGAGATAAATAAATTTTTGCACTACCTTTTTTCCCGGAGCGGTTACTTTACACAGAGCATGCAAAACATATGTTACTTTATTCATTGTTATCATCGTCCTCCTCTTGAGTTACAGTCAGTGAATCAATTATTTTTTTGGCTGTAGGTGCGTATTCGTTATCGGCGTAGATTCGCTGAATATTGATTTTTTCGATAAGACTACTAATAATGTGCGACTCATCAGAAATTGTACTCGGATTATTATTCTCTTTATTAACAATCGCTATAGTTTCTTCTTCGTCAATCAAATGCTTGCGTGGAATTATTTTGTGCGGAAGCTTGTCCGCTGATTTGTCAAGAATAAAATG
This sequence comes from Oscillospiraceae bacterium, assembly GCA_031546715.1. Taxonomy (GTDB): domain Bacteria; phylum Bacillota; class Clostridia; order Oscillospirales; family UBA929; genus JAVBKA01. Next base: position 7,612 of record JAVBKA010000037.1, on the reverse strand, counting down.
TTCTCTAAATATTATGGGTTTAGTGTCTTTATTTAATGATTCATTTAATGAATTTTTTATTGATTTTGTCATAGTGTCAAAAAGGACTAAACCCTCTTTGGCAGGATGAGTTTTAGTAGAGTAGACACAAGTCCACGGTTTTCGATCAACAATGCCTTTGACTTTATTATTGGTAAGGGAAGCGTCTTTTAACAGTTGGATTACCTTTACATCATCCCACTTCAGGTATTCAGAAACATCTATCGGAAAAGTATTATTGGGTAATATTTCTTTTAATACTGACGCGAGAAGTAAATCGAAATAACGGCGAGTTCTATGAAAATAAACTTGTACAAACATAAAATAGCGAGCTAAAACAAATTCCTCAAAGGCTTGGATTCCTCCAGACTCAATGCCCAGAAACGGACTTGAACTATTCTTTTTCTTGAAAATAGTGAGACATGCTATAAGACGCTCAACATCAAACTTTCCGTACGATACGCCACAGTAGAAAGAGTCTCGCAATAGATAATCCATCTTATCGCAGTCAAGTTCGCTGTCCATAAATGTTTTCATAAATGTAAATATTGCGTTATTTCCAGGCAATTCACCCTTATAAATATCGCAAATCATTTTTGGCGTAATGGCAAAATTTAAACCATATCTTTCAGTAAATAGTTGACCGATTTTGTTGATGCCTTCGGAAATCTCAGCATCCAAAATAATTAATTCAGTTAAATCTTCGTGTTTATAGTACTTTTTTATTCCATCTATCTCCGATTTCACAGGGAACAAATCCTCTGCAGCATGTGAGAACGGAGCATGTCCAAGATCATGGGTCAAAGCAACTAGCCTAAGTATTTGCTCAAGCCATACAATTATTGCTGAATTTTCGGTGGAGTTTGATGAAAACTCATATGTTCCTTTGGATATGGCTGACTGAAAAGCTCTGGTTGCCAAATGCATAACACCTAACGAATGCCCAAAGCGTGTGTGCTCGGCACCATGGAATACGTAGTGGGTAAAAGCGAGTTGCTTAATGTTTCTTAATCTCTGAAATGGTGCTGTGTCAATAATATCCTTTTCAAGGTCACTAACGTAGATAAATCCGTGCACTGGGTCTCTAAATTTGTGAGGTCTTTCATGATACTGCACGGATAACCACAGCCTTTTATGAAATTATACACATCGTCTAGCGAAATAGACACTTAGCATTTACAGTATACAGTATGTTTGAGGCAATTGCAATAATCTCAATCAAAAGATTCCTACTGCCACATCCCACTACCAAGGACCTCATCAAAAAACTTATCGATACAAGGCAAGACTTCATCGCATAAAAGTTCAATTTTCAACTTGTAACAAATAAAACGCACATAAGGCTCAACACGATAACTTCTGATAAACAACCTCGTTGGTCTGCCAACATTATCTATATAACCTAAAAGTAACGCAAAAAAAACATCTTTCATATCTTCGTCTGGGTCAAGAAAATGTTGATCAATTAATGCACCACTAGATTTTTCGGCAAAAATCACAATTGCGGGATAACATGGCACCAGATTTTTCGCCGCCTTATGAATTGTAATATCCGATTCGTGCTGTGCGTAAAACTTCTTGTCCCAGCCGTCATCCCGGTACTGCCGGTAAACGTCAAGCGTCTTGCCGTAGACCCCAATGTGTTTTTGCAGGGCGGTGATCTCTGCCAATCGACTTTCAATAAACTTCCGTCTGTCGCCGTTGTCATTAAAACGCTTGGACGCTGCGGCGGCTTTTTCCGTGAGTGAATCAACATCCGTAATATCATGCTCCTGCAAAAAGATGAGTATCTTAGACATGGTTTTGAGATTTTGGGTGCTCGCCCATTGCCGGAAGCCCTCCCCGTAGCCCTGTTGCATTTTTGCCTGAATGTCGATGAGCAGATTTGGCTTTTGTGGCGCGACGGGAGCAACGTACTTTTGCTTGGGAGCGACAATGCGTTTGCCAGAAATGCGCTCCTGCAAAGCTGATTCGGAATAATTCTCACCGAGAGAATCCAATCGGATGAAGCGTTTGCCATCCGGCATTTTGAACGCCAGATGTTTGCATGCTTGATTTCGCAACCAGATTTTTTCATCGCGGCGATAAATTCCTCAAAAGAATTACAGCCACGGAGAGAATCATCAATCATGTCTCGCAGCCTGTCACGCAGGCTTGGAACATTTTCACCGCCGAGGTATTCCGTTCGGTTGAATCCTTTGGACAATCCGGGGTTTTTGATCACCGACAGCCCATGCTCCAAACAGATTTGGTCACTGACACGCCTTAGGGCGATAGCCGAGCGTTTAAAATCCTGATATTTTCCTGTACAATCCAGATTGACAGAATTGAAAATGATGTGTGCGTGGGGATTTTTGGTGTTGGTATGTGCTGCCACGATGAATTGATGCCGCCCTTTCGTCCAGCGCAGAGCAAGGACTTTTGCCGCAGACGGAAACACTGCCGTTTATAAGGGCATGGACGGCACAGAAAAGACCTTGAATCTTGTGAAAGAAGCCGCAGTAAAGCTAACTTTCACTGGAACAGTCGAGGGTGGTTATGGTGCGCTTGATGCAACTATTGTCTGCTTAGAAGACGGAAAAGCAAAGCAAATGATTAGGCGGCATTTTTCAGTCCATGATGGAGTACCTGTACGGCGAAGCCATCAAGGTGCTGTCCGACTTCTTCGCACAAATGAACGGCATGGGCATTGAAACTCTTGAACTTCCTTGGGTGCAAGCACTCGTGTCGTTCTTCTCGTATCTTGGCTGGGCGTTGTTTCTGGCTGGACTGTCAGTGGCAATATTCGACTGCGCCATTGAAGCCCAGAACGGCAAGGCATCTGTACGAGATTTGGCAATTAACATCATAAAGGGCTTTATGGCGGTCAGCCTGTTCACTATCGTGCCGGTGGAGCTTTTCAAGTTTTGCGTAGGACTACAGGGCGACCTCGGACGTGCCATCTGCACGGCGTTCCAGATGGACGCCTTTACCAGCATTGCACTGCTGAGCGCAAACGTGCTCCAGCTTTTCGGCACACCCAACCTGTTCAATCTTGTTTTTGTAATTATGGTTGGCTATTGTGTGATCAAGATTTTCTTTGCCAACATCAAGCGCGGCGGCATTTTGGTCATCAATATTGCTGTCGGCTCTCTGTATATGCTGTCCATCCCCCGTGGCTTTTGGGACGGATTCAATGGCTGGTGTAAGCAGGTAGCTGCACTCTGCCTGACAACCGTGTTGCAGACAACCCTGCTGATTGCCGGTCTGCTGACCTGCGGCGGCGGTCACGCTTTACTGGGCTTGGGGCTCATGCTGTCGCCAATGAGGTACCCAGAATTGCCGAGCGATTCGGCATCGACACTAGCGTAAAGGTAAACTTCATGAGCAGTTACTACGCCGTGAATTCCATGGTGAACATGGCAAAAGGCATTGCAAAGACAGCTACGAAATAGTCACAATTCGATAGACAATTTCTCTATTTCATGATAAAATACTATCGAAAGTTTGGTGAGGCATATGAACATTTCGGAACTACTCAAAAAACGCGATTATTTTTTACGGCATAAAGCTAGGATAGATAAGTCGGTACTGGAAAACTACGATACCGTCTTTGAAATTGAATACACACACAATTCCACAGCCATTGAGGGCAACACGCTTACCCTTGTTGAAACCAAGCTTTTGCTAGAGGACAAGCTTTCTATTGGCGGCAAAATGCTCCGAGAAATTTTCGAGGTTATAAACCACGGCAAGGCTTTCACATTTGTTCGCAAGTGCATCGCCGAAAGAAAGCCACTGGATGAGTCAATCCTCAAGGATATACATGCCATTCTCATGGAAAACATCATGGTTGGCGGTGTTTATCGTGATGTGAGCGTCTATATTACTGGTGCGCGCCACACGCCGCCACCACCAACACTAGCATACCAGCAGATCAAGGTTTTTTACGAGGATTTGGTCCAAAAGCAAGCGCAATTAAATCCAATTGAGTACGCCGCCTGGACGCATGGTGAATTCGTCAAAATCCACCCCTTCGTGGATGGCAATGGGCGAACCTCAAGGCTTATTATGAACTATCAGCTTATGGCAGCTGGGTTCTTGCCGGTTTCGATTGCCAAGGAGGACAGGTTGTCATACTTTAAAGCGCTTGAGGCCTATGCCGTTGAAGGCGACTTGACACCTTTTTCTGACATGATTGCAGTCCTTGAGGATGCACTTTTGGATCGTTATATAGATAGCATTCCTAACAATTAAAAATGATTTGCAAACGTCCACATAAAATGTGGGCGTTATTTTTTTGCAAGGATGTGAAACGTGAAAATCGTCTACATCGCATCTCCGCTTGCCGGCGATGTATTGAGCAACACAGAAAAAGCCAGAGTTTACTGCCGCATGGCGTATGAGCAGAGCGTAAACCCTGTGGCATCGCATCTGTATTCCATGCGTGGTATGCCTCACATGACACCCGAAGTTATTTTAAGAATTTTTGACGTACCGCCAGACAAACACAACGATTGGATTTGCAATGAGAGCGAAATGCCGACAGTAATCGACTATGATGATTGCGCAAGAGTGGAAACGGACATTGAGCCGTTGAAAATCAATGTAGAATGGTGCGGAGATAATTATTGCCTTTTCCCGGATGTACGGCGAATATACAGCTTTAACGAAGAATACATAAAGCCGTTACTTGATGAACCCGACTATCTTACATATCACAAGAGAGAAACTGCGAGCGGTGGCTTTGTCCTTGCTTGCAAAATCGGTTTTGAACTTAAGGCTATTATTGCACCAGCCATTCTACATGAAGATAAAAGTTTTACAAATGAAATCAAACTCATAGCGGGATTGTATGCAGCAATGGAGCATGAAAGAATCATAAACGCAGCTTATGAAATCTACGGAACACCAGACAACCCGCCTCCGCTTGAAATAGATAAAGAAACGGGCGAAGTGCTGGACGGTCAAGTAAGTTTTACGCAAGAAACGCTATAAAATGGAGATTACACAAATGAAAACCATCAGTATTATAAATTTAAAAGGCGGTGTCGCAAAAACCATATCCGCCGCAAATATAGCTCATATTCTTGCCACCGTCCATAATAAGCGTGTTTTGCTCGTAGATAACGACAAACAGGGTAATATATCAAAAATGTTTGGAGTACACAGTTATGACAACATGAGCATTACTGACATATTGATGGAGCGTTTCAACGATATACACGAGATTATAACCCCTTCTCAATTCATTAGACTAGATATTATCCCAGCGAACATGACGCTTCTTGAAGCGAACACCATTGAAAAGGAAAAACACAGACAAACACGCTTGCGGACGGCATTCAAGGGAATAGCGGGCGTTTACGATTATTGCGTAATAGATAACGCACCTGACCTCAATATGAGTACAATTAATGCGCTTGTAGCTTCGGACGATGTAATAATACCGATTAAAATTGACAAATTTGCATTTGACGGACTTGCAGAGCTAGCGGAGCAAATTAACAACATATGCAGTAACAAAGAGCTTAATTCCAGACTTGCATTGAAAGGCTGCTTTATTACCTCATACCAAAGCATTGAGCGGGTGAGCCTAATTCTCGCAGGTGTTCCGGGCGGGGCGGAGAAGGCGTTGTCAAGGGTAATTGACCGCGCCCGCTCCACGGTTCGTACAACGGCACTGAAAGGCATTACAAACGTATATGCCATAACCCAAAAGGACGTTCGAGCGGAAACAAATATCAACATGCACACTCGTAAGGAAAACAGCGGGATTGTGGGGGAAGTGTGGTTTTCCGGAGCGGCAATCCCCCTTTATCGTTTTAACGTCACGCCTAAAACTCCCACGCCCCGAACCAGTGAGCATGTCCGTGCGGGGGTTTTGAAAGGTAGGCAAACCTTGCTGAAAAACGCCTTTGTGGCACTTATGACCAGCGGACATTATGGGGTGTTCGAGCGGGTTTCCGGAAAGTATATGGAAGCTCGGGGCGGTAAGAAAAACAAGCATACGCAGGCAATCGGCAATGGGATTTACGACCAGTTTTACGGGCCGTCTACCGCACAAATGGCGGCAAATTCCGTTGTGTTAAGTGAAGTTGAGGACGCTGCAATGGACACCATTAACAAACGCTTAGAGCATGAAATCAGCCGACTATTAAACGGCTATGACTAGGAGTGAGAGCTATGACCCCGGTTGTTTTGCTTACGGAGCTTAAAACCTTCCTTGAGGAAAATACCAAGGATATTATTCTCGGTGTGCGCCATGTAAAGGTTAGGGGCGAGCCGTCTAAAGGCGAAAGCGCAGTCAGTTCCAGAGCCGCCGAGGTGCATCTTATGAGGCTTCCGGACAAGGACGCTGAAACGCAGAGAATACCATATATCCTATTGCAGTTCTTAACAGGCAAGGACGAACAAACCCCCGGTGAGCAGCCAGATAGCCAGTGCAGTATCCGTCTTGTGGTTGCGACCTATTCTGAGGACGGCGGGCAAGGGGCGGCGGATGTTTTGAATATCCTTACTCGCATACGAGCGGCATTACTTAAGGCTGGAGAAATAGGAAGGCAATTTTTGCTTAAGAAGCCCCTTGAGTACGTGGTGTATCCGGAGGATACTGCGCCTTATTTTTTCGGCGAAATGCTCACCCTTTGGGAAATGCCAAGCATTATTCAGGCGTTTATAACAAAAAATGATTGTTATAAACTCAATCTAAACAAGTCCAGTGCAAAATACGCAGCGTTTCAAAAACAGGGACCGTCTGGGTATATGCTGCACAGTGTAGGTTGTCCGCAGCCTTCCGCAAAGGTATTTCTTAACTCATGGAATCGTCCGAAAATAGAATCTGCATGTCATGGACTGATTGAGCCAAACGGAAACGTGTATCAATGTATGCCTTGGAATTATAGAGGCTGGCACGGTGGAAAAGGCTCAAAAGGCAGTGTCAACGATACGCATCTAGGCTTTGAAATGACCGAACCAGACAGCATTGAATACATAAAGGGTGCAATCTTCAAGGACAACGACCCAGTCAAAACAAAAGCCCACGTCTTAGGTACATACAAGACCGCCGTTGAGTTTTTTGCGCACCTTTGTAAAGAGCATAAACGTGACCCGCTGAAAGACGGAGTTATTCTGTCTCATTCAGAGGGCTGTAAACGAGGAATTGCGAGTAATCATGCTGACGTTGAACACTTGTGGAGCAAATTCGGGCTTACGATGAATCAGTTCCGCCTAGACGTAAAAAACGCCATGGACGGAACGGCTGCAACCGCACCAGTGCAACCCCCTCCCACCGTATCGGTGATTAAGAAGGGTGATATAGTCCAGTTTGCAGGCGGAAATGTGTACGCCTCGGCAAATGCCACACAAGCCGCCCACGCCCGTCCCGCAAGCCGTTGTAAGGTTACGCAAACATACAGCGGAAAACATCCATATCACCTCATATCACAAGACGGTAAGGGTGTTCACGGGTGGGTTGATGCGGCTTGCGTCACGAAGTAGGAAAGGGGGATTTTTATGAGCGTTTTGAATTTCATTTTGTCATATTGGGATAGCATTCTTACTGTTGTTTTTGCCGCAGCGGGTGTACTTTTTCTCTACAAGAAGGGCGAAACTC
>JAVBKA010000111.1:0-7618 GCA_031546715.1 Oscillospiraceae bacterium | reverse complement strand
CGGCAACCGCTGCCGCCGCAATTAAAGCATTGAATATCAACCTCGGCAGAGGGCTCTGTGTATGGGAAGTGGTGAGGTCGGAAACGCAACTTTGTGTTGTGACCGTAAATGTTTTTCATAAGTGTATCAAGAGTGCCTTTTAAATCCGCCATAGTAATGCCCTTGTCAACCACAAGACCTTCGACTTGGTGGAACATTGGGGAGTGAGTAGCGTCAACTTCGTCTTTTCTAAAAACGCGCCCCGGTGAAATTATTCTGATAGGCGGTTTTTCATTTTCCATGGTGCGGATTTGCACCGAGGAGGTTTGTGTTCTGAGAATAGTGCCGTCGTTAATATAAAAGGTGTCCTGCATGTCTCTGGCGGGATGACCTTCAAATGTGTTTAGCGCATCGAAGCAATAGTGAGTTGTTTCGACCTCTGGTCCTTCAACTATTTTGTAGCCCATGCCGAGGAAAATCGCTAATACTTCTTCAATAACTATGCTTAGCGGGTGCATATGCCCAAGTTGAAAAGGCACACCGGGGAGTGTTATATCAAGGGTTTCGTCCTTGAGTTTTTTTTCAAGGGCTTTTTTGCTGAGATATGATTCTGCCTTTGAAATTTCGGCTTCGATACGTTCGCGAACCTCATTGGCAATTTCTCCGATTTTGGGACGTTCTTCAGCGGACAGTGTTCCCATTTGCTTTAAAAGTGCCGTCAGCTCGCCCTTTTTTCCTAAAAACTTAACACGGAAGGCTTCTAGCTCCGCGGGTAACTGTAACGCTTGAAGCTCGTTCAAGGCACTTTGTTTTAAAGCTTGTAAACTCTCTTTCATTTTCCTTCTCCTTTTGACTTGACCGAAGTTTCGTAACAGTATATACTATATCGAAGCGTATTTCAATCATTGTGAGGTAATTTATGAGCAGAAAAATAAAAATCTTTGATACTACCCTTCGAGACGGCGAACAGGCCCCCGGTTTTTCCATGGATTTACATGAAAAACTGGATATTGCCCGACAGCTTGAGAGATTAAATGTTGATATTATCGAAGCCGGCTTTGCGTGTTCCTCAAAGGGGGATTTTGCGGCAGTCAGCGAGGTTTCCGTTGCCATTAAAAACTCAGCCGTTGCCTCACTATCAAGATGCGTTGAAAAAGACATTGACAGCGCAAGAGAAGCCTTGAAAAACGCCGCCGCACCCAGACTGCACCTTTTTATCGCCACATCTGAGCGACATATGAGGGCAAAGCTTCGCATGACCCCAGAGCAAGTGCTTGAAAACGCCGTAAAGTCGGTTACATACGGGAAAAGGTTTTTTGAGGACGTTCAGTTTTCCGCTGAGGACGCATCTAGGTCTGACGTTGAATTTTTGTGCAAAGTTTTCGCCGCCGTAATTAAAGCCGGTGCAACGACGATTAATATACCCGACACTGTCGGTTACATGACCCCTACAGAATATTACGCACTGGTGAAAAATGTTATCGGTAATTGTGAGGGGGCGGAAAAAGTCACCTTCGCGGTGCATTGTCATAATGATTTGGGAATGGCTGTTGCGAACACTCTCGGCGGTATTGCGGCAGGCGCATCGCAAGCGGAGGTAACTCTTGGCGGTATTGGTGAACGGGCGGGGAATGCGGCACTAGAGGAAGTGGTCATGGCACTTCACACTCGTGAGAAATCCACTGATGCGTCTACTAGAGTTGACACTAGGCAGCTTTACCGCTCGACAAGACTTCTCAGCGCGGTGACAGGTATGCCGTTTCAGCCAAACAAGGCAATTATCGGAAAAAATGCCTTCGCCCACGAATCGGGAATCCATCAGCATGGGGTTATGGCGGACAGAGAAACCTACGAAATTATGACGCCTGAATCAGTTGGAATACCAAAAAACTCCATGATTCTCGGCAAACATTCAGGACGGCACGCATTTATCGAACGATTAGAACAACTTGATATCCATCTCTCTGAAGAGGCTGTAAATACCGCCTTTGAAAGCTTTAAACTATTAGCTGATAAAAAGAAAATCATAAGCGATAAGGATATTCACGCGCTTACAGAGAATAATTCCTCTTCGGAAGATGGTCCATACAGCCTTTCAAGCTTTGTTATCAATTCTGGGAATACTATTGATGCCACAGCGATTATTAAGCTTAAGAATCAAGATACCATTGTTCAAAAGGTCGCCATGGGCGATGGCCCTGTTGATGCGGCGTTTAAAGCTATTGACGAAATTACAGGCAAGCCCTTTGAACTGGTGAATTACTCCCTAAACTCAGTTACAGAAGGGGGAGACGCTTTGGGCGAAGCTCTTGTAAGAGTTACGGCAAACGGCAAATTTTACACAGGCAGGGGACTTTCAACAGACATTATAGAAGCCTCGTTAAAGGCATATATTGCCGCGGCAAATAAATGCCTTGCTGAAAACGGTGACGACTAAATGAAAAAGATTACTGTTTTCGATACCACACTTAGAGACGGAGCGCAATCAGAACATATTACTCTGAGTATTCAGGACAAGCGTGACATAATTGTGTTACTTGACGAGCTGGGTGTAGACATTATCGAGGTTTGTTATCCTCGGAGCGAGGCAGATTTGGCAATATTTCACGATTCTCCGAAGCTAAAGCACGCAAAGCTTGCCGCCTTTGGCTCAACGAGAAAGCACAGTACCAAGGTTTCTGACGACCAAGGCTTAAGGCTGCTTGCCGCCTCTAAAGCAGAGGTTCTAGTTATTTTCGGTAAAGCTTGGACACTCCATGCCACAGAGGTTTTAAAGTGTTCTTTGGAAGAAAATCTTTGTATGATTGAAGAGAGTGTTGCTTTCTTAAAAGCTCTTCCCCATGCACCGCAGGTTATTTTTGATGCCGAGCATTTTTTTGACGGCTATGCTTACGACAGCGCATACGCCCTAGAGGTACTGAAAGCCGCAGAAAAAGGCGGCGTAGACTGCATTTGCCTTTGCGATACCAATGGCGGAGGCTTTCCAGAGGATATCGCAAAAGCCGTCGAAGCGGCAAAGCTAACGGTTCATACAACTCTGGGATTTCACGGACATAATGACGTTGATATGGCTGTTGCGTCAACTATTTTTGCAGTTGAGCATGGCGTTACGCATGTACAGGGTACACTATGCGGCTTCGGCGAACGCTGCGGAAATGCCAACTTAGCGTCAGTAATTGCGGGATTACAGCTCAAAAAGGCATACGACTGTATTCCGATTGAAAGTATGGGAAAGCTGACGCATATTGTCAGAGGCGTTGCTGAAATCTGTAATATTCGCCTGCCGTCAAGCGCGCCTTACATCGGACGGAGCGCGTTTGCCCACAAAGCGGGTATGCATGTTGACGGTGTTCTCAAAATCTCAAAATCCTTTGAGCATATTAGCCCAGAGGCTGTCGGTAACTCACGGCGGTTTCTGCATTCGGAGCTTTCTGGCAGGTCACAGTTATTGCCCTTTGTCCAGCATTACCTTCAAAATGCAAGGCGAGACGGAGACGAAGTCGGTACAGTTCTAGCTCAGCTTAGAAAAATGGAAGCACTGGGCTACACATATGAGGCGGCAGAGGCAAGTTTGGAGCTTTTGGTTAGAAAAACCTTGGGGTTTTCTAAGTCGGTTTTTGAGCTTATTCATTACAAGGTTTTTAGTGAACAGTCGGGCAATAATGAGAATAATGCAACATCAATTGTAAAGATTAAGGTTAAAGATGCGGAGAAGCTTAGTGCCGGAGAAGGTGACGGCCCTGTCCATGCGCTTGACTGTGCCCTTCGTGCCGCGTTAGGTAGCTTTTATCCCGAAATATCAAATATGCGCCTAACTGACTACAAGGTTCGCGTGCTTAATCCCATAGACGCAGCCGCTGCAAGAGTTAGGGTTTTGATAACTTCGTCTGACGGCGAAAATTCATGGACGACTGTCGGCGTTTCTACTGACGTTATCGAAGCAAGCTGGCAAGCGTTGTATGACAGTATGCATTATAGGTTAGAGTTAAATAAGTGCGGATTAACCCGATAGTGAAAATATGCTTGCATATTTTCACGAAAAGCGCAGGTGTTCAGCAATGCCTTCCAAGGCATTGCTGGATGCCGGAGCGACAGGGTTAAGGGAGCATGACAGTACAAAGCTGCTAATCTGCGATTACTTAAAATAATTTTAATTGACATCTGCGTAATGGAGAATATAATAAATTAGATAAATAATTAAGGAGCATTCGAATGAACGATTTTACATCTATTAAACATCTGTATGATTCAGTTGACAGCTTTTCAGGTCAAGAGGTTAAGCTTGCAGGCTGGGTTCGCACTCTGAGAGACTCGAAATCCATTGCATTTTTAGAGCTGACAGACGGCTCGACTATTAAAAGTGCCCAGTTAATTCTTGAGCCTGCGCTAGATAATTACAAAGAAGCGGTTGCGCTTGGCGTTGGCGCGGCCGTTATTGTCAAGGGCGTTTTAGTGCTGACGCCAGAAGCACGCCAGCCCTTTGAAATCAAGATATCTACTTTAGAGGTGGAGGGGGAGTGTCCTCCTGAGTATCCACTTCAAAAGAAACGGCACAGCATGGAATTTTTACGCACTATTGCTCATTTGCGCCCCAGAGCTAACACTTTTCAGGCTGTTTTCCGTGTAAGAAGTGAATGCGCATTCGCTATCCATCGTTTTTTTCACGACCGTGGCTTTGTTTACGCCCACACACCGATAATCACAGGCAGTGACTGCGAGGGTGCTGGCGAAATGTTCAGAGTAACCACACTTAAGCCGGGGGAGACTGACTTTTCAAAGGACTTTTTTGAAAAAGAAACAGGGCTGACCGTTTCTGGTCAACTAGAAGCGGAGACCTTCGCTCAGGCATTTGGAAAAACATATACCTTTGGTCCAACCTTTAGAGCCGAAAAATCCAACACTCCCCGCCATGCCGCAGAATTCTGGATGATTGAGCCAGAGGTTGCATTTGCTGACCTTAACGATAACATGGATTTAGCTGAGGACATGGTTAAGGACATTATTAAGCATGTTTTATCAGTATGTCCTGCCGAAATGCAGTTTTTTAACGATTTTATGGACAAAACCTTGCTTGAAAGATTACAAAACGTTGTTAGCTCTTCATTTGCCCGCATGACATATACCGAAGCGGTCGAAGAGCTTGAAAAGGTAAAAGACCAATTTGAGTTCCCTGTTCACTGGGGCTGTGACCTTCAAACCGAGCATGAGCGTTATATAAGTGAAAAAATTGCAGGAAAGCCTGTATTTTTAACTGACTATCCGAAGGAAATCAAAGCTTTTTATATGCGCCTTAATGACGACGGTAAGACCGTAACCGCAATGGACTTACTTGTTCCCGCTGTTGGAGAGCTTATCGGTGGCTCACAGCGCGAGGAACGCTATGAAAACCTAGTGAACCGTATAAAGGAATGCAAGCTAAATCCAGAGGATTACGGCTGGTATCTTGACTTAAGACGTTACGGAAGCACCCGTCATGCAGGATTTGGACTGGGCTTTGAGCGTTTGGTAATGTATTTAACAGGAATGAGCAATATTCGTGACGTTGTTGCCTTCCCACGCACAACAGGTTCGGCGGAATTTTAATGAATAGCTTGCTCGAAAATATCCGCAAGTATAAAAAGCTTGCGGTTGCATTCTCTGGCGGTGTGGACAGTTCGGTGGTTTTAAAGGCGGCAGTTCTTTCTCTTGGTGCGGAAAATGTGGTGGCATTTATGGCATGTTCGCCACTTACGCCAAAGGTCGAGGTGAAGGACGCAGAGAGCCTTGCGGCTGAAATGGGAGTAAAATTCATCACCGTTGAAATTGACCCGCTTTCCGTGGAAACCGTCAGAGAAAACTCACCAAAGAGGTGCTATTACTGCAAAAAAGAAATTTTCTCGACGTTGCTGAAAGAGGCAAAAAAGCTCGGTTTTGACACATTGGCAGACGGGCAAAACCTTGACGACCAAGGCGTATACCGACCAGGACACAAGGCGGCAGCCGAGCTTGGAGTTATAAGCCCGTTGAATACTCTTACAAAGGTCGCTATTCGTGAAATAGCGACCTCTTGGAACATTAAAACTGCTTCAAAACCCGCCGCTCCATGTATGGCAACCAGAATCCCTTACGGAACACCCATTACCGCCGAAGCTCTTCGCAAAATTGAAGCTGGCGAGAGCTGGCTTCATGACCGCGGCTTTGCTATTTGCCGAGTGCGTCATCACGGAGATTTGGCACGTATTGAGGTTGAAAATCCTGAGAGATTAATTTCCGAGGAAGGTTTGGTTTCTGCATTCAAGGCTATAGGGTACGGCTTTGTAACCGTTGACGCAGAAGGCTACCGCATGGGCTGCTACGATGAAAGCCTGAGGGATGAAATTTGAAAATATTATATTTAGATTGCTTTGCGGGTATCGCAGGAGACATGACAGTTGCGTCACTTTCCTCGTTGGCAGGACTAAATGACGAGGTGCTGACCGCACTTTCTAAGCTTAAACTAGGCACACATGTTGACCACCGAGATAGAAATAAGCCTGAATTTGAGGCTGTGTACAAAGAAACTCAAAAAAACGGTATGCAGTCTACACTGTTTGACGTTACCTGTAAGGAAGAGCATGCTCACCGCGACTTGGGAATTGTACGTAAGCTCTTGCTGAATTCCTCGCTTCCTAAGGAAGTTATTGACAGCAGCATAAAAGTTTTTGAGATTTTAGCGCAGGCAGAGGGACGAGTTCATGGGATGACGCCCGAAAGCGTTCATTTCCATGAGGTCGGCGCAGTGGACTCAATTGTTGATATCGTCGCGGCATGTTACTGTTTTTATAAAATACCCTATGATAAATGCGTTGTGTCAACAGTCAGAGAAGGCTCAGGCTTCGTTATGAGCCAGCACGGTAAAATCCCAGTGCCTGCGCCCGCTGTAGCGGAACTGTTCAAGCTTTCTGGTGCGGTTGTTGAACAAACCGATGTAAAAGGCGAGATGGTGACGCCAACAGGGGCGGCACTGCTTGCGGTTTTTGCAGACGAATACGGAAAAAGCTGCCCGAAAGGGAAAATAACCGCAATCGGCGCGGGAGCAGGACACAAAAACTTTGAACATCCCAACATTTTGCGCTCGATGCTGGTTGAAACCATCGAAAGCGCGGACGATATAAGCGTTTTAGAAACCAATATTGACGACATGACTGGTGAAGCACTGTCTTTTGCCATGGAAAAGCTCTTTGAAGCGGGGGCTTTAGATGTGTTTTTCACGCAGGTCATTATGAAAAAGAACCGTCCTGGAATTGTTCTCACGGTACTGTGCAAAAAGCAGCTTGAAGCAGGGATGATTCGTGAGATTTTTACCCATACCTCCACAATCGGCATTCGTGTAAAGTCGTCTGAGCGGGCTGTCTGTGAAAGGCGTTTTGAAAAAGTTGTTACTAGTTTAGGGGAAATAACCTCGAAAATCTCAAGCTTTGACGGTATTGTGCGTCACGCTCCTGAGTATGAGGACATGAAGTGTATAGCATATAGTAAAAACCTTCCAATAAAGAAGGTTGAAGAGCTGTATAATTTAGCAAAAATGCAAGACGATAGCTTGTAAATTTCATTTTCTTAAATTATTTTTAAATTTTGCTTGCTTTTTTGCAAGTTGCTACGTATAATAATGTAGAAACTT
>JAVBKA010000044.1:0-4197 GCA_031546715.1 Oscillospiraceae bacterium | reverse complement strand
GGTTAAGGGAGCATGATAATGTTTGCGAGTTAATCTGTGGTTACTTTAGTTTTTCTGATTAATGCATCAAAAAGCGGACTATAACAATTGTTATAGTCCGCTTTACTGTACTAGGAATAATGCGAGGAAAGATTGATTGCGCAAAAAACTACAAACTCTCTGCTTCAACAGCCTCTTTCCAGTACGCAGAACCGTCACGCTCACGGAAAAGCAGTTTGCGGTTTATCAGCTCACGGCGAAGCATGAAAAAGTCCCCAAAGGTGTGGTGCTCGGTAAGAATTGCGTTGACTTCCTTTTCGGTGTAGCGCACGTCCGTAGAAAAAAACTGAGCTAAGTATCTCATGGCTTCTTCTCGAATAGGTTGCTTTGAAGGAAGTACTGTTAGTCGTCCTTCCTTATCTAAATACCTGCGAAGGAGGGCGTAGGCGTCCTCTTGCGCAGGTTGTGGCTCTTGGTTACTATCGGTTAGCATAAACTCCTCCAAAAAATGAATAAAGGGCTGTTAAAAGCGGTAAAGCGAATGGTTTAACTCTGCAAATGGCATTTAAACCACTAATACAGAATCGAAACGCCGTCAACCTGCTTTTTTACAGACCCTTTTAGTTACCCTGTCACTATTGCGGGATTGCTATAGGACTATAGGTTTTCGTCAATATATCTCGCGACATCGCCAACTGTTTTGAATTTTTGGACTTGATCTTCATCAATGGAAATATCAAATTCTTCCTCCACTGACATCATAAGTTCAACCAAATCAAGTGAATCAGCGCCTAAATCGTCTGCAATATCGGTATTGACTGTAATTTTCTCTTCGTCAATATCTAATTGTGATGCTAGAATACTGCGTACTTTTTCTGCTGTCGGACTCATTCTAAACCTCCTTTCGCTGCGCACCCTTGGTTATCCAAAAATAACCGCAGATGAATTCTTATTGCAGTATAACCCTAAGTGTGTACTAATTACAAGTCTTTTTTTAAAATATTTTAGATTTATTTTCTTTTTCCAAAAATCACCTTTTAGTTGCCATCTCCAACTAAAAGTGTTACAATCAATAACAGCACTATATTTCCCCTCCAAGCTCTGCGCCGATAATGATTACAAGACTTATCAGCCAAAGCCATAACGCAAGACCTAAAAAAGTGCCCACACTGCCATAAAGTATTGTATACTTTGAAAAATGGCTTATATACAGCTCGAACGCCTTTGACACAAGATACCACCCAAATGTTGCCGCTAACGCTGTCCATGCCACCCTTTTGGGCTTTGCGGTTGTGCCAGGGGTAAAAAGGTAGAGACTGAATAAAAGCGTAAATATCGCAACGTAGGACGCTATGCGTCCAAGACTGTTGTCGTAAAGCATACTGCCGAGGGTTAATGCAAGAACTGCCACAAACCCGACCGTGAAGCCCAAGGCTATCAAGCGGACGCTGAGCCACGACTTTGCAAAGCGTGTGACACTTATTCCAGTGTCGTTTTTTTCACTGCCGGTCTTGTAAGCTCTCGCCACCGCCCGTATCATCGCCATCACAGCGGAGGACGCAGCCCACGCCGAGGTGATAAATAGTAGCGGACTGTTAAGGTCAGGCATTGCAGCCTCCTTTAAAAGCCCTTCAATTTCTTTTGGCAAAAAATCGTTGCTGCTAAAATTAATATCAAAGCGCGCCAATGTGCCAGTTGCAAACATGCACAGAGGACAAAACGCCAGCAGCATGTAAAATGCCATTTGTGCGGCGCGTCCGAAAATGTCGTCTGTAAAAAGATGAATTATAAATCGAAATGCCGCATTTTGTTTTTGCTTAACTTTCATACACTGACCACCATAAGGAGAATTTTATGAACTGGATAGAGATAACCATACAGTCTACCCCTGAAACCCTTGAAGAATGCACCGCAAAACTGACAGCCCTCGGCTTTGACAGCTTTCAGATTGAAGACCAGCGAGATATCGAAGCCTACAGCCCGTATTGGGAGATGGTAGACGAAGACTTACTAAAGCATTTTGAGGGCGCATGTCGCATTTTGCTGTATCTTTCTGAAACTGCTGATTCCAAGGACGGCATTGACCTGCTGAGAAGAGAATTTCAGGTGTCAGGGGAACGTGTCGTAAAGGAAGAGGATTGGGCAGAAAACTGGAAACAGTACTATAAGCCGCTGTTTATCGGCGAAAACCTTGTTATTCATCCTGAATGGGAACCATTTGGGGATTATACAGGAAAAACTGTTTACATCAGCAACCCAGGAATGAGCTTTGGTACAGGCTTGCACTCCTCCACAAGGCTTTGCCTTGAGCTTTTGGCAAATCAGAGACTAAACGGCGTTAACGTGCTGGATATTGGCTGCGGAAGCGGCATTTTAGGCGTTTCATCACTGCTCTTAGGCGCAGAAAAGGCGATGCTTTTGGATATTGACCAGCTTGCCGCCGATATTGCATCCGAGAGCGCGAAGAAAAACTCAGTGAGCCATAAATGCACAGTCTTAGCAGGAGATTTTTTGACATCAGAAAAATTGAGAAAAACTGTCGGATTAGGCTATGAGCTGGTACTTTCAAATATAGTGGCAGATGTTTTGATTGCATTAGCACCGTACATGACAAAGCTAGTTTCTCCAACAGGAAGGTGGATATCCTCAGGAATTATAGATACCAGATTGAACGAGGTTCTTGACGCAGTCAAAGCTGTCGGATTTAGGCATATTGAAGTAAAAGAAGAAAATGGCTGGGCGGCGATTTTAGCGCATTCACTTGAAAAATAATAGAGACCGTACGATTTACCATAATTTCTCTTAAATTTGAACTTTTTTTGCTTGCAAAAGTATTCGTGACGTGCTATACTTTGCCTTCGATACAGAGGTGATTAAATGTCGGAAGGAATAAAAAAAATATCGGACAACCGTAAGGCGTTTCATGATTATTATATCCTAGAACGCTTTGAAGCCGGCATTGAGCTGTACGGAACAGAGGTTAAGTCCATTCGAGCCGGAAATGTGAATTTAAAAGACAGCTTTTGTGTAATAAAAAATGGCGAAGCCTTTGCAACAGGGGTTCATATCAGCCCCTATGAAAAAGGCAATACCTTTAACAAAGACCCCTTGCGGCATAAAAAATTACTTCTGCACAAACGTGAGATTATTAAGCTGTATGACCATATTAAGCAGGACGGCAATGCGTTAGTGCCTCTCAGCTTGTACTTTAAAGGCTCGAAAGTTAAGCTTGAGCTTGGGTTATGCAAGGGTAAAAAGCAATATGATAAACGAGACACAATCTCTGAACGAGATGCGACAAGAGAGATGGATAAACACATAAAGGAACTTAATAGATGAAAAAATCAATGCTATTTCTAGCAATATTAGTCCCCATATTACTGGCATCATCATGCAGAGCCCCCGCATCAATCGAACCGTCAGCGTCAATCGCGGCATCGCAATCAGAATCACCGTCGCCATCGGAATCACCATCACCATCGATAAGTAATGAAAGCGAGGAATTAAAAGTGGAGAAGAATGCACAGGTAACAATTGAAATGGCAAGCGGAGAAAAAATCGTCTTGGAATTGTATTACGATAAAGCACCCAACACAGTCGCGAACTTTGTTAGCTTGATAAAAGACGGATATTACGACGGCTTGAAGTTTCACCGCGTTGCAAAAGGTTTTATGATTCAAGGCGGAGATCCCATGGGCAACGGCACAGGCGGTCCAGGTTACGGAATCAAGGGCGAGTTTGCCGAGAACGACTTTTCTCAAAACGACCTTTCTCATACAGCAGGCGTTATTTCAATGGCTAGAAGCGGTCATCCGGATTCAGCCGGAAGTCAGTTCTTTATCTGCGATGGCGACGCATCCTTCCTAGACGGCTCATATGCTGCCTTTGGTAAGGTTACATCAGGACTTGAAACTGTAAACAGTATAGCTGCACTTTGCACAACACCTAACGGCGGACCTCCGTCTACAGAGCAAGTAATGACAAAGGTAACAGTTGACACCTTTGGCGTTGAATATCCAAATCCGGAAACCATTCCAGAATAGTAAAAATTTCAGCATTTACAAAAGCAATAAATATGATATACTTGAAATACATTCAAGACACTGGGGATTGTCCCCATATGGGGGCGTACCGGTTTCGACGGGGATGTCAGTGCGTAATAAGCGGGTCGTGGTGCCCACCACGTTAAAAGGGCATCTTTATAAATTAAAGAACAAT
>JAVBKA010000052.1:0-25504 GCA_031546715.1 Oscillospiraceae bacterium | reverse complement strand
CGTGAAATTTGACGATTTTGACAGCATGTACGAATTAATGACTTGTGCAAGTGAGAATTCGCACCAAATTCCTTTATCAGAAATTTATCACTACAAATCTTTAAGCATTAGGCAACTAGGTATTTCATATCCAGAAAACAGTGCATATTTATTCCATGGTAAAGCGTTACTGGGGAAAGCCGGTGGGGAAATATGCATACCAAATTTCTTCATTGACAGAAAAATTTCAGATACAATTTTAAGGGAAATTAGGAACTATCCTATACATATTTTATATGGAAATCATGTATCTGGTAAGAGCTACATGTTGATTTCAGTTTTGAGAAAAACAAAAGACCGCGATGTGTACTTTTTTGATAGCAAGAATTCTGTAAACGATGAAACTCTTAACAAATTAACATTTGAAAGCGGTGCGTTATTAATTTTTGACACGAATTCTATTACCAAAAATCAGATATTTTTTTTGATGCGAAATTCTGAAATAATAAAGAAAAGAAATATTTCTGTAATAGTCGCAGTAAACAAGTCGGATAAGGATGTTGTTTCTACAATTAACCAGACCTCTGGAAATAAATTAATAAAAGGTCATTATGTTGAACCTTATTTTGACCCTGATGATATTAAACTAATAAACCCAATTCTAGCAGTCAACGAATTGCCAAACTTTATACATAATATGACACTAATGGATAATCTCATTTCAATAGAAAAATCATTTCAAGTAAAAGGAATTTTAACGAGAGTTGAGCCAAATCTTAAAACTGTTGATGATGTGATGGTTCTAATATTATTAGCCGTAAAGGAGAAGCTTTATACTCAGGAGTTGACCAAATACAACATTGACTTGGCAGGCTTTTCACAAATACGCAAATCTAAACCACTTATATCTGATGAACATGTTCTTTATTTTGAACAGGATATTAGTAACTCTTCTCAACAAAAAATTGTTGTATATGCCAAATATTGGCTCTATGAAACCCTTGGCAATTTTGCGACTAGAAAACAGAATTATCCTATTATCGTTGAAGCTTTCCAACGCATTATCAGTATTACGTTGACTGAAAACAGCAAATCATACTATAATAATGTCATTGACTTTATAAAATTTGATATTATTAACGAAATATTCCCTAGCAGGTCTAAAGGTCAACTTGGTTTAGGCAGTGCCATTTACGAAGGCCTTCATATGTATTTGTCAAAGGACGAAAAATGTTTCCCTCACTACTATCATCAGCGCGCTAAGTGTTATTTATGGCAAAGCGGATATAGTGAATCAGACCTCCCACAATTAGACGAGGCATTAAAATACGCACAGTTGGCAAAACGCAAACTAGATACAGAATACTCAAAAACCAAGAATCAAAAATTGAAAATTTCTCTAGCACATATTGAGTTTACAATTTGCCTAATCTGGGCACGCAAAAATATAATTTTAAAGCATTTAGATGTGAACGTAAGAACTCATGCGATACATTTTATTTTTGAAGCATTACAAAATCCCTACAACTACAACGAGTTTACTGAGCACAGTAAAAATCGAAAAAGAAATGGCGATGATATTGTTGATATTAGGCAAACAGTAGAAAACGCAGATACAAGGCTGTTAGACACTGAAAGCCTCAAAGAGTTGCAGCATATTATCACATTCCTAACTAGGAATTAATCAGGATTTTTCTTTTGCAACCTATTTAATAATTGAATTGAGATTACTCTAACGCCTAATCATGTTTTTGACAAATACCTCTGCAACTAATTTTCACAACTATGTCCAATAAGTGCACGCTCATTTTGGCGAATTAAGCGTGGCAACCCAAATGCGTATCACCAACAGACTTACGTCCGCGCTGCACTCTAAGTGTACATTCTGTTTGCTATATTAGCAAACAGAACTCAACGAATCCCACGGTGTTACCCTTGAATAGAAATTAAAGTGTCGTGCATGACATAAGCCATACACGACACTTTTCAATGCGCATCTCACTTCTCTAACAAAATACAAAAACCCTACAAGCCTTACACCTGTAGAGTTTCACACGTTCAGGCAAAGCCTGAACTCTTGGTTGCGGGAGAAGGATTCGAACCCTCACAAACAGAGTCAGAGTCTGTCGTGCTACCGTTACACAATCCCGCAATTTACCTTCAAGATTATACCACAGCCAGTACAAATGTCAAGCAAAATTATTTATCATCACCCCCTTTACAAATTGTTTAGAATTGAGTATACTAAACAGGCTGTAAAAAAGAGGTGTAAAACGTGTCAACAGATTTTGCTAGAACATTGTCATTATTACGTAAAGAGAAGGGCATCAGCCAACGGTCTGCAGCGGCGGATTTAGGTGTGGCGCAAGCATTACTGTCTCACTATGAGAACGGCGCAAGAGAGCCGGGCTTTGCGTTTTTAGTTAAGGTGAGCGATTACTATAAGGTGTCAGCGGACTATTTACTTGGTCGTACCATGACCAGAGACGGCACAGCCATCAACGCAGAGGATTTGCCTGACGAAGCCCAAAACAAAGACCATCGCCTTCGCTCAGGGGTGTCAGCCTCGTCATTACTCGCAAAAAAGCTGATAATCAACTCCATAAGCCTGTTGTTTGACCTTGTGGGAAGAAGCGGTCACAGGTCGCTTATCAGCGAGTTAGCCTCGGTTTTGGGCACAACGGTCTACAAGCTTTTCCGTCAGGTGTATAATTCAGCGGGAGGAAACTCCGAAAACTTTTTTGCCACACCTGCCAGCAGATTTCCATATTCAGCCAATGCGGACATCGCCATTTCCGAGGGTAAAATCCAAAACATACTTTCCCGCGCCAAGGAGGACAAGGGCGACGCTGTTGACCTTCCTCAAATATCCCATGAAACCCTTACACGAGAGTACCCAATGCTTGTACAGAGCCTGTTGACAGTTGTACATCAGGCCAGCGAAAGAGAGAAAAAGTTATAAATGAGCGCGAAAAGAACAAATAAGCAATTTATTGTGGGGCAACCCTGTGAGCTTCTTGCATTTTTAAATACGTCCCTCGCGCCAATGTCTGCCAAGGACATCAAGGCCTTGCTGGCGCACTCAAGCATTTTGGTTGACGGCAAAATACGCACACAGTACAACCACAAGCTTCATAAAGGTCAGATAGTCAGCACTGACTACCAAAACAAAGCCCAGTTTTTGCAAAACGAAAACATCGAGCTTATATACGAAGACACTCAGCTTTTAGTCATCAACAAGCCTCATGGCTTAGTTGTAACGCCCACAGAGGGCGAAGCGAGGGACGGCGTAAAGGAAAAAACCGCATTAGGACTAATGAACGCCTATGTAAAGCTGTCAGACCCGAAAAACGCAGTCCATATTGTCCATAGAATTGACAAAGAAACATCTGGAATTTTGCTGTTTTCTCTGGATAAAGACCTTGCTCGTCAGCTACAAAATGATTGGAACGACATTGTCACAGAACGTCTCTACTACGCAGTTGTAGAGGGCGTTTTGGAAGAAAAATCCCAAGAAATTGTCCAGTATTTAAAGCAAGACGCCAACAATATGGTATACGCTTCAAAATCTCAGTACGGCGACAGAGCCGTCACCGCCTACACCGTGCTCAAGAAAAACGGCGCATATTCACTTCTCGACGTTGCAATCACAACAGGACGCAAAAACCAAATTCGCGTCTGTATGCGTGATTTAGGTCACAGCATCGTAGGTGATAAAAAATACGGCGGTAAGTCCAGTGCCATAAAGCGCATGGGGCTTCATGCGTATAAGCTCAGCCTTTCCCACCCTGAAACAGGGGAGAAATTGAGCTTTGAGTGCAAAATACCCAAGGAATTTAACCGACTTTTGACATAAGTAAGTGCGGATTAACCCGGTAGTAAAAATATGCTTGCATATTTTTACGAAAAGCGCAGGCACTCAGCAATGCCTTCCAAGGCATTGCTGGGTGCAGGAGCGACAGGGTTAAGGGAGCATGATAATGAAAGGCTGTTTATCTGCGTTTACATAACAGCTTTTTTCCGCACATTACGCAAAATCAGCACAAATACAGCAATCGCCAAACACAGCCCCAAACTATCAATCAACACGTCACGAAGGCTGCCATTCCGACCGGGAACAAATAGCTGATGAATTTCATCCGAGCAAGCGAACAAAAAGCCTATTACAAAGGAAATAAGCACCTGCTTTTTAATATGTATACGGTAGGGGAGCAACGCAAGCATAGAAAGGACACCAATGCCGAAATATGCGGCGAAGTGTGCTATTTTCCTGACAAATTGGGCTATATAGGCGTAGAGAAACTCCGAAAGACCTTGTAAGTTTATAGACTTAAACAGCTCCGAGGCAGATTTAATCGCTTTATCGCTGCTGGTGTAGGACTCCACTCCGTCTTGAGCTGAATACAAAAATATGACAGTCATCCAGGCTATAACGGGCAGCCAAAGTATATGCTTTTGTAGACGCTTTATCATTAATCACCCTTAAACAAAACTCAGTTATAAAAAAACCGCGAGCAAAACTGCAACAAAATCGTAAACAAAAAACGTAGAAAGCTTCATGCCCTTAGGCATTGGCGTTCTACGTTTTGCGGCTTTTTAGTCAGTAATAAATGGCAGCAGTGCAATATGACGTGAACGCTTAATTGCCTCTGTCAATTCTCTCTGATGCGGTGCACATGTACCGGTCATACGACGCGGTAAAATCTTGCTTCGCTCAGAAACAAAACGGCGGAGTTTGCCGGTATCCTTGTAATCTATCTTATTCTGTCCTTTATCGGCGCAGAATACACACACTTTACGACGCTTACGGCCGCGGGGTCCTCTATCCATTCCCATAGTAGTTCTCCTTTCAAGAAATATGGATACTCGTTAGATTAAAACGGTAAATCCTCATCGTCACCTTCAAGCTCTGTATACGAAGACACAGAAGGAGCAAGAGCGGGTGCAGGTGAGGTATTATGTGATGCTTCAGCCTTGGGCGGTAAATCATAGCTTGGTGAGTCCGATTTTCTTTCGGCGAAATGAGTTTCTTCAGCAACCACCTCGAAGGCAGTACGGTTATTACCGTCCTTATCGGTGTATTTGCGGGCTTGAAGGCGACCTGTAACGGCTACCAACTGCCCCTTACGAAACCATTTTTCAACAAACTCAGCTGATTTTTGCCAACAGGTTACATCAATAAAATCAGTTTGTTTTTCCTCGCCCTGTGACTTAAAGTCACGGTCAACTGCAAGAGTAAAGGACGTAACTGGCGTACCGCTTTGAGTACGTCGCAGTTCAGGGTCTCTAGTAAGACGGCCCATAAGAATAACCTTGTTAAGCATTCTTGTACCTCCTACTCGTCCTTACAGATGATTAAGCTGCGAAGAATTGTATCCGTAATCTTGTAAATACGGTCCAGCTCTGCCGGGAATTCTGGTTTGGATTCAAAGTTGATTAAAACGTAAAAGCCTTCATTCAGGTCGTTAATCGGGTAAGCAAGACGACGCTTGCCCCACTCATCAACACTGATGTTAGTTGCGTTTTGTTCAACTAATGCTTTGAATTTCGCTACGACTGCCGCTGTTTCGTCCTCGTTAATTGTTGGGGTAACGATAAACACGGTTTCGTACTTTCCAGTAACTTTTGCCATTATTAGCACCTCCTCATGGACTAATGGCCTGCAATTGCAAGCAAGGAGCACTGAAATTATCAGCACAATGTCTGTATTTTACAGACTGTGATATTGTAGACCATTTTGCGAGTTTTGTCAATTAAAATTTTGCTCTTGTCCTTATATTTACCTTTAAAATACCCTTGATGCCCTTGAAACGCTTCATGTATTACAGGCTATATCTAAAATATAGTCGTCTAAAGATAGTTGACGGCTTAATTTGTAACCATATTTTTCTTGTACAGATTTTAAAAATTTCTCTGTGGATTCAGGATGATATTTTAAAAACCATCGAATGTGATTTGAGATATATTCATCTCGAATAGAATCATCATTGAGGTCGTTAGGGATTCTCTCCATCCTTTCATCAATACTATCAAAACCCAAAAAAGGTTGATCTAAACGTTCTTTAATCAAGTCGATGTATTCATCATTTAGTTCAATTCCAACACCAACACGATTTGTTTGCTGGCAAACACGTAAAGCCGTGCCCGAGCCGCAAAACGGGTCTAGCACAGTGTCACCCTCGTCCGATGAGGCTAGAATCATTCTTTCAAATAACGCTTCCGGCTTTTGCGTCGGATGTGCTTGTCTATTTGCTTGGCAATAATGTATATGTGAAAATTCCCATACATTTCCCGGATTTGCGCCTCGCATATTATTTACACTTCGATAGTATTTTTGAGGAATCCTTATTGAATCTAAATTGAATTTAAAGCTATTGCTTTTTGTAAACATTAATATGTCATCATGGCGCGGACTAAATCCTTTGGTTTTGCCAATTCCTTGAGTATAGCACCATGAAATCCAAGAATTAAAGACGAAACCTAATTCGCGTTCTAAAATCTCGTAAAGATATGAAATATATCTTACGCCCATAAAAACATATATAGTGCCATCGTTTTTCAAAACCCGCTTAGCTTCCGTAAGCCACTTCTTAGAAAAATCTAGGTAATCACTATGCATCCACGTATCATTATTATTTCCATAATCTTTTGATAAATTATATGGAGGATCAGTTACAATCAATGAAACGGACTCAGAGGCAATGTTTTTCATTTTCTCAAGACAGTTTCCGTGATATAAGGTTATTCCTTTATCCATTTGTTTTTCTTCGCCTCCCTGTGCCAATCTTTAAAGCTTCGTCTTGAAGACCCAAGATATTTCCTGTCAAGCATTTGACAAAATTCCCACGTCGTTCTTGACTGATAGTCAACGTAATGGATATCTTTAATTTGAATTTGACCTGTACCAAGGGAAGGGTCAATAACAATATCAGAATCAGATATAAATTTTAAATCATAAGCATTATATCTGACTATTTCCATTACTCCATCCATTAACTTTGTTATGTCATTTCGTTCAGAATAAACCCTATGTTTTAATGAGAGGATTATAAACATATAATCAGGCTCTTCTACATAAGCGGTACGTATTCTGCCAAATGACGTAATATTGGGTCCCTTTCCGGAATTATAAATATCCTCCGCCGTTGCCTTAGAATCAACATTTGCAGTCATGACATGGTTATCCTTTTTAAATTGCAATAACACGTCTGCCATGTCAAGCCTTGGTCTTGATTCAACATTGATTAAGTGATACTGATTTTTAGGGTCGTCATTAATATCATTAAATGCCTCAAAAGCCCACGCTTCAATGATTGGTCCTGCAATTTTATTGATATTCTCCATTGGCAATCCCCGCTTGAGGTTTGTATTCAATACTATCTTATTTTTATTTGTGTCAATGGTGTTTTGAATAATTTCTCCTATTGATTTTATGACACACTTAGAGTCCTCTTCATATGTTGGGCTTTCCATAGGGATTTTAAACAACATTTCTGAATATTCCATGTGCTCCCTCCAGTGCATCATTTGAGATAAGCATACCATAACTCACAAAGTAATTCAACATAAACCCCAATACTCCCTCACTCCAACACAACCCCCGCCCTACCATACACCGCCACAACGCCCTCGCTAACATTCCCCGTCAACACCGTATGCCCGCCGTCCAAGAACCAACCCACAATACCACCGGCAGAGGGCACATAACCCCAACCGTTAGCGTTGTTTTCATCAGAGGTTATAGTCACCGACCCCTTATTAGTGCAATTTTTAACATTTTGGACATACCCGTCATAGTCGTAAACCTCGGCAACAATACCGCCGGCGTATACGTCATTTGCAGCTATATCAATGCTTCCATTGTTGATGCAATGCGACACCGTCTCACTGCACGAAGGTGCATTTTCGTCCACCCAAAGCGTGCCAATAATCCCTGCACCTGACGAATAAACGCCGTTACTTGAGGTTACGCTTCCGTTGTTGACGCAGTCCCTAGCCGTTGAGCCGTTCTTTAAATATGCCGCAATTCCGCCCAAGTACGTAACCTGCGCCATTGACAGTGTCTTAACCTCGCCGTTGTTGACGCAGCCAGAGATTTCGCTGTAACTAATCTCACATGCAATCCCTCCGGCATACACATTATCCTGTGCAGAAGATACGATAACTGACGCATTATTTGTGCAGTTTCTGATTTTACTTTTGTAGGCATACTCCACAATTCCGGCGGCGCAAACAGAGGACGCAGCCCCTTCAACACTTCCGCTGACGGTACAGTTTTCAATTACGCCGTTATTAATCCGCCCAGCCAGCGCACCAGTCCAGCCCTCTGTATAGACCTGAACATTTTCAAGCACAACATTTCTAAGTGTGCCGCCCTCTACGATTCTGAACAACCCGCCGTAATCATTTTCTCCTGTTTCCATCGAGAGATTCATCAGCGGCTTTAGTCCGCCGTCAAACGTACCCTTAAATTCTCTTACCGCCACAGGCAGCGCATACCCGTCAAAATCCATAGCTACGGCTACAACAATCGTCTTGCCCTTAAAACAGCTTTGAGCGATTTTCGCCATCGAGCCGTTTAAAATATCAAAAAATCCCGCCAGTTCAGACGCTTTTGTAATGGTCATCGTGGTCAAGCCCTCTTTGTACCACGCATAGGACTTAGTTACGCCGTCCCACTGATTCGCCCAAACTGCATACAGTTTAACATCTCCCGTAATGGCATGCTCCTCTTTTGGGAACATATTCACGCCTGTACCGTCCGCCTTAGTGTTCCAACAATAAAAGGTGTAGCCCTCCCGCTCGAACTGTGCATCCTTTACAGTGTACGTACTTTTATTAGACAGCTCCTCAGAGACAGGTGCGGCGTTGGCGGCGGAATTTTGCTCATAGGAAAGTTTGTAATAAACATGAATCGGGCCTATAAAATCAGTTTCACTTGCGGTAATAACGGTGTTTATCCGAGGATTAAGCTCAAGATATATAAAACTTCCCTCATCCTCTTTGGAAAGGACATAGGTCTTAGCATTCCCAACTATAACAGCGTCAGTCTTTGACGCACTACTGCTGCGGTACCATGTATATGACGCACTGGGCGCAGCCCCTGAGTGTGTCAACTTTGCACTGACAGTGCTGCCCACACGGTCTGTATCCGTAATGTCAATTTCAGAGACCTCAGTCTTTTTGTCAGTCTCCACATCAGCATCAACAGCGGTAACTTTACTATGCTCACTAAGCTCATAATACATATACAGTTTTTTCGGCTGACTAGCGGCAAGACCAGTGGGGCTTTGGCGACCAAACGCCGCACTTTTCCTGCGAACCTCCATAATTCTGGTAGACGGCTGCAACGGATTCTTAGGAATACTGTTCAGCCACTTGCGCTCTGTTTCGCTGTAAACCTGATACTCTTTAGACAAAGCAATTTTGCCCTTGCCAGAATCCAAATAAAAAGCGTCACCTTCCAGCTCAGACCGCTCCAAGGGATATATAAGCTGCGGCACTGACGCAGGTTTTTTAGCTGTAGCCTCAGAGAAAGCTTTTATAACATGCTTGCTTGTAATAAGCTCGGATACGGTGATAATTTTAGCCGATGTAATAACCTGCGGCAATGTGGCTTCGTCATTTGCTGAATAGTACAAACTGCTAAACTCGCCCTCAGGTGTCAAATATTTCGGGTCAAGAAATTGCACCACTGAACCGGCGGCAAGCTTAATCACTTCGTTTTTGTAGTCAATAAAAAACTTCGTAACCTTTCGGTTAGGCGTCACAGTGAACATTTTTACCTTTGACGCAGGAGTAACCACGTCGTCCTCAACACTTGCGCCTATACGCACAGCAAACTTAGTCTTTGTTGACGGCAGAGCAAAACCGCTGTTGGGTACTTGGATATAGTCCTGACCGCCGTCACTAGCTTCGCAGTTGACACGGTTGCCGTTTTCATTCACCGCAACCCAGCAATTAGCATCACCCATCGCATAATCCACACTGTGAGGAGCAATGGGACGAGAAGCAATGGTGCCGAAGCTTACGGTGCTTGTCAGGTCTGGCTTAGTGTTATCATATTCACTTGCCTTAGCAAGAATAATTTTTACGGAATCTTTCCCAAAAACCTTTGACAGAGACTGGGTCTTAATTTTCGCCCAGCTTGCGCCGTTGCCTTCGGAGATAAATGTATAATCCTCTGCCCCTACAAACTCTTCGTTAGTTAGGTCAATATACGTGTTTTGCAGTACCTTCCCATCAGAATTAATACCGTTAATGATAAGGCTGTCAGCCTCTGCGTAGGCTGCTGTAGTACCTGCAAAAATAAATACAAGGGTAAAAATGGCAAAATAAAAAAACTTCTTCATGCAATACTCCGATCCTTCGATAGCATGCAGCAATTACTTAAAGCGTCCGGTTCTTTTCAGAACACTTGGCAAATTAGCTCACCATCCGTGGCTTGATAATTTGCTATGGGTAGGCGCATTTAAACAATCCTTTTTGCTGCTGTCAGATATATCGGAAGAAGTTTTCAAAACTTAATAACTTTTTATGTGATGTTTGTGTGTAACTTTCGGTATTAAATCAATTTTTTGGCAGAATGTAATTCATTATACAGATTGGAAATTTTTCTAGCACATATTACAGGGTCGGCATATTGAACCTCATAATCCATCAATTCTTCAAAGGTCTCATGGATACTGTCATACGCCTCTAACAGCTTAACAGGGTCGGAAAAATGGGTCTGCTGGGGAAATCCTGAGTCATAAAAAATATCAGAAAGCTTTCTCTTTATGTAAAAGCAAACAGAATTTTCTTTAATCATCGCCGTGTTCTGAGGGTCTTGCAAAAGGTTAAGGCTCACGGTAATAACCACATTTTTTTCCAAAATCGCCGTCTTAAGCATATCCTTTTCAAAGGGCTTAAACCACGCCTCGCCATACTTGGCAAATATGTTCTCAATACTCATTCCAGAGGCATGTTCAGCCATTTCATAGGTATTTAAAAGCTGAAAGTCATGACTTTCAGCCAATAGCTGGGCAATTACGTCTTTCCCGCAGCCTGGAAGCCCGATTAAGGTTATTCGAGGACGCTCCCTCTGGAGGTACTGACGGGCCTTACTCTGCTTTAGCAGCAGCTTTAATAATTCCGCCCGCTCAGAATCAAGCCTCTTAAGCATCTCCGCTTCTCGTTCAGGCACCGCCACTGGCAACTGGTTTTCCGCCTTGTACTTACCAATTCTATCTGCATAATCAAGCCTGTCTGCGTGCAACTCAAAGAGTTTTTCGTCAATTTCGTCAATTTTGTCCCGAAAAAGTTTCATTCTATCTATCATCAGCGTTCCCCATTTACAGCATGTCTATAATTACACACTGTATATTTTTTATAATATATTCCACTTGGTCATTACCCTGAAACTACCCACACATCCCGAGCGCGCACCCCGCGGTTGCCACTCACAACCTACTCCACACCCCTGTATAACATGCCCCGAGTGTAGTCTGTCGGCGGCTCGCCGCCACTTACATACGCCCTGACTATTTCCGCCACCTCTTGTGGCGCATGACTGTCAAACATCAGCGTTATAAAGTCCGTTTTCAGCTCCGCAAGCCTGTCCGCCATCCAGATTGGCGTTGAGTTTAGCAGTTCCATGTAGTCTCCGTTGCAACGTATTGGGAATTTACGGTTAGTCCTGTCCGTCATGACGTCCACACATTGTCCGCAGTTTTTAACCAGTGGTCGGTCGTGGACAGGGCAACGAGCTAACAGCATCACAGGAATTTTGCCATACGCCAATACACCGGTGGGAATACCGGAGGTTGGCAACTGAGAAAGCGTCAATTCTGATGACAATGTTACACTTTCAACGCCTAACCCCCGCAAAACCTCCACCGCGTACGAATTCATAACGTTTAAAAACACCCCGCCGAACATACGAAAGCCTAGCTTCTGCCCAATATTCACATGCGCCAGATTCTGGCACAGCATTTTGTCAAAACCCTGAACCTTAAGCGCTTGCAGCAACGGCAAAACATCCGCCGTCATAAGCCGAGGCATATTAACTGCCAACCGTTCAGCATGCTCAGCAAGACCGCCCTCCGCAAAGCAACTCAGGGGAAGTGCCGCCAACTCAACCATATCCTTAACCGCTAAAAACTGCTCCACCGTCTGAAGCTCCGCATGAAGTGCAGGACGCACCGCCGCCTTCACCGTCTTTTTTATAACAGGTTTAGAATCGTTAACGATGAATTTAGGCGTATTTTTGGCTATGAGACGTTCTTCCAGCGCCGCAACAAGCCGTCTGCGAAGCTCGTTAAATCCCGCCGCAGGCACGAACAACCCATCGTCAATGTCTGCACTGAACCCGTCAGCATAAAAGGGCGTACCCCCAAGCTTAACAAGCTGCTTCTCTGCGTCCTCCGCAGTGATACCTCTGGTCTTAGCCGCCTGTGGAGGGTCGCCGCTGACACAGGCATACAGCCCCCCGCACTTAGCCGAGGCGGTCACAGCCTCGCCATGTGTACATTCCACATGCATTGATACACCGTAACGCGCTCTAGGCTTGGCATACAACGCTTCAAGCTCAGGAAGTACCCCCTCTGCGGAGACAACGTCCTCTTTTTTCCGCACTCCGTGCATACTGTTCTTAGTTCCCGCGATATAACTATCTGTAAAACCACTGCGAGAAAATACCGAGCGTAAACGCTCCAGGTCGGGCTTTTCACCGTCAAGAGCCTGTCTGCAAGCGGTCACCGCCGCCGCCACATACTCAGGACGTTTCATTCTGCCCTCAATTTTCAACGCAGTAACGCCCTTAATAGCACTCAAACTGTCAACAACGCTTAAATCCTTCAAGGACAGCGCATATTCCCGCCCCCCTGCCTGACTGTTAAGTCTACAAGGCTGAGCGCAAAGCCCACGGTTTCCGCTTCGTCCGCCAATAACTCCCGACAGATAGCATTGCCCCGAAACACTGCAACACAACGCTCCGTGAACAAAAACCTCCAGCTCAATAGATGTGTTCTGGGAAATAAACTCTATTTGCTTTAGGCTCAGCTCTCGTGCCAAAACCGCTCGTGTAAACCCCATACGTTGAGCAAGCTCCGCTCCGTAGGCATCGTGAATGCTCATTTGTGTGGACGCATGTAGGGGCATGTCAGGTACAAGCTTGCGAATATACGCCGCCGCACCCATGTCAGCCACAATAATAGCGTCAACTCCTGCGGCGACAGCCACCTTGACAGCGTCATAAACCAAGGTCAGCTCATCATCTCGCACAAGCGTGTTAATCGTCTGATACACCTTTACGCCGTAAAGATGGCACAGCCGAACCGCCTCAGACAACGCCTGTTCATCAAAATTAGCGGCATTTTGCCGTGCAGACAGTCGCTTTCCGCCTAAATACACAGCATCAGCACCGCAAAACACGGCGGCAGGAATATGCTCAGGACTGCCGCAAGGGGCTAAAATTTCCATCATTTCTGCTCCATCTCGTTGCGTGCTCCGGAAGGACGTCTAAGAGGAAGCCCCTCAACTCCTGCACGTTTTCGCACCATTGCACCCTTTGTCAAAGTCAAATCCGGTATAAACACTAACATTTGAGCATGGGGCGCAGACAGTATTTCATCCCCCTTAACGTTGAACATCTTAACAGGGGAAAACACCGTAACATTTCCGTCAGGGTCAAGCACCTCCCAGGTATCGCCCACAGAAAACTTGTTGCGCTGTTGAAGGGTTACCCCTTTTTTGTCAACATCAATGACAACTCCAACTACATCAAATTCACGAATATAAGTAGAAGAGGTGACATTTTGCCCGCCCTTTGTGCCTAAATAAAACCCCGTGTCATATGTCCGATGGCTGACCCCTTGCAGTTCCGAAAGCAGCGCAGGACTAACCTTGTAATCAGCCTGGGGGTTTTCTAGGTAGCCGTCAATAGCCGAGCGGTACGCCCGAACCACTGTACCGCTGTAAAAAGCCGTTTTAGCACGTCCCTCAATTTTAAAGCTTTCGATACCAGCCTCAAGCATTTCAGGAATATGCTCAATCATGCATAGGTCGTTGGAATTGAGAATATATGCGCCGTTTTCATCTTCGTACACAGGAAAAAAGTCGTTAGGTCTGCGCTCCTCCATCAAATGATACATAGAGCGGCAGGGCTGCACACATTCGCCGTGATTAGCGTCTCTTCCGGCAATATAGCTGCTGAGATAACATCTGCCTGAGTATGAAAGGCACATCGCCCCATGGACAAAGGCTTCAATCGCCACCTCTTTAGGCAGCTCCTTGCGGATTCGGGCAATGTCGGTAAGGGATATTTCTCTGGAAACAATAATTCTGGACGCACCAAGCCTAGCCCATTCCAACGCCGCCGCATAGTTGGTAATGTTCGCCTGTACAGAAACATGAATTTGAGTGTCCGGCGCATGTCTTTTAGCCATGGCAAATGCGCCTAAATCCGCAACAATAATAGCGTCAACCTTAATCTCGTTTAAAGCTTCAAGGTACTCAGGCAGTGCATCTATCTCCCTGTTGTGGGGAATTGCATTAACCGTAATGTAACATTTCGCCCCTCTGGCGTGAGCAAAGTCTAGCCCCGCCTCCATAGCGGCGTAATCAAAAGTAGCGGCAGTCGCCCGCATCCCAAAGGCTTTGCCGCCCATGTACACGGCGTCAGCACCGTAAGTAATCGCAGTTTTGAGTATCTCCAAATCCCCCGCAGGTGCGAGTAGTTCAGGTCGTTTTATCGTGCTTTCCATGAAGGTCTCCTATGTAAAAAAGTGTGGTGTGGTATTGTGTGTTATTGTAGCATGAAAGTTGGGATATTGCAAATGTGGGTGTGAGGGAGGTTATGCGTAATTTATGCATGTATGAAATTTGGAATATTGTTGCAAATCTGTCTAATTATGATATAATTGTGTAAAGTAACATGATTGTAATGGTGGCGTTAATAGCTTTTAGCGACCTTGATTTGCACAATTTCTGTGCAATAACTATATTAGAACAGGGGGGCAATTGCCGTGATATTAACAGATATTCAGACCAAGCTGGCAGAACAGCTACTTCTAACAATTATTAATAGGGAACGCCCAATTGAATATAATGAGCTAGCATCGAGAATCAATCCTCAAATTCATTGCAGCAAGTTGGAAAACATATTGCGGTGGTCTCAAAACTCTGCAAAGAATTGGGATTACCCTTGCTTTCAGCAAAAGTAATCAGCAAAGTCAACGGTAAAGCAAGTGCTGGATTTTATGAGTTAATGCAGGAATTAGGACTTGAGACTTTAGGAAAAACAGAAAAAGAGTTATTTTACTCGGAGCTTGATAAAATTCGAAAGTGCAAAGAATGGTATAAATTATCTGATTATTTGAATTTGAATATAAATTTTCCCCATCCTTCAGAATCCCTAATAACAGGCACCGAGGACGAGCTAGAGGTTTTTAACTTGAATAATGTCATTGGTGAAATGCCAAGAATATATTCGACAGAAAAATATATTACCGACATTTCTGAGGAATCTAAAGATTTTATGAATCCCAATATCGTAGAAATTAATCATCAGACAATTCCCGAAGAAGTTTCTGAAAAACAACAAGATGTTTTTCCGGAAGGTGGCAAGAAGACGATTATTGTAAATGCCTATGAACGAAATTATAATGCCCGAAATGAATGCATAAAAGAATATGGCAGTAGCTGCGCCATCTGCAGCTTTGACTTCGGAAAATTCTATGGTAAAGAGTTTGACGGCAGAATTCATGTACATCACATAAAGCCATTGTATATTATCAACTCTTGCTATACAGTAAATCCTAAAACAGACCTTATACCTGTTTGCCCAAACTGTCACATGGTCTTGCATCTAAAAAAAGAAGGTGTATTTTCTGTTGAAGATGTAAAGAAAATGATTGTGAAAACAAGAACAACTGTTATTAGCTGATGTAATTACCTCATGGCGTAAACGGAAGCGTATTGTCCGACGCCTGAGAAACGTTATGCCTAAAACATCTGTCAATAAAAGTTAGCTATACTGAGACGCATCATGCCCAATTTGTGACTGAATAGTTGTAGTTTAAAGCTATCATTTGTACAGAATTAGTGTATAAAAAGGGAATTTCACATGAAAAAAATAAAAGTTTTTTACAATATATTGAGAATAACCAAAACCATAGAAGCTCTTTCAGGTTTCTTGTCTCTATTCTTTCTAACTGCTTTTATTTTGACTTTTATTGAACCTTCTATGGAAAACTTTGGTGACAGCATTTGGTTTTGTTTTGCTTCGGTTACTACGATAGGTTATGGCGATTTATATGTTTCAAGCATTCTCGGGCGAATTATTACTGCAATATTATCATTATATGGAATTATTATGATTGCTGTCGTAAATGGAAATATTGTAAGTTTCATTGGTGAATTTCAAAGAATAAAAGCAAAAGAAAGCGTCGAAAATTTTCTCGAAAAGCTTGAGCATTTGGAAAATTTATCAAAGGAAGATTTGCAATTACTTTCAGAAAGAATACGAAATCGAAAATTCCATTTTTAATGTAAAGGCTGAAAGGTACATTAGTGTAAACACCCCCTTGACACAACACCAAATATATGTTATCCTACAGATTACCTGTAAAGGTTCTTTTTTGTTGTACAAAAAAGCCAGCCTAATCAGGGAGGCGAGGACTGCTTGCAGTCCAATATTTAATAAGGAGGACGCCGCTCATGCGTGTAAAGATTACTCTTGCATGTCAGGAATGCAAACAACGCAATTACGACACGATGAAAAACAAGAAAAACGATCCGGACAGGCTGGAAATGAACAAATACTGCCGTTTCTGCCGCAAACACACTCCGCATAAAGAAACTAAGTAGTACCGGAGATGATTATTAATGTCTGATGAAAAAAACCTAGACAAGGTTCAAAAAGCCGATAAGGTGGAAAAACCGGTCGAAAAGAAGCCCGGCTTAATTGATAAGCTTAAAAAATGGCTTCGTGAAATGCGTTCAGAGCTTAAAAAGGTCGTTTGGCCAACACGCAAGCAGCTTATTAACAACTCTACTATCGTTTTAGTATCTTTGGTTGTAATGGCGGTTGTTATTGGTTTGTTCGATTACGTTATGTTCTTCGCTGTTGAACTCATTCGCAACATCTCTATAGTAATTTAGGTAGTTATAATGTCTGAAAACGCCAAATGGTATGTTGTGCATACCTACTCGGGTTACGAGAAAAAAGTTGCCGCAACTATTGAAAAAGCAGTGGAAAACCGCAAGCTCCACGATTTAATACTTGAACTCAAGGTTCCAACTGAAGAAGTCATGGAAATCACGGCTGACTCTAAGAAGAAAACCGTTGAGCGCAAGATATTCCCCGGTTATGTTATGATTAAAATGGTCATGACAGACGAAAGCTGGCACGTGGTTCGCAATACCCGTGGCGTAACCGGCTTTGTCGGTCCCGGAAGCAAGCCTGTTCCGCTTACAGATGCAGAGGTTGCTGCTTTAGGCGTTGAAAAGGTTGAAATCGTGGTTTCCTATAGTGTTGGCGACAGCGTCAAAATTATTGATGGTCCTCTTGAAAACTTTATCGGCACTGTTGAAGAAATCGCTCTTGACAAAAACCGTGTCCGTGTTGTAGTTTCCATGTTTGGACGTGAAACCCCTGTTGAGCTTGAGCTTGACCAGGTGGAGGCACTTGTAACCTACTAATCGCATTTTACGCAATAATCTCTAACGACAATGTCGTTTTCAAATTATGTGGGAGAGTTTACTAAACTCGACATCACCACGAGGAGGAAAATATTAATGGCCGCAAAAGTTACCGGTTATATCAAGCTCCAAATTCCTGCCGGAAAGGCAACTCCAGCCCCCCCTGTCGGACCTGCGCTAGGTCAGCACGGTGTAAACATCATGGCATTTACAAAGGAATTTAACGAACGCACTAAGGGTGACGTTGGTTTGATTATTCCTGTTGTAATAACCGTTTTTTCTGACAGAAGCTTCTCCTTTATTACAAAAACCCCTCCAGCTGCTGTTTTGATTAAGAAAGCTGTCAAGATTGAATCCGGTTCAGCAGTTCCAAACAAAACAAAGGTCGCCAAGC
Organism: Oscillospiraceae bacterium; assembly: GCA_031546715.1. Lineage (GTDB taxonomy): Bacteria > Bacillota > Clostridia > Oscillospirales > UBA929 > JAVBKA01. The sequence continues at coordinate 7,449 of JAVBKA010000052.1, read as the reverse complement.
TCTCTAAAGCCGACCTCAGAAAAATCGCCGAAACAAAGATGCCCGACTTAAATGCCGCTTCAGTTGACGCTGCAATCTCAATGGTTGCAGGAACTGCGCGCAGCATGGGCGTCACTGTTGAAGAGTAGGGGGATAGAGAAATATGTTTCACGGAAAAAAATATAAAGAATCTATTAAGCTTGTTGACAGAACCAAGCAATACGATTCATTAGAAGCACTTGACCTTTCCTGCAAAACCTCTAAGGCAAAGTTTGACGAAACAATTGAAATCCACGTTAAGCTAGGCGTTGACTCACGTCATGCAGACCAACAGGTTCGCGGAAGCCTCGTCCTTCCTCACGGAACAGGTAAAACTCTCCGTGTGTTAGTAATCGCCAAGGGCGAGAAGCTAAAAGAAGCCGAAGCCGCCGGAGCAGATTTCTTTGGCGCAGAGGAAATGATTGCAAAGATTCAAACAGAAAGCTTCTTTGATTATGACGTTATCGTAGCAACACCTGACATGATGGGTGCATTGGGACGTTTAGGTAAAATCCTCGGACCAAAAGGTTTAATGCCTAACCCAAAAGCCGGAACAGTTACCAACGATTTGAACAAGGCAATTGCCGAAATCAAAGCTGGTAAAGTTGAGTACCGTCTTGACAAAACTAACATTATCCACTGTCCGTTAGGCAAAGCATCCTTTGGTAACGCTAAGCTTGAAGAAAACTTTGACGCTCTTATCCGCGCTATCGTCAGAGCAAAGCCAGCAGCCGCAAAGGGTCAATACATTCGTTCCTGCGTAGTCGCTTCCACAATGGGACCTGGTATTAAGGTTTCCACCGGAAAGTATATGTAATCGCAACTGCGAATAAAGTTTGAGGAGATGCTTCGGCATCTCCTCTTTTGTGTTTGTAGTTATGCTATCATTATGATTATTTGAAGCTCTCACCGACCAATAATTGCCAATAAAATCAGCATTATTAGTTGACTTTTCCTGCCAAAGCACGTAATATTACGGTAGCACAAGCTTTCACCTTGAATATGTCCGAAATTTTCATTATAGGAGCTGACACATGATTACTATAATATCAGTAATACTCTTAATAATTGCTGTATTCATTTTTGCTCTCTCGTACTTAATATTTTGCCAATTATTCAAAAGAACAGACAAACAGACAGATGAAAGCAACCTTCCCGAACCGTGGAAATCCATGTTTGCACATCTACGAAGCGAGGAGGCATGGTTTTTTAGCCTGCCCTACAAATGCTTACATATTAACAGTGACGGATATGACTTAAACGGCTACTATCTAAGTCAAAAAAGCAACAAAACAGTCTTACTCATTCACGGTTACCGTGACGACGCAATCTCAAGAATGACTGATGTGCGGCTGTACTATGAATTAGGCTACAATATATTTTTACCCGACGCTCGCTCCCATGGAAAAAGCCAAGGGAAGTACATCGGAATGGGCTCTGTCGATAGAAAAGACATATTTCAATGGATTGACCAACTAAATAAAACGGAAACCAACCAGTGCAAATTCGTTTTAGACGGCGTTTCTATGGGCGGAGCAACAGTCCTAGCTTTAAGCGGCGACAATGATTTACCAAAATCAGTAACCGCAATTATTAGTGACAGCGCATTCACCTCAGTAGCCGAACTAATACCTCATCACATAAAAATCAAGCCCCCAGCAATGGCGCATATACTTATCTTCTTTGTTGAACTATGGTGCAAAATCCTAGCGCACTACGGCTTCAGCGATGCAACACCGATACAGCAAATCGCAAAATCAAGTACTCCAGTGCTGATTATTTACGGCACACAGGATAACTTCGTACCATATGAAATGTCAGTCAAATTATCAGCCGCATGTCCTGCACCAACGTCAGTATTAGCAGTCGATGGCGCAGCTCACGGAATGGCGGCATGGGTTGCTAAAAGTTTGTACGAAGAGAAAATTAAAGCATTTTTAGCAGAACATATGGGTTAATTTACAAGCCTCATATTACGAAGCTTCATATCAATACAATCACCAATTAAAAACCGCCGCCTTTGTATTTGTTTACCATTTCTCCTCAAACCCCTCATTAATTCTTCACAATAGGCGGCTATACTAACTATCATCGGAGGTGCAGCCTATGGAAAAAGAATAACAATGCAACGCTGAATCAACAACATGAAGGGAACGATAAAGTGAAGAACAAGAAATTTTTAGCCGCACTGGCAGTGGCTGCAATAATGGGAATAAGCTGTGTTTCAGTTCTTGCCGCCGCTGACGCTAACACCACACCATCCACCGAAACTCAAACCGAGCAACCCAGCACCTCAGCAACCCCGGACACAGACTCAAACGTAAAACGTCCCGCACCTCCAAGTTTTGTCAAAGGCTTCGGCGGCGAACCAAGAGTTGAAAGATTTAAGGACGGCGAAATGCCTGAGCTGACCGATGAAGAAAAAGCTCTTTTTGAAGAAAAGAGAAAAGAAATCGAAGAATTCGCAGCCAAGCATGAAGAAACCCTCGAAAAATGGGCTGCTCTAACTGAAGCTCAAAAGAACGAGCTGTACGCAATAGAGGAGCAATCCATCGCCCTCGAAAAGCAGAAAATTGACAAACAGCTTGAGCTAGGACTTATCGACCAAGAAACCGCTGACGCAGCAAAAGCGGAGCTAGACAAAGTCGTTGCAGACATGCGTGAGAACGATATCATGCCCGGCGGCAAAATGTTCCGCATACATGGCGTCATGGACAAAATGGGCAAGGACGAAGTCCACTTCTCAACCAAAGGCGCAGCCGGCATGACCGGAAAATTCCACTTTTCAATCAACGGCGAAACATCCGAATCCAGCACCGAAAACCAAGACACTACGAAAAGCGACAGCGGTCAGCAATAGTTGATTCGCAAAAGAATGAGGCAGCAATGCCTCATTCTTTTTGGTAAGACGGTTTTGTGGAAACCCTTGGCTATGAAAGACTTTAATTATATGTATTTCTCTTTTAAGTCATCAGGTAAATATTTCGCCAGCTCTTCAATTAGAAAATGCACTTTTGTGGCTGGTGCTGATTCACTATCGCTGCAATTTACACAGTCAGCTAGTCGTTTTTTTGCATATCTTATTGCAGCCTTAGGATTGCCTTGCTGAGTTAGGATTTGAAATATATTGGACTCATATTTACTATATTTTCCCAATCCTAGTTCCGAAAACTTTTTATCAAGATATTCTATATAGTATTCCATTTCATTATTAGAAACATAGTAATCAAAATGCAAAATAAACCAATACTCTATACATTGATTTGACCACGCCACACGATATGCGTTCCTTGCATTTGGGCTGCTATTCAATTGTTCAGCTCTCTGAGCAACAGAATTAAAATGCTCAGGTGGAAAACTATCTTTATCATAAACGCACCAGATTTGTGCGTTTTTCACTTTATTGTATGCAACATACTTGACAGCAGCCTCAAACACTCTAACAGTCTCTGCCCCGACCCCAACCACCTCAACTTGTACTATATTTTTATAGATAACATTGCTGGATATAGATTGCTTGAATCCATTAAAGTAATTTGGTTCCGTTTGAACGCCTTCGGAAAAAATATAGTACCTATTAGCAATTGCCTGCAAATTTCCAACTTTACGTGCCTTTTTTTTGTTTTGGGGCGAAGTCATTATACTTCCCCCCAGTTAATAATTTTTTTAAAATATGGGTCTGCTCCATAGCGCCCCTCGAGGTATTGCTTATTGTACCGCTCGTCATTTCTTTCATGCGTTCCATTTTCTTTCTTAAACTCAATTAATGAATATAGTAATGATTCTTGCTTTGTGCCTTTTGCGGCAAACCAGATTTCGTCTCTTCTAAAATTCTCGCTATTCATTGTGATAAGGTCATGTGACGTAAAAATAAGCTGAGCATGTTTTTTGTTTATAGCAGGGTCATTATAAAGCTTGATAATATATTCTAATAAAAGTGGATGCAATTTTGCGTCAAGTTCGTCTACAATCAACGTTGAACCATTTATAATGCTACCTGCAATATAAGGAAGCAGCCCGAAAAATTTAATTGTTCCATGGGACTCTTCCCTTAAATCCAATTCATATTTTATGTCGTCAACTGTGTGTGATGTATAGACAGCCATGCTCTTGTCATGGTTTTTAACTATACGATAATCAGAAACATCAATATCAGTTTCAGCCATCATTTTTAGTATCAGCGATTTTGTAGCACCCTTGTTGGATATTGCTATGGTGGCATCCTCAGTTGGATTACCATAGTTAATAAAGGAGAATTTTTTATCAAACCAACCAATAATATCTTTTATAGTTGAGTTTCTTCTATGGGTAATTCCAAAGTAGGACAATAATGCCAGATCATCAGAAATGTCCTCTACGCTATCGGATTTTAAATAACCACTAAGTTGCTCAATTTTATTCTCATTTCGAATAAATACTGTTGAATAACTTGATCTGCTAAGAAATTTTTTGTATAGCGCCTCGTATATAATTTTATCTTTTCTGGTCGAAATACGGTATTGATACTCACACTTCTCTGTGCGGAAAAAAATTTCATACTCAGTAGGAGCATTCAATGTTTCTTTTGCAAACTTAAACGGCTTCGCAGAAATATTGTCAGAACTTCTAATCCGATTCCTTTCTTCGCTTGATAGCGCTTCAATTGGACGCATAATTTTACATGCAAGGCTATATATTGCATACAAAACAGTAGACTTTCCCGCTCCATTTGGTCCATAAATTACGCTAATTGGCAGGAATTTCTCGCCATCAATATCCGTAATAACGGATTCTTCATTTTCTGGAATTGATGCAGCTTGCATATCCAACGTAATTTCATCTTTAAAGCATTGAAAGTTTTTTACTGTAAATTGGCATAGCATAATTCAACACTCCTCATATAGGGCAACTTCATCAATTATATCCCTAACTAGCCTGTTTATTCAACAAATACGAGATTTTCTCTCGATTTCATTATAATACGTCTGTGTCCATTATGCAACACATATCTATATTTCCAAACCCTCAACAACCCTCACCACCCGCACCCTCCAAAAACGGTGCATACGTCATAATCGCGTGATTCTCAACCACAAACTCATCATCCACCAAATTGCCGTCCACATCCCACTTTCTCCTAAATAACGCATTATGCCTGGTATATCCGCCCCAATATTGGGGCTTCATAACATGCTCTTTTTCATAGACTGCGTATGTATATTCAGGGGACGTATCAGACGTCCAGCGACCTTTTAGCTCTTGGTCTGTTATTTCCAGTTCAAGGCGAAAGATGTTGTTTGTGTTGTTTTGAATCATCAAATCACCATAGTTATAACAACAGGACGCACCGCTACCGAAAGGTTGGGTTCTGTTGGAGTCGGGAAATATGTCATACCCATGGCGGTGGCGTTCGATCACTGACAACTCTGTGTGTATTGTCATCCAGTAAATCAGGTTTGAAAGCTGGCATAAGCCGCCGCCGGTGCCTGCTTTAAACGTGTTGCCAGATATAATCATACCATTTACATAGCCTTTTCTCTTGGTTGGCTTACCAATCAGCTTCCAGTACGAAAAGGTTTCGCCCGGATATAGGGTAACACCGTCAACCTTTTTAAGCGCGAGCTTTAGGTTGACGATTTTATTGTACTGCAAGTACATATCAACATCCTTGAGCTTCCGTAATAGCGGCGTAGCATGAGAAAACAGCACATAATTCAGCACGTTTTTGCTAATTTTAGCAAATTTTATGTTCCCAAACCACCATTTTGCATATCGTTTCAAGCAAAAATATTTTACACCCAGATATAACCGAACGGTTGACCTTTTAACAGGCTGTTGTATATGTTTTTCCAAAACCTACACCTCCGCTGTATTTCTTAGTATAAAGAGGCAGTAACAAAACAATGATAAGACATCGTCAAGCTACTGCCCCCGCTAAAAATATGCTAAAACTCGTTTAGAACCCTCATAGAATTACAGACTGCGTCTGCATCTACTCTTCGACCACATCATGCTCATGGTGACAGCTTGCGCAGTCTGCGCTGCAACCCATAATTGTTGACGGCTCAACGCCTTGACGGCGGTAATAATCCGCAATAGCAGACTTTATAGCCTCTTCCGCAAGAACTGAACAGTGCAGTTTCGCGGGAGGAAGTCCTTCAAGAGCTTCGACAACGGCGGAATTTGTAATCGCCAGAGCCTCTTTAACAGTATGTCCTTTTACAAGCTCAGTAGCCATGGAACTTGTGGCAATTGCCGCTCCGCAGCCAAAGGTCTTGAATTTTACGTCTTCAATGACATCCTTTTCGATGCGCATTGTAATTTTCATTATGTCACCGCATTTTGGGTTTCCGACGGTACCCTCAGCGTTGTAATCCTCAACCTCGCCTTGATTGCGTGGGTTTGAGAAATGCTCCATAACCTTTTCTGTATACATCTATTTCACTCCTATATTTTCTTTTGTATATATTTTCCCTTAAATTCGCAGTAATTTCTCGTATCAGTCGCAACTATTTGCTACTATTTATTCCAAAACCGCTCAGTGGGGACATTTTTCTTTTCATCCCACAATGGGCTCATTTTTCTGCGCTTATTCACAACATCCGCCACTTTTTCAATGACAAATGCAATTTCTTCATCGGTTATATTCTCGTCAATGGACAACCTGAGACTGCCGTGGGCAACCTCGTGAGGCAAGCCAATCGCCAGTAAAACGTGAGACGGGTCGAGCGAGCCTGAGGAGCAAGCCGAGCCAGAGGAGGCGCAAATTCCTTCAAGGTCTAACGCCAGCACAAGGCTTTCGCCCTCGACAGCTTCAAAAACCAAGGAAATGTTACCCGGCAGACGCCTTTCTCTGTGTCCGTTAAGATGGCAATAGGGTATTTTCAACAGCCCTTCGAGGAGCTTTTCCCGCTTTTCAGTGGTGGTTTTAACCGAAACAGGCAACATTTCCACGGCTTCCTTTAGTGCCGCCGCAAATGCGCAAATACCCGCAACATTTTCCGTTGAGGAACGCTTACCTCTTTCATGACCGCCGCCATGGAGCAGGGGAGGCAGCAAAACGCCCTTGCGAATATATAGCGCGCCCACGCCTTTTGGACCACCAAGCTTGTGAGCGGAAATGCTCATGAGGTCAATATTTTCGAGTCTGACATCAATATGTCCCACCGCTTGAACTGCGTCAGTATGGCATACACAGGTTGGATTTTTCGCCTTAACTGCTCCGAATAGCTCGTTTATTGGCTGAATCGTGCCAATTTCATTATTTGCCGCCATAATTGACACTAAGGCGGTGTCTGGGCGAAGTGCATTTTCTAAGTCCTCAAGCTTAACAAGCCCGTCTTCGCCCACAGGCAAAACAGTAACCTCCATGCCGTGACGAACCAAATAATCCTTGGTGTGTAGAATTGCATGATGCTCAATTGCGGTGGTTATAAAGTGTTTTTTTCCTTT
>JAVBKA010000201.1:0-8903 GCA_031546715.1 Oscillospiraceae bacterium | reverse complement strand
GTGCCATCCGCAGTTGGCGGGGTGGTTCCCCTAACATTAACTTGGGTAAATGCTTACCGAACAGGTCGATTCTAAATATATTATACTATAACTTTTGGAGGTTATTTTTCATGGTTAAAGCAGGACTGTTATACACTAAAGAACATGACTGGATTTTAGTTGAGGGAGACAAAGCGACCCTTGGCATTTCCGATTATGCGCAGCACGCTCTGGGTGACGTAGTATTTGCGGACGGCGAGCCTGTAGGCTCAAGCGTTAAACTAGGCGGCCCGTTGGGCGTTGTTGAATCCGTCAAGGCGGCGTCGGACATTGTGTCTCCCCTATCGGGCAAGCTTGTCAGCATCAATGACGCAGTTATTGATGAACCCGCCCTGTTAAATCAAGCACCCTATGACAATCATCTGTTTGTCATAGAAATGTCGAACAAATCCGAGCTAGACGCTTACATGGACGCTGCGGCTTACGAAGCCTTTGTCGCAACCTTACACTAATATGAACTATATACCGTCAACTGAAAAGGAACGCTCAGAGCAGCTAAAGGCACTGGGCTATAACAGCTTTGACGACCTGTATTCCATGATACCCGCACCTGCGCGTATTAAGGGAATTCAAGGTCTGCCGAAGGCTATGAGTGAAAGCGAACTATTTGCTCATGTCAACACTTTAGCAGCTATGAACGCAGTGACCGACCCGTGCTTTAGAGGTGCGGGGGCATATGACCACACTATTCCCGCCGCCGTTCCCGCCTTGCTGTCCATGTCTCAATTTGTGACGGCGTACACTCCCTATCAGCCTGAAATCAGCCAAGGCACGCTGACGGGAATTTTTGAGTTCCAAACTATGATGTGCCAGCTTACTGGGCTTGACGTTTCCAACGCCTCTATATATGACGGCGCAACCTCTGCCTGTGAAGCCATGCTGATGGCTGTCGCTCAGACGAGGCGCAAGCATGTGACAGTTTCGGCGGCTGTACATCCTCATATTATCTCCACGCTAAAAACTTACGCCCGCTTCAACGAAATTGAGGTCGAGCTTCTGCCTGTGGATATGCTGACAGGACAAACCATTGCGCCTGAAAAGGAAACAGGTGCGGTTTTTGTTCAGTCGCCTAACTACTTTGGTATAATCGAGAACATGACTGCCATTGCCGCTGAGGCGAAAAAGCTAGGCGCAACAGCCGTTGCGGTATGCGACCCCATTTCTTTAGGACTACTTAAAAGCCCCGGTGAATGCGGCTTCGACATTGCTGTTGGCGAATGCCAGCCCTTAGGGCTTCGGCTTAGCTTTGGCGGTCCTTACGCAGGATTTTTGTGTGCTAAGGAGAGCTTTGTTCGCAGAATGCCCGGCAGAATTGTGGGCGAAACGGTGGATTCAGAAGGGCGCAGAGTTTTTGTGCTGACCTTGCAGGCTCGTGAGCAGCATATTCGCCGAGAAAAAGCTACCAGCAATATTTGCAGCAACCAAGCCCTGTGCGCCTTAACTGCAACGGTTTGGCTCTCCCTAATGGGTGCGGCGGGCTTACGTGAAGCCGCGGAGCTGACGGCTCAAAAAGCCGCATATGCAAGACAGCAGTTAATTGAAAAAGATATCACACCGCTGTACAGCGGTCCATTTTTCCGTGAAATAGCCGTAAACAAGGCTATTTCCTCGGCAGTCTGCCTATCTGGGGACACTTCACTGATAGCAGTGACCGAGAAGCGAACTAAGGCAGAAATTGATGCATTTATTGAAAAGGCGGCGAAACAATGAGAAAGCAAACACGCCTGATTTTTGAAATGGGAGCGGAAGGTCGCAGAGGGTATATATTCCCCGCCCTTGATGTCCCCGCACAGCCATTAGACGATATTGTGGGCGAAGAAAACCTTCGTACCGCACCGCCCATGCTTCCCTCGGCAGCGGAAATAGAGGTTGTAAGACATTTTACCGCTCTTGCAGACCTTAACTTTGGCGTTGACACAGGGTTTTATCCCCTAGGCTCATGCACAATGAAATACAACCCGAAAATTAACGAAGCCGTTACCGCTCTGCCCGGTTTTGCCGACGCTCACCCATGTCTGCCCGACAAGGACGCTCAAGGCAGCCTTACAGTGCTGCACGACATGGAAAAATACCTGTGCGCCATCTGCGGAATGGATGCCTTTACGTTGCAGCCCGCCGCAGGAGCTCACGGTGAGCTGACAGGCTTAATGCTGATTGCGGCATACCACCAAAAGCGGGGAGATTCTGCTCGTAAGGTAGTGCTTATCCCCGACTCTGCCCATGGAACAAACCCAGCCTCCGCAGCTCTTGCGGGCTTTACCGTCCGCACAGTCCCCTCGGGAAGTGACGGACTGGTGGACATTCCCGCCCTGAAGGTCGCCGCCGAGGAAACAGGGGCAGAACTTGCAGGACTAATGCTCACAAATCCCAACACATTGGGGCTTTTTGAACGTGACATTTTGGTAATTGCTGATATTGTGCATGGCAAGGGCGGTCTGTTATACTATGATGGAGCGAATCTTAACGCCATAATGGGGCATACAAGCCCCGGCGCAATGGGCTTTGACGTTGTCCACGTAAACCTCCACAAAACCTTTGCCACACCTCACGGTGGCGGCGGTCCGGGAGCTGGCCCTGTAGGCGTTGTGAAGGCTTTAGAGCCATTTTTACCTGTTCCGCGAATCTCAAGCTCACCACAAGGGCTTGTAACCTCCTCGAATTATCCCGATACCATCGGTCGCATCCGCAGTTTCTACGGTAACTTCGGTGTTGTCCTCAAGGCGTACTGCTATATACTTTCTAACGGTGCTGACGGCTTAAAAACCGTTTCAGAAACGGCTGTGCTGAATGCAAGATATATTAAGAATGCACTTAAAGACGTTTATGAAATCCCCGTTGAAGGCGATTGTCTCCACGAATTTGTGCTGTCTGTGGCTAAAATGAAAGATAATGACGGTGTATCCGCTCTTGATGTCGCAAAGGCGTTGATTGACCGTGGCTTCCATCCGCCCACCATATACTTCCCCTTGATAGTCCGCGAGGGCATGATGATTGAGCCGACGGAAACAGAAACCGTCCAAACCTTGGATGAATTTATCGCCGCCATGAAGGATATTGTGACAGCCGTCAAACATAACCCCCAAGAACTTCGCAATGCACCAATAAATTCTCCTATCGCAAGACCCGACGATGTTCGAGCAGTTCGGCAGCCCATATTGAAGTATAATACTAATATATAATAAGGAGAGCCCATAATGAAGATAGCTATAATCGGATTTGGAGGAATGGGGGCTTACCACCCTGAGATTTTTCTTAATAAGGTAGACGGCATCCAAGTCGCCGGTGTGTTTGACATTGCTGAGGATCGCATGAAGCTTGCCGAAAAGCGTGGGCATCACCTGTTTTCATCTCAGGAAGAGCTTCTTGCCTGTAAGGACGTTGATGTTGTCGTTATTGCAACGCCTAATCATCTTCACAAGCCTATTGCCATTGCCGCAATGGAGGCCGGTAAGCATGTAGTGCTTGAAAAACCCGCCACTATTACGTCTAAGGATTTTGAGGACTTAGTGGAGGTGTCTAAAAAGACAGGTAAATTCATTACAGTACATCAAAACCGCCGTCAGGACGAGGACTACTTAATTATCAAAAAAACCTATGACGAAAACTTAATTGGAAAACCCTTCCGCATTGAATCCCGCGTACAGGGCAGTAACGGCGTACCCGAAGGCTGGCGTACAACAAAAGCATGGGGCGGCGGAATGCTTCTTGACTGGGGCGTTCACCTGATTGACCAGTTAATGATGATGATTGACGCCAAGGTAGACAGCGTGTACGCCATAGAGCAACGCGTTGAAGGCTTTGACTGCGACGACAGCTTTAATCTGGTGCTCCACTATGATAACGACATCTACGCCATTGTTGACATCGGCACGAGATTTTATCATCCCCTCCCCCGCTGGGTTATGTCCTCTCAGGACGGCGGCGTAACTGTTGACGATTGGTCACTGACAGGCAAAATGACTAAGGCAATTGTCCGCATGGTGGAGTTTGACCAAGTAGTGTTCACCGCCGCAGGACCTACCAAAACCATGGCACCTCGTCACGAGAAAACCATCGAGGTTTCCGAGCTTCCAAAAGCTACGCCAAATCCCCTCTCCTTCTATCAGAATCTTGTAGAAGTGGTGAACGGCAAGGCTGAACTAATTGTAAAGCCTGAGCAAGTGCTTCGCACCTTGCGGGTAATCGATGCGGCGTTTGTGTCTTTTGAAACAGGCGAAAGAGTTAAGACAAGCATATAGGTTGCTAGGCAGTAGCCTTGAAAGAAAGTGATAGGTTGAATAAATTCAACCTATCCAACGCAGCGGCGGATGTTTAAATAAAAGTCACTTATCATTTCTCCAACGACAGATGGTAGGTTGTTTTCACTAACTATATTTGTGTCGTTGGAGAAATGGTGACTTAATATGTTCTGTTCCTCCTGCGGCACTCAGCTTCCGGAATATGCAGCATTTTGCTCCTCCTGTGGCGATAAAACCGTCACAGGAGGTCAGCGACCTGTGCAAGATACGTGTGTTGACGGTCATATTGATACAAATATTAACGCACCTGTTGCCCACGTCGAAGCACGTGTTGACGGCGAAGTTATCTCCCAAGCAACGCCCGACGGTACATCTGACAGCTCTATGACTGGTTATGCCGCACTTTCCGCACCGCAAGACCGTTCCGCTGACCAGCGGGTCAAAAACTCCGAGGCGTTTGCGCCCAAAATGAAGTATATTACGGCGGGAATTTGCCTTTTGGTTGTTGCAGCCGTTTTTGTGGCTGTGATAGTATTTCAGTGATAGTTTTTTAAACTATAGATAAATTTCCATAGATAAGGATTTAAGCAAAATGAAGATTAAGAAAAGGCACAAGCGTTACACAATGCCCCTGATTGTCGTATTCTCCGTTGCTTTTGTTGCAACCGCAATTTATCTGACCTATTTTTATCTCATTCCCCGTGAAGAAGCGCTTCCATCCTATCAGCCCTCTGCATCGTACTTAAAGTCGCCAAGCCCCTCTTCTGGAGTTGAAACAGGAGAACCGTCAAGCTCCCCGTCGCCTGTAGACCCGTCTGAATCCCTAGACCCAACTGCGTCCGCAGAACCGTCTGGACATGTAGAGCCGTCTGCGCCAGTAGAACCATCTACGTCTGCAAAACCTACTGAATCCGTAACGCCGTCTGAATCGGTGTTGCCTGTTGAAACCTTAGAACCTGCTGTTTCTCCCACACCTGCGCCAAGTCTTATTTTGGAGCTTCCTCCTCCAGAACCTAAGCCCGTCGGTGCACTTGCCGAAAGGTACACCCCTGTGCTGACAGGCGACTTCTCACATAGTTATGAGGACGATAACATCATTGTCCATATGCAGACCAAAACCATTGGCGAGGGCGATAATCTAGTTACCTATTACGTTGCAGAAGTTATGCTTGACAGCATGGAATATATGAAGACAGCGTTGGCAAAAGGCAAATTTGGTACAAACTATGTGGACAAAACCTCCGTTATGGCGAAAGAGGTAGGCGCAATTCTTGCAGTCAACGGCGATTATTACGGCGACCCAAACCGTGAGGGAATTATAATTCGCAACGGTACGCTATACAGAGACCAACCTAAGCGCGAAGGCGCAGCCCTGACGGCAGACGGCAGACTAATTATTTATCAGGAGACTGCGGGACTTGCTGTTGAGCTTATCGAGCAGCATGGCGTTATTCATAGCTTTTCCTTTGACGTTGCGTTAGTGGATAAAAGCGTTGCCCTCGACGTTTCTGATTCAGGGCTCAGACCAAAAAACCCACGTACAGGTCTTGGGATGATTGACCCCTACCATTTCCTGATTATAACTGTTGACGGACGGTCACCTGGTTATAGTGAGGGCTTGGATATTTACGATTTTGCCGACCTTTTTGTAACATACGGCTGTGAATCTGCCTATAATCTTGATGGCGGCGGCTCAGCTACAATGGTATATGAGGATGAGCTGATAAACAGTCCTTTAGGTACAACGAAGGAACGCTCCATAAGTGATATTTTATATATAGGTTATTAAATTTCAATAATCTAGGAGGTACTAATGACAATACTAATTCCCGCTTATGAACCAGACAAGCGAATGATTGCGCTACTAGAACGCTTGACGGCAACAGTTAAGTGGCATATTGTCATAGTAGACGACGGCAGCGGAGCTGAGTACGGGAAGATATTTGAGCAAGCGAAAACCCTAGGTTGCACTGTAGTATATCACCCTCACAACATGGGCAAGGGCGCGGCATTAAAAACAGGCTTTAAGTTTATCCGCGAAATGGGAGAAACTCAAGGGGTTGTGTGCGCCGACTGTGATGGTCAGCACCTCAATGAGGACATAATTGCCGTTGCCGAAAAGGCGATTAGCAACAAGGGCGCAATGGTGCTGGGTTCTCGTCAGTTTACGGGACATGTACCTGCTCGCAGTCGCCTTGGTAACACAGTTACACGGTATATCTTTGCACTTTCCACCGGTAACAAGGTGTACGATACTCAAACAGGCTTAAGAGCGTATACCTCTGATATGCTGCCGTACCTTGAAACTGTTGCGGGCGAACGGTTTGAGTATGAAATGAACCTTTTGATTTACGCAGGGCGTGACGGCTATGACATTGTAGAACTCCCTATTCAAACCGTGTACCCTGAAAACAGCAAAGACCATATTTCGCATTTTGACACTTTTAGAGACTCCACCTTGGTTTTTAAGTCAATTCTTAAATATTCCATGTCATCATTTATAGCGTTTCTTCTGGACAATGCAGTTTTCTTCCTGATGATGGGACTAACAGGCATTTTTGCACTGTCCTATGTAACAGCACGCATAATCAGCGCAGGAACAAATTATCTTATTAACAGGCATGTTGTTTTTAAGGAAGGCTCAAAAAATTCCTTCCTTAAATATGCCGCCCTAGCCCTATTTGTATTTGCATGCGGCTTCGGGCTATCGTGGTTGTTAATTGAAAAGCTGCAAATGCCTACAGTGGTTAAGCCAATTGTTGATATTCTGCTCACCGCCGTGAGTTATCTGGGTCAGCGATTATTTGTATTTAAAAGGAAGCGGTAAATGTGATTTTTAGGAATAACCCGAAGAACGGACAGCAAATTTCCTCTTTGGCGTTCGGCTGTATGCGCTTTACCAAGGATGAAAAGGAATTAACAAGTCAGATAAAGTACGCTATAGACAACGGCGTCAATTACTTTGACACTGCATATATCTATCCTGGCAGCGAGGTCACCTTGGGACGGGTATTAGCGTCTCTGGGTTACCGCGACAAGGTGAACATTGCCACAAAGCTACCACCGTACTTAGTTCATAAGTATGAGGACTTTGACAAGCTTTTTAACACACAGCTTTCAAGGCTTCAAACAGACCATATTGACTTTTACATGATTCACATGCTGACAGAAATAAAATCGTGGCAGGCACTGTTGGACAAGGGTGTTTTAAAATGGGTGCAAGAAAAGAAAGCATCCGGCGCAATTAAGAGCTTCGGCTTTTCGTTCCATGGCATTCAAGAAGAGTTTACGAAGATTGTGGACGCCTACGATTGGGATTTCTGCATGATTCAGTACAATTATTTAGACGAAAACAGCCAAGCAGGTAAGTCAGGACTAAAGCTAGCCGCCGCAAAGGGTATGCCTGTTATGATTATGGAACCTCTTAGAGGAGGCAGACTTGCGGGAAATCTTCCTAAGGACGCAAACTCCGCTATTAACGCGGCGGCAGTGAAACGTTCTCCTGCTGAGTGGTCATTTAAGTGGATATGGAATCATCCTGAGGTGACTACGGTGCTTTCGGGAATGAATACTATGGACATGATAAAGGAAAATATTCGAGTAGCGTCAGAAACTCAGCCTAATTCCATGAGTACGGACGATTTGGCAGTTGTGGAAAAACTTCGCACCAGTATACTTGCCGCAACAAAAGTACCCTGTACAGGCTGCGCATACTGCATGCCTTGCCCGAAGGGTGTGGATATTCCAATGTGCTTATCCAGCTACAACGATACCCAGATTCACGGCGGTATAGTTACAAAATTTCATTATATAATGCGGACGAATAAGCACAATGCTTCACTTTGTACTAAATGCGGTAAATGCGTGAAGCATTGTCCGCAGAAAATAGCGATTCCTCAGGAGCTGGCTAATGCGGCGAAGGCTTTGGAGGGTGGGATTTATAAGCCTGTTAGGGGTGTGGTGCGGAAGTTTATGAAGCTGGAGAAATAGTGGTGCTCGCCACCCGTAGTCAGAAAATTACTGACATGCAGCGTTTGACAAACCAAGAAAAGGTGCCTGCACTTTTTCTGTTTGTCATAAGCGGAATGGCAGTTATTTTCTGCGCACGGAGGGTGAAGCGAGCCTGACAGCACTTACAGTAGCAAAAGTTTTGCTTGAGCTTTTTCAAAAGCTCACGGATTTTTAAGGCAGAGCCTTAAATCGAGCCTAGCAAGGCTCGAAACTCTAACTCTGAGCCGCGCGAACCAAAAAGTCGCAAGAAAAAACGCAACCCAGCGAAGCGGCGTTGCGCACGGCACTATAAAATTGCAGTAGCTTGAGGTATGACGGGTGTATCTCAGGCTATTGCTTTTTTGGGGTAATCGCATGTTTTTTTTCGTCCCGCTCATGCCGCGGGGGCACTTCCTTTACGAGGGGTGGTAAAGGAAGCAAAGCACCCTTTTTCGTTGCTCAAGTGCCCATAGAACGTTTGCCGTGCATGGTGGTTGCTCAAGTCCGATTCACCCTAGAATCGGTATATTTTATCATCGACATTAAATTTTGCTTTGTACTGTACGAATTCATTACGTTGTAGGGCAAGGGCTTGCTCTTGCCGTCCTCTTGGGGTTGCTGGATTTTGGGTGAATC
>JAVBKA010000172.1:0-5110 GCA_031546715.1 Oscillospiraceae bacterium | reverse complement strand
CGTGAAGCCTAACCACCCCGTCGCTACGCGCCACCCCTCCACAGAGGGGAATTAACCGTCGCTTCGCGCCACCCCTCCACAGAGGAAATTACCCCGCACAACTTATTCCCCTCTGTGGAGGGGTGCCAACCGCAGTTGGCGGGGTGGTTGCCCAAGCAGCCATTTGCGGTAAATGGGTACCGAACAGGTCTATTAAATTAACGCTTAGGGTATTATCCCCTAAGCGTTAATTTTTTAATAACGCTTCCAATTCTTAAAATTATAATAAAGATTTTGCCCCGCAGGTGTGGGGTTTATAAACAAGCCCTTCGCCGTGAGAAGTGTGCTTTTTAAAAAACACACAGGTAAAATGTACGACTCGTTAATCGCCTCGTCGTAAACCGACCTTAGCGCGCCTGTTCTGTATACAGGTGCGGATTCGGAGTAATATTTCAGTGCGGCGGACATTTTTTCACTTGGGCTATTGCGGGGTAAATTAAGCCCGCCGTTCTCGCTGTAAAACACAGAAGGGTCAAAATCTGGCGAAAGTCTTGATTGCGCCCATGCAAAATCGTAGTCCCCTACTATAATTGCTCGCTGATATAGCTCAAAGCTCAAATTCCGCGTGTTCACAGTGATTCCCATGGCGTTCAAGGAATCTGCAAACATAGTTGCCCCTTGCAGCTTGGCGGAGTCCTCCGAGTTTACAATCATGGTAAATTCCAGCGGATATGAAACTCTGTCCTTAACGTAATCTAAAATATTGTCGCTGTTGTCGTCCTTAACGTTAAGCCCTGTCAACAATAGCTCGCCCGCATGGAAATCATATTCAACCGCCGATGGGTTGCCGATGGGTGAAATACTTTGAGAAACGATCGCTTGATTGCCGTATGTCTGCTCTGTAATGCGCTGTCTGTCCAGCACATGGGCGATTGCCTTGCGCAAGGCGGGGTCTTTTAACGGCTCGGTGCGGGGGTTGATTGCGACAAATTGCAGGGTAGAATCCAAGGCTTGATATCTTTCGCAAACTGAGTGTATATCCGTGGAAAGTGGGTCCCATTCATTCATTTGGAGCATTGAAATTGCGCCAAACTGAAAAAAGAAGGCTCTTTCCTCGGGGTTTTTAATTTCAATTAAGTCAATTCTCAATTCAGGCGGTGCAATCTCCTGCCAATAATTATCAAAGGGTTTCAAAAAATAGCTGATGGTATTGCCTTCTTGTTCAGAGCTGCCCTCTGTGACCACCTCTGGGTCGTAAATCTCCGACGCAATTTGATAGACGCCAGTTCCCGATTGAAAGCTCTCATTTTTTGCGGCTTCACTCAAAATCGGAAATGTCAGCACCGCAGGAAGGTTTGCCATAGGTGAAAGCAGCTTCACTTCAACCTCAAGCTCGCTGATTGCAACGGCTTTGTCAACTTTTCTCAAGGTGTTGTAATGAGTCGAGGATGGCGCAGTGGCTTCTTGGAGCGAATACACAACGTCTGCCGAGGTCAACTTTTCGCCGTTGTGAAAGGTAACATCTGGTCGCAGAGTAAAGGAATATGTCAAGCTGTCAACACGTTTCCAGCTATCGCACAGCACATTTTTTATTTCAAAATCGGGTGTTAGCTCAAACAACCCTTCATAACAGAGTGGTATCACCTGCGCATTTAATGGGTCTGTGTTCGTGATGGGGAAAAAGGAGGCGCATTTAGTCCACGCAAGACTAAAGGTCACCGTTTTTGCAGGCCCTTCGGGAATTAAGTATGACGGCTCAGGGGATTGGGTTTCCTCAGGCTTTAAGGAGGGCAAGGCTATATAATCTGGGTCAACGCCGACAAACTCAGAGAAGCAACCAGATAATGTACTTATTAATAATATAATTAACAGCAGATAAGCTTTTTTTCTGAAAAACCGACTATTGATAATTGAAGCCCTCTTTCACTTCCATGCGCACGATGCGACCAATATGTGTCACTATTACAGCGTGTACACTCTTTTGAAATAGAAATATTTGTTAGTCCCGCCTGTGTTAATTGATGCTTGACTATTTTCGCAAGGTCAACATGCGGCTTTGGCGTATCATAATTGACGAAACCGTCGCAGTCAGTGCCGATTGCGTCAACAACCTCTTGGCTGACCTCGTAGCAGTCTCCGCATATACATGGGCCTATTGCGGCAGATATATTGTCCGGGGCACTGCCAAAACGCTGTACCATCGCTTCCACAGCTCTCACCGCAATGCGCAACGAAGTCCCCTTCCAGCCTGAATGAACTGCGCCGCATACCTTTAGCGTATTATCCCATAGCAAAATCGGGACGCAATCAGCAGTTTTGACGGCTAAAAATATCTCCGATTTGTCCGAGATAAGTGCATCGGCGTCTTGATAAGCATAGTCTTCGCCAACGTATACTACAGTGTCGCCGTGGACTTGGTTCACCGTATACAGCGGCTCAAAGCCCATACCGCTTACATATGATATTCTGCCCTCTAAGTCACGGGGGAGCTTTTGTGAAAAATAAGTGTATACAGGCACGTCCTCACTCCTTCACGTTTCAAAGCGCACTATTTCGTAAGCCAATTTCCCGTTGCAGACGCAGTTAAGTATGCCGAGATAAAGCCGTCAATTTCACCGTCCATAACAGCACCGATGTTACCTGATTCGAAGCCTGTTCTATGGTCTTTTGCAAGGGTGTAGGGCATAAAAACATAGGAACGGATTTGACTTCCCCATTCTATCGCCTTTTGAACGCCTTTAATATCCTCAATTTTGTCATAATGCTCACGTTCCTTAATCTCAAGGAGGCGTGATTTTAACATACGCATGGCTACCTCGCGGTTTTGGTGCTGGCTTCGTTCGTTTTGACAGGCTACCACGATGCCCGATGGTACATGTGTAATTCGGATTGCGCTTTCAGTTTTATTAACATGCTGACCGCCTGCGCCGCCTGAACGGTAAGTGTCAACCTGTAAATCCTCTTCACGGATATCGATTTGCATATCAGTACTCGACAGGTCGGGCATAACCTCTATAGCCGCAAAGGACGTGTGCCGTCTGCCAGAGGAATCAAAGGGCGATATACGCACTAAACGGTGAACGCCGTGCTCACTTTTTAAGTAACCATATGCGTTTTCACCTTCAATTAGAATGGTTGCCGCCTTAAGCCCCGCTTCATCGCCGTCAAGATAATCCATAACCTTGCAGGTGCAGCCGTGACGCTCCGCCCAGTGAGTGTACATACGGAATAGCATCTCAGCCCAGTCCTGCGCCTCTGTGCCTCCCGCGCCTGCGTGGAAAGACATTATAGCCGCTGTATTGTCGTACTCTCCGGACAATAGTGTGGCCAGTCTTGCAGACGAAATATCCGATTCAAGCTTGTCAGCTCCAGAAATTAGCTCAGGAATGATGCTCTCGTCACCTTCCTCGGTAGCCATTTCACAAAGAACGGTTAAGTCCTCCCAAGTGCTGAAAAGTCGCTTGTAGCTGTCTATTTTATCCTTAAGGCGTTTGATAGACTTAAGCACTGTCTGCGAATTAGCCAGGTCGTTCCAAAAGCCCTCTTCGGCGGTTTTGTCCTCAAGGATTTTCAGCTCAGTCTGAGCCTCCTCAAGCCCCAGTCCTCTGCTTAGCTCCTCCAGCGCAGGCTGCATTGTTATCAGCTTCGCCTTGTATATGTCAAACTCAATCATATTTGTCCACCATTTCTAAAAACTTTTCATCACGGCTGTATTAATTCGGAATTATGCTATTTATTTCTATTGTCTAACAGCGAATTTGCGTTCATCCTTGATTTACTCTCCGATATACGGCGTGCTTTCAATATAGAGCGTATCAGGGCAATAGTCAATGTCTTGCGCCCACGCAATTGTACCGTATTCAACCTTAACCGATTCAAAAAACGGCTTCCTGTTTAATGCTTTGAACACCGGTATTTCCAGCAATGGTCTTGCGTCAAAGATTCTGCGCTCGCCATTACTAAATGTAAGAAGCAAGGCATAGTTATCCTTGGGTACAACCGCTACTACACGATGTCCTAAAGGTTCGCCGCATATCATTTTTTCCGCTAAACTCATATTGTTCTCCTATCTTAAAGGCTCAATTCTAAATATTTCCTCGCCATTTACCGCAAGCGTCCAATCTGCAGTAAGTTCATCTTCATGCAACAATGCCCATGCCTGAACAAATGCCGCTTGCTTTTTTGGAAACTGTCCAGAAATAATCTCACCATTCAGCCCAAAAACTGCTTCAAATTCACCATAATAGGCATGAAAGTGTGGGGAGTTATGCTGTCCCTTGTCCTTCCAATTCATTTTTATAAGTATACCAAAAAACATGGAAATAGTTGGCATGATATATCCTCCAATGTGTGCAAATGTACTCTTAATTTCTTGGCAATTAATTATTGTAATGCGCTCAATACTCTCTTTGGCATCGAAAGCTCTGCCTTCACACTTACACCGTGAGGTTATTATACCCATTTTTCACTGCGTTGTAAAGGGTTTACGAGAGCAATTCCCACGCCAAAGGCTCAGTCGGCAATGGGAGAAACAGCACTTCCACACAAAAAGTACTCGCAGCTTTCGCTGCGAGTACAAAACTAGGAGGTTTATTCCTGGGACAAGCCCATAACTTTCTGACGATTAAGGCGTATTGCCTGCTGCCATGTATCACGAATCTCTTGTAGCATTGAAATGCATTCATCTGCTGTTTCTAAATTCTTCTTCATGTTTGCGTCTATCATTCTTCGGTATATGTAGTCATATAATCTAAGAAGTCCGTCGCTGATTTCATAGTTTAGGTCTAGTGTGCGAATTAGCTCATCGATAATCGCTTGAGCTTTCTTGCTTGAGTCGTTTGCCTTGGCCAAATCCTTTTCTTGAACATACATCTTAAAGAGCTTAAGATATTTAATACAGCCATCATAAAGCATAAGTGTAAGCTCGCCTGGACTTGCAGTCATTGCACTTTGCTGTTTATATTGATTGTATTGTGACCCTGGATTTGCATAAGCAACCATAAATTAATCCTCCGATAATTGATAGAATATTCTTCAAGCAGTATAAGTATTAAGTAAGTGCGAATTAACCTGGTAGTGAAAATATGCTTGCATATTTTCACGAAAAGCGCAGGCACTCAGTAATGCCTTC
>JAVBKA010000002.1:0-3619 GCA_031546715.1 Oscillospiraceae bacterium | reverse complement strand
TGTGAAGCTCTTTTTATTTTTTATTACCTTTGCCTAATGAGGTGTAATAAGGTATTTTGAAGAGAACTTTAATGTAAAAATGATGTAAATATTATTGCACTTATAACTTGATAAAAGCACAACAAAAAGGTCTATGGCGATTAAAAATCCATAGACCTTTTTGTTATATCGGATTCCGATATTATCTAACAAAGTCAAGTTTTATTCTGCACTAAGAGATAGAATAGGTTTAAAGGAGCATTGCTATAGGTAGGATTTTACAGTCCGCCCAACTTGGCGAGCTGAGGCAGACAAATAAATAAAGCTATACTCCTAAAAGCTCGGGCTTAATTGCCCGGGCTTTTTATCTTTCATCGCCAAACTTCCAATCCATAAACTGATGCCACTCCTCAGAGCTAACATCAGATGGTTTGTCTGCATCTGACATTGCAGGGATAACAATAACTCCGAACTCGTTTTTAGGATATTTTCCCGCAAACATTTTTTCTCTACTTTCGGAGTTCATACGCCTATCAAGCTTAAGGAACCTCTTCGTCTGTTCCGCATTGTAGGTTTCAGCCATATGCGATTGTTTGTCCCCCTTGGAAAAAAGATATATTCTTTGTTTGTCCCGAGTCTCAAAGAATAGGTCGCAGTCTACAAACTTCGCGACCATCTCTAGGTCTGAAGCCGACCAACTCCCACGCATCATTTTGTTGCTCATTCCTTGCCTTGTCATTCCAAAATAGTCAGCTAAATCAATTATTTTCTTGCCTTGCAGAGCAAGCAGAGCTTTGATTTTATCCGAGGCGTTCAAGCAATCACTCCCTTTCAATATGATTGTACACGTTATTGATTTTATTGTCAACAAAAAAATTTATTAGATAATCAAAAACGTGTTGACAAGTTAATCAAAAACGTGTACAATGTAATTGTAACGATGAAGTTGACAGAGAGGGTCACCGCATTTAATGAAAGGCTGTGCAATACATGAAAAACACATTTCGCTATATAATTACCGATGTTGTAAGTATTCCCGTATGTCGCATGACTGGAAAAGGCGAAGCCTACAAATACGCGACTAAACCCGGTTGTGGCGTCGTTGAATGGTACAGCGCGATAAACGATTACAAATCCCCCGTAAACCGTGACACCAGCGACAAGACACAGCAGCTTGTTTGTGACAACGATAGTAGCGCCGTACTGTACCCCCGTTATGGGCGCGACTTCTGTATCTTCCCTTACGACGACATCAACATTAAAGAAATACCCCGCCAAGCGGAAGTAGACGCCATAGTAATAAGCGACGATTGCGGGTTTAGCTTTTGGGAAAACGAAGTCGGCGACGTAAAAATCTTCGTTACCTACGACGAAACCGGACTGATTGACACCTACCGCTTAGAGGGCTGGAACGACAAGCCCTACGACGGCGAAACAGAAATTACCTTTAACGACTTGCAAAGCGAACAAGACTACGACACAATTAGCCGAGCCGACATAATCGGAACTTTTGAGCACAGCCGAAGATAGGGTTAAAAGCAACGCCGTGGGCGGCGGCAAAGCCGCCCACCTAAAACGAAAGGTAGGTAAACACCATGAGAAGAACAAAGAAAGAGTTTATAACACACTTTGATGAGCGGTACTTTACAGTAGAATTTTACCACGGCGAACGCAGTACATTTTTCAGCGGGTGTGGCATGGAACTAGCAATAGAAACATCTGTTAAATGCAGTATGCGCGGTGGTATCTGTTTTACATTCCCTATGAAATACAAATCAGCAATGTGGAAAATGATTGACGCTAGAGAACACCAAACTAGGCACCGTATAGAACTAGACTTTTTCAAATCCAATGTCCCAGCTTATATTAGCGACGTAGATAACGCTGACAACCTGTAACATTGAGCCGACGCCTGGCGGATACAATACCAGGCAGAAAGGGCGGTATAGCAATGCGATACTATTACAAAACCACCTACGGATACACGGGTCGCCTAAATATCCCCTACGGAACTATATGTCACAACTATTTTTATTGCGACGACTGCGCTAATAAGCAAGAAGTTATAAAAAAGCACTCTACACGTAATGAAAGAATAGTAAAGGTGTTTACCGGAAAAGTTTTTGATGAGGACGGTTATTCCAAGTACGACGGTCGTATCAACTACTACGAGCCCAAACGTTAACACATCACACCAGCGCCCAGCGGATAAGCTTGGCACACGAAAGGAAAAGTCAAAATGAAAGCTATTATTAAAAATATACCCACCGACAACAGCAACGAGAAAATGCTTAGCTTCGCCCAGACCATTGACTTTGCAGAACTATTTGAACATGTAAAAAGCTTCGCAAGCATCAACTGCACATTCTATCAGCCAGAAATTACAACGAGACACGGTGAGGTGTATATCAGCTTTATGTCGGACGATATTACGAATCAGACCGGCCCGTTCGCTGCGATTCTCGATAAATGCTACCTCCACAGTTTTAGCAATGGTGTCTATAAGCACAAAGAAACCAGCAAATTCTGTTATTGGGTAAACGTAAATATCTGGTATGAGCACAAAGACGGCGGATCTAACGGTATGGACATGGTACGCGCCAATTACACTAACGGCAGTTGGAAGTTCATGGACGCGGGACAGAAAGTGAGGGGTTAAGAATGGCAAGTATATCAAAGGACATTCTACAGTTGTATCTCCAGAACTTCCCCTTGGTGCAAGCTATTAGGCAGAAATCCGAAATTGACGAAACCCGCAAAGCCCTCAAAAACGCCTTGGACGTCATGAAAAAATCACAAATTAGCGAAGCTGCATTGAGCGAAGTAAACTCCAAAGTCGAAGAATACAACACGATTAGCAAAAACTACGGCAACATGATCGAGGATTCATGGCACATAACATGGCAAACAGAAGCGATCATTAGAAAATACATCGACTGCCGACTCAACGAGCTTCCAGAGTTTGCGACGTTTTAATGAAGTGAATATAAAGATAGAAAAACGGCCTCCTAGATTGCGTACACTCAGGAGGCCGTTTTACTATTTTATGTAATTTCCAGTCCTGTTGAATTTGACGCGCGGAGATTTGTTCGGTGCTCTCTGTATTATATCGCATAACTCGCAATCAAGAGCTTCGCAGATAAGGTCGAGGTTGTCAAGGTTGACTCTGTCGCAAAGTTCGTGGTACATTTCATTAATCGTATTTGGCCTAATCCCTGTTGCCCTTGCTAGGTCTGCCTGCGTCCATCTAACCTCACCAAGTTTTTTAGATAGTAAAATTTTCATCATACTTTATTGCCCCTTCGGTTAAAATATATCAAATATTGTAACTTTATGGGGCGTTTTGTTGGATTATATCAGCTTAGGTTATAATTAGTAATATTTGGCATATAATTAGTGAATGCTAAACCAAAAATACGCAAATAAAAAAAGCCTCCAAGTTACCATAGGTTGGCAACTTGGAGGCAAGACATTTGTAAATTACATTTTCGCTTTATTGTGGTACATATCGAATGCTATTTTAATTTTCTCCGGCTCTGGTTTTAGAGTGCCAGCAAGAACACCAAGCCAGTATGTGCGGTCGGAAATCACACCGTCAGCAATAGCATTGTCCACTGTGATTTCGGCAGGACTTTTCTGT
>JAVBKA010000020.1:0-6011 GCA_031546715.1 Oscillospiraceae bacterium | reverse complement strand
GAGCAAATTGCACCTGACCTAAGAGAAAATATTGGCAAACTCCTATATGAAGGAACTTTTTCTGAAGAGTCAGTAAAAGAGCTTTTGGATAGCAGCCTAACCTTTGATGCTGTTTCAAATTCAAACTGCATCGGTTGCGTCGGCTGCACTGCTTGCGTGGTATGCAGTTCATGTGCTCTTTGTGTCATTACCGGAGTAGTCATAGCATCTACAGCAATTACCACGTCATCCTCGGCAACTTCCGTCACAAGTGCAATGTAATTTTAGGTAACTGCGGGATTTTAGCGTTCACAAGTGTGTTGGCTGGAAATGAGACGGCGTAACGCTCAAAAAGTCAGGAGATAACTATGAAAAATTTACTCGATCAAATGTCAGCAGAATTTGACACATGGTTGGAAAACTATAAACAATCAGACAGAACAATGACTCCGCAATCAGCAGACCCTGAATCAATCGCCATGAAGACACGTTGGCTTGCAGTGATTGAAGATTATAAAAGCGGACCAGACGGCGAAGCCTTTACAAGCATTGTCGAAAAAATTGAACAGCACGCACCTGAGCTTAGAGAAGCAATAGGTAAAATGCTCTACGAAGGAACTTTTTCTGAAGAGTCCATTAAACAATTGTTGACTGATAGTCTAAATTCCCCGCAAACATCAGACAACGCCTGCCTTTCATGCTTAGGATGCCTTGGTTGTACTTATTGTGCTTTTTGCGCACTTTGCATACTCAGCGGCGTTGCTACCGCAGCTTCAGCAATTGCAACAACTACAACGGCGACTACAGCAACTGTAAGCATTTAAATAGTTTTAGCATTCACGAGTGTGTTGGCTCGCTCGCATAAGTTAAAACATTTATATGACTTTTGAGCAATGAAAGCGGGATCGGAGCAACAATAAATATGAATAATGATTACTTTCTATTCACAACGAAATCTGGCAGTCAATACCTGTATGACGTAAATACTAACACAACGCATCCAGTAAGCGAATCCGTCTGTGAGGACTTTATTGATAAGGTGTATGGAACAAAAGATAATGTTGACCTGCAAGCTTTGGCAGATCAATACGAAGAATTCCGAACGCTGATTCAATATTTTATTATTTGGCGAAACAAAACCGATGCTTTTCGCAGCTATCCAAAGCAAAACAAGGTGCTTATTTCAACCATGGAGGACTCCCAAAATTCACAAATTACATCGGGTCTTGCATGGGATTTAGTTTTAGTCACCACTGAGGAATGTAACATGCGGTGCGCATACTGTGTGCACGATGAGTCAGTTTACTCAAATCGCAGAACGCATCAGCCAAAATATATGGATTTTGATACATCGAAAAAAGCTATTGATTATTACCTTGCACTAAATCAGCAGGATAGAGTAAAGCCGTTTAAAAGCCGTGCTCTGAACATAGTTTTTTACGGCGGCGAAGCCCTGCTTAATTGGCAGGTAGTCAAGAAAAGCATTGCACATATTAAAGAAAAGTACACAGGCAATGCACAAATGCACATCGGGATAAGCACCAATTTAACGCTATTTGATATCGATTGGTTGCCGTTTTTAATAGAAAACGAGGTTTTCTTAAACGTAAGCCTTGACGGTCCCAAGGGTGAGCATGACAGATATCGAAAATTTGCAGACGGTGAGCCTACCTTTGATGTAATAACTGCAAAATTAAACCAAATCTACGAAGCGGATTCGCAATACTTCTCAAAATTTGTCAAAACCTTAATTACATATAACGGAAATACGAATTTTCAGGAAGTAGCAGACTTTTATGAGAACTCGCCAATCGCGCTAAAAATCCAGATGATATCCCGCCTCAAGGATTTAGAAACCTCGGAATTTCATAAGCTCAATCCCTTTAGCATCGAATCATATCAAAATTCGTTGATAGAGCTTAATAACACCTATGAAAAAATGTGCTTGGACGGGAAGCAGTTTGAAAGAGGAGAAATCTATTATTCTCTCTGTTATGACTATCAAAGCGGCTTTTTTAACACTCCCCATTCAAAAAGTCGTTTAAAAAACTGGTATACAGGCTCCTGCGCCCCAGGGAGAAAGATTTCTGTTGCCCCTGACGGAAACTTCTATATTTGCGAACGAGTTGGCACAGACAGACCTGTTGGTCATGTAGACAATGGTCTTGACGAAGAAAAGGTAATCAGTTACTTTAATGACTTTTTTAACGCAAGTGAGGACTGCCCGTCTTGCTTTGCACGTAGCCGATGCAGAATTTGCCCAGCCACCGTGGATAGTGGAGAAAACTTCGATTTTAAAGCTCATTGCGAAAACACCAGACAGGTTCTTGTAAGCTCATTTTCGGATTTATATTCACTTTTAGAAAAGAAACCTGACCTATTTGCAAAGGAATTCGAGTTTTTTTAGACTGTCAGAAATATTGGAGGACGTAATGGCATACTTTAGCCTATACAGTCATTGCTATCTACTTGCTGGATTGAAAAAATCTTCTATCTACGATTTATTGCAGAAGAGAATTTTTTGGATTGACGATGAAATACATCAAGAATTTTTACAGCTTGCTTCTCATAATTTGAGCAATCAAGAAATAAGCCTTAAACTAAATGTGAAGGAAAGCATTATTAACTATTACGCAAATATTTCCCAAAAACTTGACCTAGGCGCAGTATTTGAAAAGCCCAAGGTCAATGTCAAATACCGCCCATTTATGCATGAACATTTGGAAAAACACAACGGATATTATCGCCCCATAGGAACTGCTACAATAGAAATTTCTTCTAACTGCACCCGCAAATGCGAATTTTGCAAACCCGAAAGTCGATTAGCCAGCTCAGAATGTGCTTGCGGAATCTACTCTGATACTCCTAAAGTAACGTATAATTTGGAAGAAATATTATCACTTCTCGCATATGCAAAACCAAGTGAAATCGAGGTCTTAGGCGGCGACCCATACTGTAACAGAGCTGACTTAGAGACGGTTATGTCCTTGGCTGCGGAGCATTCCATACCTGTGAGAATAAAAACCTCTGGGCTGTTGCTTGTTGAGGAGGACATCCTAAAGCTCAAGGAAAACAACGCACATTTGTCATTAGTTTTGCCAAATTTTTTGGCGAATATTGATGCGGATGACGCATTATTTGTCGAAAATCTGATAAATTTGTTTGGAAATAACGAATACACAAATTTTGATATTATTTTAACCTTTGATGAAAACCATTTTGATATTATTAACCAAGCTTTCGAATGGTTCTCAAAAAACAATTGTAGATTTGCCACTGTCGTGGGCATTTTTTCTAAGACCTCATGTAACGAAACTAGGGAGCAGCGTCTAAAACATTTTTCGCGGTTTGTACCTAAAAGCCACACTGATTATGCTCAAGAAATCGACGTTGCTTCAAGAGTAATAAGCGGACAATTTTGCTGGCAGGACCGCTTAGCCATCATGGCTAACGGAGACGTACGCGCTTGTATTGCATCCAGCGATGTCGTCTTTGGAAAACTTCACGAGAAAAACATTTTAGACATTTTCAGGGAGGACAGACCCGAAGAAATAATTAATTATCATCAAAAGGATACCCAAGGCTGTGCAAAATGCGAATTCTCTCTTGGCTGTAACACATGTGCAGTTGCCACTACAAAAATCGAAACAACCCATAAGGCAAAGGCTTGGAACTGCGCATATCGCCCCGAAGACGGCAAATTTGTATTGTAACTGCTTCTAGCATATCATAGGCAACGGCTTAGCCGTAATTTTTAAAAATTGAAGGAGCATAAATATGTCAATAGAAATAACAAATACTCTTGCAAAGGAAATCAATGAGCGAGTTTTCTATTATTTCAGAGAAATCAGCAAAATTCCCCGAGGTTCAGGCAACGAACAGGCAATCTCAGATTATCTCGTCGCTTTCGCGAAGGAACGAAACCTAACTTTCAAGCGTTGTGATGTACCCGTTGGCGACAGGCTGACGCTTAACGTCGTCATCTGTAAGGACGCTACAAAAGGCTACGAAGCTCTTGAAACAGTTGTCTTACAGGGACATACGGACATGGTATGTCAAAAAACAAAAGAGTCAACCCATAACTTTGAAACTGACCCAATTGAAATTATCGAAAAAGACGGCATGATGACCGCAAACTGCACAACACTTGGTGCAGATGATGGCATTGGTGTCGCTTGTATACTTGCGATTTTGGAAAGCGATAAAATTGCGCATCCAAAAATCGAGGCACTTTGTACCTCAGATGAGGAAGACGGCATGACTGGCGCAATTGCAGTCACTGGCGAACTAGTGACTGGACGCCGCCTTATCAACATCGACACTGAATCCGAAGGCACTTTGTATTACGGTTGCGCAGGCGGAGTAAACGCTAATTTCTGCCTTCCAATTAAACATGAGCCAATTCCCAGCAATTATTCCTTGCTTCAAGTTGAAATTTCAGGCTTACTGGGCGGTCATTCAGGTGTTGAAATACATAAAAAACGCGCCAACGCTCATAAGCTCATGGCTCGTACACTTCGCACAATCCAAGACGCATATCCACTATGTCTTGTAACTTTTACAGGCGGAGATAAGCGAAATGTTATTACTCGTAATGTCAGCGTAGTCATTGGTGTTGAGGCAGCTAATGTTGATAGCGTTATTTCTCTTGTATCAAAACAAAAGGATACCTTTGTTAAAGAGTATGACGGCATAGAAACATCCATTGAGTTAACCGCTGTCCGTGCTGAAAGCGCACAAACTCAAGCACTTTCACAGGAATCCATGAATGCGCTTATTACCCTGATTTACATTATACCGAATGACATTCAAGCAATGCATGGAAAGGTAGAGGGATTGGTCGAGACGTCCTGTAACCTTGGCATTGTTCGGCAAGAAGACGAGCAAATCGTCCTGTGTTCTCTCATCAGAAGCTTTGTCAGAACCAAGAAGCTGTTCGTACTTGACCAAATGCGTCAGCTCGCTAAACTTTTCGGTGCAGCATTTGATGGCAGTAGCGACTATCCGGACTGGAATCCAAACACAAATTCAGAACTAATCGCCCGCTTTAGAAGTGCATATCTAAGCACCTTCTCAAAAGAGCCTCGCCTTGAGTCAATCCATGCAGGTCTTGAATGCGGCTACTTTGCTGAAAAATTCCCCACAATGGATATAATTGCGTGCGGACCGACTATTACGGGCGCACATACTCCGGAAGAAAAGCTTGATATTGACAGCACTGAAAAAGTAGTAGAACTTTTGTTAAACGTTCTTTCGCAAATGGACTCACCTATTTCAAACATGGTTTGCACCTGCTCCGAAATGGACACAGCGGTGCAGAACGATGAACAAATTTGCCAATGTATCCGTTAGCGGCAATTGTGTCGGCAATACCAATATTAATGTAGACGCAAGCTATTTTCATTGACTGCGCCATCGTTATAGGGCTGATGTATGCGGTAACCGACATTAGCCCTATGACGGATTTTGCGACAATCCAAATTACAATATCGTTGAAGCATATAGCTTTTGTCGCTTGGATAAGCTCCAATAAGCGCAAAAACTTCCTTGAAGCTTTTAAATGAATGTGCCAAGGACATACGCATCTTACTCAATTCCGGGTACTATCTTGACATCATTTACCTTTGACATTTGCACCACCACCCCTCACGAATCACTAGCCGCAGCGGCGTCGTGATTTGTGAGGGGTGGTGGTGCTGTCTTACAAATGCCCGCTTCGCTTACAGAAGCTTCGACACATCGCCGTCAAGCTGTTCTGGTTTGTACGCAGGAGAGTAGCGGGCGACTACGTTGCCGTCTTTGCCGATAAGGAATTTCCCGAAATTCCATTTGATGTCGCCTTTTTTTGCAAATGGCTTCATTGCCTTGACAATTTTCTCAAATTTTGCAGTTTCCTCGTCGCCGATGTCTGTGGGGGCTTGCTCTTTAAGCCATACGAAGAGAGGGTCTGCGTCTTTGCCGTTGACATCGACCTTTTTAAATCTTGGGAAGGTGGTGCCGTAATTTAGAGAGCAAAACTCTGAGATGGCTTC
>JAVBKA010000105.1:0-2676 GCA_031546715.1 Oscillospiraceae bacterium | reverse complement strand
CACTACTGTTCGTTCACGACCTCGACTGTCATATTTTGGCGGCTCACTCATCGCCAATAGTATTTCCGATTTGTCCCCGCCTGCGAGCAATCCGCCTCGCTGTTCGCTAAATTCCCGCAAGTAGTGGCGTACCGTGTTCTTGGATATTCCTAGCTCTCTCGCTATAGTTTTTACTCCCTTGCCATCCACGAAGTGGCTGTGCAATATGTCGAATTTTTCTGCCAATTTTATCATCCTCATTTCTCCCCATAACAGCTTTCCTGTTCTGAGGTTATATCATGAGGGGTCAATTTTCAATTATTTTACGGGGTCAGTTTTAGATTAGCATATACAACATAAAGCATAATTATTGACTTTCAAATAAATATAGGCTATAATACATCCATTCAGGTATTTGGCCTTCTTCAATGGAGTTGCGAGGTGGGCAACTTAAATGTTGCCGTTAAGTGTAATGATATCAGGCGTAGTATACACAAATGGGGCGTGCTGCGCTTTTTATGTGATTAAAATCGATTATTGCTCTTGTAAAAACTACAAGGATACAAACTAAAAGCAATGTGATATACTAAAAATGTTTTCCTCAGGTATGATTGTGAATTCCTGGGGACGGGTACGTCCAAGCGGAATATTTTCCCGATAACATACTAAACAAGATAAACGAATTAAACCACGACAAAAGCTGCAAAAGGACGCAGTATTAAACAGAATATAAGCTATTTATAAAGATTGTAGACTAGCCCTAAATGGGCAAAGCTATAATCTTTTTTTATTTTAGATAACACCTCGCAGAAATGCAAAGTCCGATTACTGCCAATTTTCGGATTTATGGGCAACAAAAAGATAATTGTATTGAAATATTATGAAGACCTCCCCTGCTTTGGACGACGTCGGGGATTAAGGGAAAGTCGTCAAGAGAGCTTTGGCTGAGCTTTCGGTGAAATTGATAGCATATCGCCTCTATCAATTTCAAAATCACGGCAGTGGCGGTAAAATACGCTGGCGGCTTCATGCCGCTCCCAAAGGGGTTAGCGTGATCCGTGGGACAAAGTACCAGAGTCCCAACTCTAGCGATAGAGCCAATGTCAGACTAGACATTACGGAAGATAGTGCTCAACACAAGTATTCCTAAACGAGACGGTAGGGGCAGACGGTTTCAGCAAGTGGAAAGCTACCCATTGAGAAGTGCCATGATGATGCGATATGCTGGTCATCTTAGTTAGTTTCGTTTAAGCCGTAATCCTAGAGCCAAACCAGAAACGAGGTAGAAACGGCTCAAAACATGGTATAACTGCGCCTTAATTTAATACACCACAATACGACATTTTGGAGGTATCAGTATGCTTAACAAGAACATCTACAACAACTTGCTTACACAATTTGAAAAAGTATTCAAGCACAATCGCCAAGGCAGCTACAAGACAAAGCAGAGATATGCGGAGGCGTTCAAAAGATTTCTTGCATACCTTTCTGACGAATTTCGCTTAGAGCGAATTGCAAATATTGCACCAAAACATATTTTTGGATACACAAATTTGCTGCAAAAGCGTGAAAAATCAGCAGCTTACATTAAAACAGAACTATCTGCAATTCGCTTCTTTAATGACCAGATTCCCAATGCACGCTACCAGTTGCCAAGCAATGAGGAATTGTCCTTGAAAAGACGTCAATTCGGAAAGGTTGACAGAACGTGGAGTGAGCAAGAGTTTAATTTATTTATTGCAAAAGCAATTGAGTTAAACCGTGAAGAGTACGCTGCTATTTTTGGCCTAGCGCGATACGCTGGATTGCGACTACATGAATGTTTCCGCATCGACACACAAATTGCCGCAAAGGCGGTTAAAACTGGAATTATCACAATTAAAGGCAAGGGTGGGCTTGTGCGAGATGTGCCAATCAACCTTAGCATAGAAATTTCGTTAAAAAAAATGCTTGCTATAATACCACGAGGCCAAAAGTTATTTGTGAATCCGAACGACAAAACGCATCTTGCCATGAACAGACTTGAAGCTTTCATCTGTGAACACAGGCAAACGGTTCAAGACGAAGATTCAGTTCGGCCGCTGGTTTTTCACGGGTTGCGTCACACCTATGCCGTAGAAAAATATGAATATTTTATAAAAGTCGGTTGCACTGAAATCGAAGCACATCGCGAAGTCTCAAAGCTGCTTGGACACAATCGTGACGAGGTTACGCGCATCTATCTTGCATCATTGAGGAATGGCGGTGACACAAGTGGCTACTAAGAAAATATTTTGCCGATACTTCGATACCGTTACTGTCGAGCAACTCTGCGAAATGCTACATATGGGCAAAAATACGGCATATAAGCTACTTCGCTCAGGCGAAATAAAATCTGTTCGTGTAGGCGGAAAGTATGTTATCGCCACAAAATGGGTTGTTGAATATATATACGATAATTGCTTATAAAACAAACAATTGAATACATCGGCTGCCTGTGGCAAACTGGTTTTATCAGATAATCTGTAGGCAGCTAGGAAGGAGTTATTATGACAGGCAGCTTACACATCAAAAACGATCCTTATTATAAGTGCTACATCACAAGAAAAGGGTGCTTTTGAATGATAAAAAGCTCAAAACCGTTAAGTTTGATGCAAAAAATCAGTACGTATTTGGGTTCGGAAGAGGCATTGCAATCTGGACGCAAACACAAACAAA
>JAVBKA010000135.1:0-27943 GCA_031546715.1 Oscillospiraceae bacterium | reverse complement strand
AATGTCTCATACCGGTAAAAACCATGGCAAGTCCTGCCTTGTTGCACTCGTCAATTGAATCTTGGTCACGGATTGAGCCGCCCGGCTGAATGATTGCAGTTACTCCAGCTCGCACAGCAAGCTCCACACAATCGCTAAACGGGAAAAACGCATCGGAAGCCATGACTGACCCAGCCGCATTTTCACCTGCATAACGAACAGCAAGCTCTAAGGCAGTGACACGGTTAGTTTGTCCCGGTCCAATGCCTACAGAGCGATTATTTTTTGCCAGCACGATGGCATTGCTTTTGACATGCTTGCAAATTTTCCATGCAAACTCTAAGTTCTTAAGCTCGTCCTCAGTGGGTGCTCTTTCAGTAACGCACTTAAGCTCAGACACATGCTTATCATCGACGCTTTGAACCAGAAGACCGCCTTGCACCTTTTTAATATCAATAGCTTCGGCACTGCACGGCATCGCAATATTCTCTAAAAGCAGAATGCGGATATTCTTCTTTTTCGCAATAATTTCAATTGCTTCATCGGTATAAGACGGAGCGAGGACAATTTCTAGAAAGATTTTTGAGATTTCCGCGGCGGTTTCAGCGTCGCAGGTTCGGTTTAACGCCACTATACCGCCAAAAATGGAAACAGGGTCGGCGTCGTGAGCGTTCTTATAAGCCTCAAAAATAGTGCTTCCAAGACCCACACCGCATGGGGTAGCGTGCTTAACGGCAACGGCGCATGGCTCTGTAAATTCCTTTAACAAGGCGATAGCTCCTGCGGCGTCATTAATATTGCAAAAGGACAGCTCTTTGCCGTGAAGCTGCTCGGCCTCTACAAGAGAGCCTTGTATTCCGCCGATTTCACGGTAAAAGACAGCGGACTGGTGAGGGTTTTCGCCGTAACGCAAATCCTGCTGCTTTTCATAAGTAAGAGTTATAGTGTCAGGGTACGGTAAGTGCGATTCACGGCGGAAATAATCGGCTATAAGTGCGTCATAGTGAGCGGTGTGCTCAAAGACCTTTTGAGCAAGGCGGAACTTTGCTTCATGGGAAACGCCGCCGTTTTCAAGCTCTTGCAAGACGCCGCTATAGTCGCTGGGATTGACCACAACAACT
Source organism: Oscillospiraceae bacterium (assembly GCA_031546715.1). GTDB lineage: Bacteria > Bacillota > Clostridia > Oscillospirales > UBA929 > JAVBKA01. Next base: position 26,843 of record JAVBKA010000135.1, on the reverse strand, counting down.
ACATCCTGCCAATTCTTAGCCGCAGAACGTATCATCGTAGGACCGCCGATGTCAATATTTTCAATTGCCTCCTCAAGCTTAACATCCTCTCTGAGAATGGTTTGCTTAAAGGGGTATAGGTTAATTACCACAATGTCGATTGGCTCGATTCCCAGCAATTCGATTTGCGCCATATGGTCGGGATTGCTGCGCATTGCAAGTATGCCCCCGTGGACAACAGGGTGCAGTGTTTTGAGCCGACCGTCGAGGCACTCAGGGAAGCCAGTGATTTTGGAGACATTGACAACGGGAACGTCCCCGTCTTCAAGAGCCTTCTGAGTTCCTCCTGTAGAAATTATTTCATAACCCAGCGCATGAACTCTGCGTGCAAAATCTACAACACCTGTTTTGTCGGACACACTGAATAATGCTCGTTTCTTCATTAGAAGCCCTCCCTCCTCAGCGAGTATATCACAGAAAGTACAAGTTTGCAACCTTGGTTTGAGAACAGACTGTTAAATTTGCTATTGTTTTTTAGTTAAATTTGACGAAACCATAATGGAAACAGCCTTGGGTAACAGCTCCCATTCGCATTGTTCCATGACACGCTTCTGCAAGCTTTCAGGCGTATCATCATCCAAAATGTCGATTGCCTTTTGGCAGATAATCGGACCTTCATCTGCTCCAGAGGTCACTATATGGACAGTTGCGCCTGTGACCTTGACGCCGTAATCAAGTGCCGCCTTATGCACCCGTAAGCCGTAATAGCCCTTTCCACAAAAGGAGGGAATCAGTGCTGGGTGGATATTTATGGCGCGGTTTTCATAGGCAGAGCAGAAATAAGGGGATAAAATGTACATAAAGCCCGCAAAAACCACCAAGTCAATGTCTTTTTCCTTAAGTGCGCTGACTATTGCTTCGGTATATGCGGCTCTGTCCAAAAAATTTGACGGCTCAAGAACGGCGGTGTCGATATGCGCATTTCTTGCCCGAGTGAGAGCGTAGGCATCGGGATTGGAGGACAGTACAAGACTTAGTCGCCCTTGGGGGAAAAGCTCTTGCTTGTCAATCAAGGCTTGCAAATTAGTACCTGAGCCTGAAACCAAAACGCCGATTTTTACCACAGCTTTATACCATGGGTAACGCTTCCTTCTGCAACCTCTCCGATGACAGGGTATGCGGTTTTTTCAGCGTCAGCCCTTGACACACATGCAACCAAGCCCACGCCCATATTAAAGGTGTTGTACATATCCTGCTCAGGAATGCCGCCCTCGCGTTGAATACGGCAAAACAGCTCTGGGGCAGGGGATACAGGTTTAGTCATAACTGCGTGTAGTCCAGCGGGGAGCATTCTTGGAATGTTTTCAATCCAGCCGCCGCCTGTAATATGCGCCAGTCCTTTAATCACGGCGATTTGTTGGAGAGCGGCTATGTCCTTGACGTATATTTTGGTGGGGGTTAAAAGTTGGAGCAAAAGCTCGTCCGAGGGATTGGGGAACAGCTTGCGAATCAGGGAGAAGCCGTTGGAATGTGCGCCAGAGGAGGGGATGCCGATTAAAACGTCGCCTTGGCGAATGGTTGAACCGTCAATTTTCTTATCAAAGTCAACCATACCCACACAAAAACCTGCAAGGTCGTACTCATTTTCGGGATAAAACCCTGGCATTTCAGCGGTTTCACCGCCGATAAGCGCAGCTCCTGCCTGACGGCAGCCCTCGGCGACGCCTGATACAATGGACGCAATTCTTGAAGGCTCGTTTTTCCCGCAGGCGATGTAATCTAGGAAAAACAGCGGCTTTGCACCTGCACAGGCAACGTCATTTGCGCACATGGCAACGCAGTCAATGCCCACAGTATCATGCTTATCAGCCATAAACGCAAGCTTTAGCTTGGTTCCCACGCCGTCAGTACCGCTGACAAAGCACGGTCGAGTCATGTCCGTTAAATCTGGCTCAAACATTCCGCCAAAACCGCCGATTCCGCCGATAACGCCCTTTGTATACGTGGATTCCACTGATTTCTTCATAAGCTCAACGGCTTTATAACCTGCTTCAACATCAACGCCGGAATCTTTATAGCTGTTGTTCATATCTGGCTCACCTCATATTATGAATTGGGGTGCTACTGGTTTATTAGGCTAGTTCGGTAACCATTTACTGCAATTGGCGGCTTGGGCGACCACCCCGCCAACTGCGGTTGGCACCCCTCCACAGAGGGGAATAAGGCGTGCGTTAGCTCTTAAATTCCCCTCTGTGGAGGGGTGGCGCGCAGCGACGGGGTGGTCGGGCTTCATGGCACTATAGAAGCAGGAACAGGTAATCGAACAAGTCTATTGTATTGGCAGTGAGTATTTTCCCGAAAAACATGCGTGACAGTAGCCGCAGGTTAGTCCTGCGGAGATTTTATCTAGGTCACTAAATCGCAAATATTTCAGGCTGTCAATGTCAAATTTTCTAGCGATTTCGTCAACAGTCATTCGGTTTGCTATTAACTGGTCTCTGCTGGGTATGTCTGTTCCGAAGAAGCAAGGGTATTTAAAGGGCGGCGAGGATATTCTGAAATGGACTTCCTTTGCACCTGCCTCTCTAAGAATGGAAACAATATGGGCAATTGTAGTTCCTCTGACGATGGAATCGTCAATCATCATAACACGCTTGCCTTTTACAACACTTGACATTGCGTTGAGCTTAATGCGGACGGATTGCTCACGCTGCCCCTGTGAGCTTTGGATAAAGGTTCGTCCTATGTAGCGGTTTTTAATGAAGCCGTTGGCGTAGGGCACTCCTGTTTGCTGAGAATAACCCAAGGCGGCTGAAAGACCAGAATCTGGAACACCGATGACAATGTCGGGCAGAAAGTCGCCATCCTCCATATCAACTCTGCCGAGACAGCGACCAGCCTCCTGCCTTGCAAGCTCTACAGAAACGCCGTCAATTACGCTGTCTGGTCGGGCGAAGTAAATATGTTCAAATATGCAAAGAGATTCCGAAGCCTTGATTCCGCTGTCTAAGGAGCGCATTTTGCCCTGTTCAAAAACTAAAACCTCGCCGGGGGCGACATCACGGAGCATGACAGCACCAATTGAGTCAAGGCCGCAGCTTTCCGAGGCGACTATCATGGAGCTGCCAAGTTTGCCGACGCACAAGGGGCGGAAACCGTGAGGGTCGCGCATGGCTATCATTTTGTTTTTAGTGAGAATTAAAATAGAAAACGCACCTTGAAGCTCACGCATTGCAATAAGTACAGCCGATTCCAATGAGCCTGTTTTCAAAAATGCTCTGACGATTATGTAGAGCATAATTTCCGCGTCACCAGTGGTTTGGAAAATTCCGCCCCGCTCCTCGGTTTCTGCGCGTAAATGATGGGAGTTAGTCAGTGCACCGTTGAAGCACAGGGCAATTTCATCGCCACCGTGGGAAATGACGATGGGTTGAGCGTTTACGCCTGACGTACCTTGTTTCGAAGCATAACGGACATGGCTGATAGACTCGTGCCCATGAAGAAGCTCCAGACTTTTACCGTCAAACACTTCATGAACAAGACCATCGCCTTTTTTGTAACTTATTTTTTTCCCGTCACTGACTGCAATACCCGCTGAGTGCTGACCTCTGTGTTGTAGAGCAAAAAGTGCGGTATATGAGCTGTAGGCGGCTTGAAAGTCAGTGTCTGGTGGGGATGAAGTGCCAAATACGCCGCATTCTTCATGCAAAATATCGTTAATCATATAATCTCAAGCTCCTGTTTCAGCCTTGCTTGAAAAGTTGCTTCTGCATTTTCGGCCTTTTGCTGAATCCCGCGCCTGTGCTGAACCATAATCTCAAAAAGCTTTTCGTCGCCAGTGGCAAGGATTTGACCTGCAAGCAAAGCGGCATTTTCTGCGCCGTTAATAGCCACGGTTGCAACAGGTATTCCGCTTGGCATTTGCACAGTGGAAAGCAGTGCGTCCAAGCCGTCAAGCTGTGTTGCGGAAATAGGTAAGCCGATAACCGGCAGGGTGCTGTGGGCGGCAACGACTCCTGCGAGGTGAGCCGCCTTGCCAGCGGCGGCGATGATAACTCCGAAGCCGTTAGCAATTGCGGTTTCCGAAAAGTGCTTCACCAACTCTGGCGTTCTATGGGCAGAGTATACATGCACTTCAAAAGGGATTCCTAGCTGTTCTAAAAGTGCAACGCCTTTTTTTACGATAGGGAAGTCACTGTCTGAGCCCATTAGTACTGCTGCTTTTTTCATTGAAGGAAGATCCTTTCTTACATTTGAAATATCAAAACTTGTCCGAAATGCCTTTTTCAAGAAAATAACGCTCTATATCATTTGCGCGCGCATCCCACGAGGCTGTTCGGGCAAAGACTACGCGCTGCTTAACCTTCCATGCGTCACGTTCGCGGACAGCACGGTTGCACGCTTCCAGAAACTCATCGTTAGTGCCTGCGATGTAGACAACATCGGAAAAATCAAGCACCTGAGCGGGTTGAGGGGTTGAAACTATTGGCTTTCCTGTGGCTAAATATTCAAAAAGCTTCATAGGGCTGAAGTCACGCATCATTTCGCTGCTTTTGTACAGGCTCAGACATGCGTCAAAGCGGCACAGGTACATGGGAAGGGATTTCTGCGGCTTAACTCCTAAAAAATGCAGGTTTTTAATGTCAGAAGGAATGCCCTCGGGAACTTCGCCGATAAATATGAAGCTCCAGTCTGGCTTGCTTCTGGCAACGTGATAAACAAGAGAAATATCGCTGTGAGCCAAGGTTCCAACATGCCCGAGAATGGGGTTTTTAATGGTGAACATGTCGTCAGGAAAGGGAAGAGAGGTGTCGCTGGACTTTGAAAACAGGTCAAAATGTACGCCGTTAGGGACAATCAGCGTGTTTTCGTTCCATTTTGAAATCATCTCCGCAATGCCCGCACTTTGAGCAATGACAACTTTGGAAAGCTTCGCAAGCTCCTGCATGGACGCTGTCAGCTTAGGGTCAGAGGTTTCGGGGGAAAAATAAACCTGACAGTCGTAGATAACTCCTGAGTTGGGGATTTGCTTGACGATATCCACCTGTAAGGGGTCTGTCAGCCATAACATGGGTGTATCGACGGCGTATTGGAGCATACGTTTTTTGATAATTCGGGCGAATTTTTTATAGTAAGCCTTGTTTAAGCTGCGAAAACGGTCAGACATGGCGGATTTCTTCGGTGCCATATGAAGTGTGACCTTGCCGACCTGCTCGCCCTCGTCCTTGTGGGAGGCGGCATTGGCACTTTTTTTTAACATAGGAGACTGGTCGAAAAAAAGTATCCTTGAGCTTTTCAAACGGCTGAGAATCTGCATTGTTCTCGTAGGCAAACCATGCCACGGAGTACTGGAAAGACAAACTATTTGCTTCATATTAGGAATCCCTTCGTTCATTACTGTAAAGCGATTTTATAGAATTGGTGGTTTCTGCCCAAAGTCCTTGCCATGCCGTGTTAATTCTCACAGGCTTCTCTGCCGCAGCTTTAATGTCGCTGATTAGCTTTTCTGTATTTATAGAATCAGCGGTGGAGTGAATTATTGCGCCTGAACGCTTGCAAAAGGCGTCAATCTTAGGGTCGTAGCTGATGGCAATTGAGGTCAGATTTATGGCTTCTGCCATAATTAATGCGTGAAGCCGCATTGCCACTACGATGTCAGCCTCGCAAAGTGCTCTGTATACGCTTTGTGCGCGCTTAATTGTGTCTATTTTGGCAATAATCGGAGTATTTAACATCATGTCCGAGATTTCGCGGCAGAGTACATCGTCCTGCCCTTGGTAAAATGGCACTAAGAGGATGTTGTAGTCAAGCCGAGAAAGACAGTCGCAGACATTTGCAATTGCTGAGGGAGCAAAGCCCTTCCATGGGCGCATACAAAAGGCGATGGTTTTTTTGGCAGTGTCGTCTCTTTTCTTGCATTTAAAGGGCTTCCAAATGAGAACAGGGTCGCAGGAAAGCTTATGCCTAGGCTTTGTCGCCCCAATTTTCTTGGCAAGGGCGAGACTTTCTTCGTCCCTCCAAGCCGCAATTTCAGCCTTATTGATAGCATTTCTTGACAAATATCTTGCAAACTTGCCGTTAAGCGGACCAAGTCCTTGCGCGGCTATCATACATCGTGCCCCCGCAAGCTTAGCTAAGGACAGCATCGCGCCGTAGAAGAAGACACTGTTAATCCCTGTGGCGTTTTGGAGCAAACTTCCGCCGCCGCTGATGAACAGCTTGCAACTTCGCAAGGCGGAAAAGATGGCGAATATATTATTCCGTCCAATGCTTTCAACGCCGTACTCAGAGGATGTTTTCTTCGGGTCTGCCGAAAGAACCGTGATTTTTACATTTACCAGCGTTTTCCGAATTTCCTGCACAAGTGCGGCGCAAACGGCTTCATCACCTGCATTGTTAAATCCGTAATAGCCGGAAATTACAACTCCGCTTCGTTTACGCATTTTTTTTCACATATGGCATAATTGTTTTGTTAAATAGCTTAATAACGGGCTTGCTTACGAGAATCAGCACAATTCCCAATGGGATGCCCAGAAGCAGACCGTTAAAGGTACGTATAACCGAGATTAGGAACGGTGTGTGCAAATGCTCAAATGTGTTGACAATAGACACTTGACCGACTGCACCGGCAACCGCCGCCAGCCACATAAAATGCCTCTTGCCATAGTATAACACAAGCATCATTAGCGGCATACCAATGAGAAATTCCTTTGTACGCGGACGAACGGACATAGCCCTGTAGGTAATATCCCTAAATGTCTTTTCAAAGGAGGACAGCGTTGCATCGTTGCCGCTTCGGACGAATAAAACTACAACCGCCACAAGCGCAACAGCAGCCAAAGCTGCGATTCCCACGTTGATGTTAATTTTAACCGCTTCTATAGCAAGGGGAGCAAGCTCAAACTTTTTACGGCTCTCGATAATGTAACGGTAGAAGAAAATCCACAGTAAACATGCCATAGGAGCAAACATTCCTGCTTTAATGCCTGTAAATTGTATGGATTGAATCATGAAATTTTTAGAGGAAAGCATTCCGGACATAAGCACTGCACCCATTAAGGAGCATAAGCTCATAACAAGCAGCGTAAACACTGACATAAGAATGCTTCTGGGCTTGTCTGACACAAAATAGGATACCGAAAGCGTGGGGAAAATGATAACCGCAAGCAAGCCAAGCACCTGCGTCAGCAAGAGCTTTTGGTCAAGGACGGCAAGCCCCACTACACCAAGAATACCCAAAATAAGTAGCCATATGCATAGGACCTCAAGCTTCATTACTTTAAGAAGAAGAATTCCGCCTGCATAAATCGCCAATGCAATAATAATAATCGCCCAATAAGGAATGGTGTGAGGCTTAAGGGTGGTAAATGTGCCAAGCTTTTTTCCTGCGTCAAGCACACCGTCAATAATGTGGTTCATTGTGGCAAAGTTGTCCTCTGCACTCAGTCTGGTGTCAAATCGGAAGTTGGCAAGACGCAAATTTCTTTCAGACACTGCAAGCTTATACCTGTACTTTAAGTCTACGTCGTCCAGCCGACCAACCTCGTACTCCATAAGCGTGTGAAATCGGACAGCGTTAAAGTTAATCTCATCAGTTTCAAGCAGCTTACGTAAGCCTGTTTGAGCAAAAAATTCCATAGTTACAACCGGAATTCCCAAGGAAGACACGTACTGGGCTGTTTGCTCGGTGATTTGCTCCTGCTTGTCCTCAAAAAAGAAAAAGCCTGGCAAAACTTTGTCCGAGAAAGCGAGAGCTGTGACAGGATAATTGTCAGTAAATTTCTTAAGTGGGTCAAAAATCTGATTAAGGGCGACTTCGTCAAATCTGTACCACGAGCGGACAAACAGCACAATGTCAAAGCCTAAATCCTTTAATAGCTTGAGGTTCGGCTCATAAAACCCAAGACCTGTACGCTCTAGCTCTAGAGGTGTTGTGGAGGTGATGACGGCTAAAAGTTCTGCACCCGATTGGGTCTTAATAGTCTCTTTTCTGACAGCGGAGTTGGTTTTTCTCAGTAAGTTAAGGTAAATCTGCTCCTGCAATTCCGCGTTTACGGCGATAAAATAAGTGTCGGGCTTAGTAGGGGCAGTGGTTTGCCATTCACCCAGCAGCACCTTTTCCTTTACCTCCGTAGAGGTGTACATGGTAAGGAGCATATTGTCCACATATTCCTTGTAGTTAGGCTCGTGGATGGAAATTCCCGTCAGCAAAGGCTTCCCGTCTCTCTGAGGGAGCATGAGGAGAAATTCTTCCGCTGTTTTGCCGTTTTGACGAGCCATGTCCGAAATCTGCGTCCAGTCTGTAAGGGTGGTAACGGTATCGTCGGCGGTTTCGTCAGCTATACGGTCAGCAATAAAGTAGCCTGAAACACACAGCCCGATAACGATGATTACTATTAATGCAATGTCCAACGCCCTGTTCTTTCGAGAAAAGAAAGCAGTCATTTGTGACCTCCAATAATTAAGTTGCTTTTATGACCATAACCTGAGAGCATTATAAATTCATTTGCGCTAAAAAATCCTTGGTTTGCAAAACAATATCGTTTGCGCCGAAAATAGCCGAACCTGCAACAATCACGTTTGCACCTGCCTTGACTGTTTGCGCAACGTTTTCTAAGGTGACGCCGCCGTCAATTTCAAGGTCAACAGACGGTGCTAGTTCGTCTAACAGCTTGCGCAGTTCGGAAATTCTGGACAGTCCGTCACTGACGAAGGCTTGACCGCCAAAGCCCGGCTCAACTGTCATTAACAGCACCATGTCAATATAGGGTAGAAACGGTAGCACAGTGTCAATTGAGGTCTTAGGCTTTATGGAAACTGCGGGGTGTACCCCAAGACTGCGGATTTTCATAAGGATTTCAATTATCTCAGCCTGACTGCCAACCTCTGCGTGAATCGTAAGGTAACTCGCTCCCGCCTTGGCAAAGGTGTCAATATGCTGGGAAGGGTTGCTAATCATAAGATGAACGTCCAAGGGTAGGCTGCTGTTCTTGCTGATTGCAGAGCAAACAGAAGGACCATAGCTCAGATTTGGAACGAAGTGACCGTCCATAATATCAATGTGAAGAAGCTGTGCGCCGCCTTCTGATACATCGTCTAGCTGAGCTTTGAACCGAAATATGTCACAGGCGAGAATTGATGGTGAAAGTAATTTTTTCATTTCCTTGTCCATTTCTTTGTCAGTCAGTATGGTAAAAAGAAGCGGCAGTATCCTCACAGGACTTGCCCTAGGTACATATGATAAGTTGCGGGGAAACCCGCTTATATATAGATTGCCAGAGCGCAGCCGCCAACTTGTCGCCTCTGTGCTGTCAACGGAAATACAAAGCTCATTTCATATGAAATGGGCTTTGTATGGTTTTTTAGTCCTCTAGGAGCTTAACATCAACAGGTGAGATTTTCCAAATGTCTCTTGCGTACTGAGAAATTGTATTATCTGAGCTGAAACTGCCGCTTTTTGCTATGTTCATAAGAGACATTTTGTTCCAAACGGCGGGAGTATGATAGTATTTAACAATTTTATCATGGGCATTGACATAGCCGTCAAAATCACGAAGTACAAAAAATTCGTCGTTGTAATCAAGCAAGCTGCGGACTACGTTTGCAAATTCCGAAGCTGAGGTGCGCCCTAAGCCGTTCTGAATCATATCGATAATTCTGATAAGGCGTTGGTCAGCTTGATAGACCTTGCGGGAGTTGTAGTCGCTGCGGGCGTAGTAGTTTAAAACCTCTTTGACGCTAAGACCAAACAACACAAAATTATCATCGCCTACATTCTGCCGTATTTCAATGTTTGCGCCGTCATTGGTGCCGATTGTAATTGCGCCGTTCATCATAAATTTCATGTTTGACGTGCCGGAGGCTTCCTTGGAGGCTGTTGATATTTGTTCGCTGACATCGCTGGCGGGGAAAATCATCTCAGCCATGCCCACATTGTAGTTTTCTAGGAAGAAAAGTGAAAGCTTTCCTTTGCAGTCGGGGTCATTTGAAATAAGGGAGGAGATTTCATTAGCAAGCTTAATTACGTTTTTTGCGTAGTAATAGCTTGGTGCGGCTTTTCCCGCCATTAAAAAGGTGCGGGGTGCGCCGATGTTAAAGCCGTCTTTAATGCGATTGTAAAGATATAAAATATGAATCAGGTTCATGAGCTGACGCTTATATGCGTGAATTCTCTTGACTTGCACATCAAATATAGAGTTTGGGTCAAGCTCAAAGCCGCTTTTAGCCTTTAAGTAGTCTGCGAGCCGTTCTTTGTTGTGCAGTTTGATTTCGGCGAGCCTGTTCAAAACCGAGGAATCTTCGGCATACCTTGCAAAATCGTTGAGCTTTGACGGATTTTGAATCCAGTCTTGTCCGATGGTTTCATTTAAGAGATTTGTAAGCAGGGGATTGCTCTTAATCAACCAGCGTCTGTGAGTTATGCCATTGGTTTTATTGTTGAATTTATACGGATAGTGACCAAAAAAGTCCTTAAGCACCTCAGTTTTAAGCAGTTCAGTATGAACCTCGGCAACACCGTTGACAGAAAATGAGCCGACAATGGCAAGATGCGCCATTTTAACCACACCGTCCCCAATGATGGACATGCGGGTAACACGCGGCTCGTCATTTGGATACGCCCACATCAGTTCGCCACAGAAACGGCGGTTTATTTCCTCTACAATCATGTAAATCCGCGGCAAAAGCTCCTTGAAGGTGTCAACAGGCCACTTTTCCAGTGCTTCGGGCATAATTGTGTGGTTTGTATAAGCGATGGTACGGGTGGTTAGTGACCACGCGGTATCCCAATCGAGCTTGAAATCGTCAAGCAAAATGCGCATAAGCTCAGGGACGGCTAGCGCAGGATGCGTATCATTTATCTGAATGCAGATATGATTATTAAGCTCCAAAATGTCGTTGCCTTTTTTTCGATAGCGGCGCACGATGCTTTGTAAGCCCGCAGAAACGAAGAAGTATTGCTGTTTTAAGCGGAGCAGTCTGTTAGAGTAGTTAGAGTCGTCAGGGTACAAAACCTCGGAAATAGCCTCAACGGCGTATCTGTTGGAGATGGCGTTTACATGGTCTCCGCGGGAGAAGCTTTGGAAGTCGAATTCATCTTGAGTGCTTTCTGCGCTCCATAGTCTGAGAGTGTTTACAGTGTTGGTGCTGTAGCCGATTATCGGCATGTCATACGGTACGGCGCGAACCTCGAGGGCATTCTCATGGTGAAAAAAAAGACTGCCGTCTGGCATAGTTTCAGGGTACACATTGCCGCCGAGCTTTACAATTACAGCCTTGTCGGGCTTTTTGATTTCCCAAGCGTTTTCGTCCCGAAGCCAATTGTCTGGAAGCTCAACCTGATAGCCGTTTACAATTTTCTGAGAAAACAGTCCGTTTTTGTAACGGATGCCGCAGCCGTGACCTGCAAGAGAAAGTGAAGCAATAGAATCAAGAAAACAAGCCGCAAGGCGACCCAATCCGCCGTTACCAAGCCCAGCGTCAGGCTCAGCGTCAGCAAGAGTGTGCAAATCAATGCCCAGCTCCTTTAAGCCCTCTTCGGCGACGTCACGAACCCCAAGTGAGATTAAGTTGCTTTCCAGAGATTGACCGAGTAAGAATTCCAGTGAAAAATAATAGACCTGACGTGCGGTATTTTGTAAGTAAGTGTTGTTGGTTTGAATCCATCGCTCGTTGATAGTGTCGCGTATCAGCGATGCAAGCGAGGCATACAGGTCAGCTGTAGATGCATCACTTAGAGATGTTCCGAACATGTTGGACAGCTTACGCTTAAATTCCTTTTTAAAGGTTTCCTTGTTGATAAACACACGCAGCACCCCTTTGAAAATTTAATCTATGCCCTAAATATATTGTACAAGCTTTCTGGGAAGCCAAATGATTAATCAGGACAGCCTGATATTGAACAGCTACATTATATACTCTGTTGAGAGATTTTACAAGAGCGGGTTTTGTATGTTGTTTATCGGCGTGAGTGTTAGCGTTAATATTAGTGATTATTTAGTAAAGCTTTGCATTGGACTGTTGTATATAAAAAAATTAAGTATATTTATCTTGCATTTTCTGAGTATATCATGTAGGCTAAGATTATTATAAGAGTATTAATAGTGTAAAAATCGTAGAAAAGGTGATTATTAAATGAACTTTAGAAAATTTGCAGTGTTTGCCATTTCATTCGCATTATTACTAACGATAACAGCCTGCGGGGTATCGCCGTCTGCAAGTATTACACCGCCAATAGTTTCCGAAGGGGAGAAAGAACCCACTCCCTCGGCGTCTGTGTCAGAGACACCTATATCCCCATCAGCCGAGACATCGCCAAGTACGACCATAGAGCCAACGAATACATCAACCTTAGTAAATGCCATGCCTAAGTTGGACAGCCTTAGTGAAATTGGCAAAGACTATGATTTACTCATGCAAGAAAACCCCGAACTAGAATATCGAGATTTTGGTATTCCAGATACCATCGGGCAGTGTTTGGGCATGTCTGGGAGTAAGCTACTTTACTATTTCTATGGGATGTCAGATTTTCCGCACTTAGATGAAATGAGTGCCGAATATAGAAGTCAGCTTAAATGTGCAGGAATCATATCAACAATTGGCGAAGTGTACCCTGAGGCAGTAGAACAGATGCCTTTAGAGAAGTTTTTAAGCGATAGTAATATTTTAGATTACACCTATACTACGGAACAACAATCTGATGTTGGTTGGATTCACTTTTACTGCGACGATTATACTATTTGGATTGATACTAATGATAGGGGACCACGTCCGAATGATTATGAAGGAGTTTCGACGATAAAACTCAGTTACCCAATTGTTATTATTAATAATAAAATACACAGAGAAAATTATGATATAGAAAGCAAGTATTTTGACGAATATGCGAAGTCATTTGATCTAGCTTATAATAGCTTGAATAATAAATCTATAACCAGAGGTGACGTAACACTAAGCGTTATAGATAAAAGCCTTATCGGTGATTTTTATACACATTTTAAACTTACATTGGGGCGGAATGAAGTGAACTTTAAAGGTAAGTGCCCGAAGGAATCGTTTTATAGAAACCTAGACGTAGCTGATTTGAATGGCGATAATGTATCCGAAATTATCGTTAGTTTTACGACAGGAGATTCATATAAGGCTACAGAAGAAATACATATATTTGATAAAAAAACGCTAACTGAATATAAAATCGAGAATGCTATTGATGTAATTAATGAAAATGTAGAATTTTCAGAAAATGCCGCTTTTTTTCATTTAAAGTATAAGGATTCAACTCTGGCTATCACAAAAAACCGTTTGAGTACGTGGGGTTATGACCCACTAAATTTCCAAAGCGTTGAGGATGCGTTCAGTCACTATACCAGAATTGAGGATGTTTTCACGTATGATGTCGGCGATAATCTATATTCGAGCAACCGTATACATAATATTGACGGTAAGTATATGGGGCAAATCGAAATAGAATACGAGTTAATTGGGGACATGTTTAGTGCTAAAAAAATTACTTTATATGGTGATGGGGAGTAATCCTTTAGTGGCAAATAGGGCAACATAGTTCTAAATAATTAAGCCGCCCATTGGGCGGCTTAATGTTACACGCAGTTAATTTTGTTAGAAAGTTTCAATAGGGGGATGTCATCAACGGTCTAAACCGTTTCCAAAGGCTTTGGGTTTGGGCAGGCTATTTCCGCGCGGCGCATTGTGGGCGCAGCCCAACGAGCAGCATTGCGGAGCACTTGTTGAATATTTTTGTCGAAGTAGGTGGGGTACTCCTCATGTCCTGGCTGAAAGTAAAACACTTTACCGTAGCCGCGGCGCCATGTCATGCCGGAACGGAAAACCTCGCCCCCTGCAAACCAACCGATAAACACGACGTCATCGGGGTTGGGAACGTCAAAATGTTCGCCGTACATTTCCTCAACTGGCAGCTCGAAGTATTCGGGCAGACCCTGAGCAATAGGGTGGGCGGGGCTTGTGACCCAGATGCGCTCGCGGTCGTTGTCACGCCAGCGGAGAGTTCCAGTACTTCCCAGTAGGCGGGTAAAGGGCTTGGAAAGATGGGCGGAATGTAAGGCAATGAAGCCCATACTCTTATGGACGGCTTCGATTACACGAGCCGCAATTGCATCTTCCACTTTATCATGACCGCAATGAGCCCACCAGATAAGTACATCGGTATTGTCAATAACGTCTTGCGTCAGCCCGTGGTCGGGCATGTCCATAGTTGCGTATTGAATAGTGATATCCTTTTCGCTCTCAAAGGCCTTGCCAACACCGGCGTTAATACCATCGGGATATGTTGCAATAACGTTTGCCTGAGTTTTGTCCTGTAAATGTTCGTTCCAAATCGTAACTCTCAGCATGTGTAAAATCCTTTCATAGTTAGATACTAATCACCGATAAAAGACGATAATTTTATCGTTTTAACAAGCGAATAAAATAAGGTAATATTTATCCAAGTGGCTATTTGTCAGAATCATCAAAATTTATCATGCTGCCGATTATATATTGAGGACGACCCTTGGTTTCATCATAGATTCTACCGATGTATTCACCGATTATCCCCAGCATTACCAATACAATTCCGTTAAAAAAGAGGCTTATAACCGCAAGAGAAGCCCAACCTGAAAGTTCAACAGTTTCTGGAAAGAATACTCGTTGAATTAATATTCCAAGTAACGCCAGAAAGCTGATTAGAGAAATTATAACACCCACATATATGGACAGCTTTAAGGGCTTGTAGGAAAAGGACGTTAGGGCGTCTGTGGCAAGCTTGAGCATTTTTTTTAGAGGGTACTTGGTTTCACCTGCAAAACGTTCCTCGCGTACATATTCAACAAAGGTTTGCTTAAACCCTACCCAGCTTACAAGCCCTCTTACATAGCGGTTGCGCTCAGGCAATGCCTTCAAAGCCTCCACCACACTGCGGTCAAGCAGTCTGAAATCTCCTGCGTCAACTGGGATGTCAACGTCCGTCATGGCGTTTAGTGTGCGGTAAAAAACCTTTGCCGTAACTTTTTTAAAGAAGGTTTCGCCCTTGCGGACAGTGCGTCTGCCATAAACAACTGCGTAACCCTCACGCCACTTTTTCAGCATTTCCAGCATAACCTTTGGCGGGTCTTGCAGGTCGGCGTCTATAACGATTATAGCATCGCCCACGGCCTTGTTCATGCCCGCAGTAATTGCAGGTTGATGACCAAAGTTACGAGAAAAGCCGATAAGCTTTAAATTTTCGTCCTTTTCGGCAAGTCCAAGGGCGATTTCCCAGGTTTTATCACGGCTGCCGTCATTAACAAAAATGAGCTCGTAAGTCTCTCCAGAGCTTTTTAGCACCTCTGCAAGCTGCTTGTAAGACTCACGGATAACCTCCTCTTCGTTATAAAGAGGTACAACAACAGATAATGTAATGCTCAAGAAAGACCCTCCTTAGTAAAGTGAGTGCGGGTTAGTCCAGTAGTGAAAATATGCTATTTTCACAAAAAGCGCAGACGCACATCAATGCCACTTATGGCATTGATGTGTGCCGTGCGACTGGGTTAGGGGAGCATGATATCGAAGAGATGTAATTTTGTTGCTACTAAAGTGGTGGTAAACATGCTGAAAACTACTTTTTTAGCAATCTCATTCTCTGGTCATGCTGCAAAACGCGCTTGCGAAGGCGAATGCTATGAGGAGTTATTTCTAAAAGCTCGTCGTCGGCAATAAACTCTATTGCCTGTTCTAAGCTAAAGGTTCTGGGAGTAATCAGGCGTAAGGAATCGTCACTGCCAGAGGCGCGCATATTTGTGAGCTGTTTTTTCTTGCAGACGTTGACAACCATATCATCTGCCTTTGCATTTTGCCCAACAATCTGCCCTGAATATACAGGCGTGCCTGGGGAGATAAACAATATTCCGCGCTCCTGTGCGCCAGACAAACCGTAGCCTACGGCTTCGCCAGTTTCAAAGGCGACTAATGAGCCGTTAAGTCTGCGTGAAATTTCGCCCTTGAAGGGAACATAACCCTCCAAAACGCTGGACATTATGCCTTCGCCACGGGTATCGGTTAAAAATTCGTTGCGGTAACCGAAAAGACCGCGTGAGGGGATTAAAAACTCAAGGCGCATACGGTTTCCGAGGGGGTTCATGTGGGCAAGCTCGCCCTTACGTGTGCCCATTTTTTCCATGACTGCACCCACACAGGTTTCAGGCACGTCACAAATCAGACGTTCAAGAGGCTCGTGGCGTTCTCCGTCAACTTCCTTGAAAAGTACGCGGGGAGTGGACACCTGAAACTCATAACCTTCACGGCGCATGGTTTCCATGAGGATTGAGAGGTGCATTTCACCTCTGCCTGAAACGTTCCAAGCCTCGGTGGTGTCAGTGTCGTTTACTCTGAGGGAAACGTCCTTAAGCAGCTCACGGTACAGGCGTTCACGAAGGTTGCGGCTGGTGACATATTTACCCTCGCGACCAGCAAAGGGGCTGTCGTTGACGCTAAAGGTCATTTCAACCGTTGGCTCGGAAATCTTTACAAAAGGCAGTGGCTCAACGTTTTGTGTTTCGCACACAGTATCGCCGATGGTGACATTTTCTGCGCCTGAGAAGCATACAATTGCACCCGCTTCGGCTGTTTCAACAGGTACACGGCGTAAGTCTTCAATTTCGTACAAATTGACAATTTTCGACCTATAAGGGCTTGCGCCAGAGTTGTAGTTGCAAATAATAACGTCCTGCCCAGCGGAAATAGAGCCACGCTCCACACGTCCGATTCCGATTCGACCTACATACTCGTTATAGTCAATAGAGGAAACTAAAAGCTGAGTAGGTCCGTCGGGGGTAACGTCAGGCGGGGAGATATGCTCCAAGATTTTATCAAACAGGGGTACAAGGTCACTTCCAGCGTCCTCAGGTGACAGCGAGGCTGTACCTGCACGACCGGAGCAGAAAAGCATAGGGGAATTAAGCTGTTCGTCGTTGGCTTCTAAGTCCATTAACAGCTCTAAGACCTCATCAATAACCTCATAAATGCGCGCGTCAGGACGGTCAATTTTATTAACGACGACAATAACCTTGTGATTTAACTCTAAGGCACGGCGAAGAACAAAACGTGTCTGAGGCATAGGACCTTCAGCGGCGTCTACCAAAAGTAAAACGCCAGAAACCATTTTCAGGATTCGCTCAACCTCGCCAGAGAAGTCAGCATGTCCCGGTGTGTCAACGATGTTGACTTTAATTCCCTTGTAGCGAATGGAGGTGTTTTTTGCCAGAATTGTGATTCCCCGCTCACGTTCAAGGTCGCCGGAGTCCATTACTCTCTCTTGAACATTCTGATTTTCACGGAAAGAACCTGCTTGAGATAACATTTCATCAACAAGAGTAGTTTTTCCGTGGTCGACGTGGGCGATGATTGCGATGTTACGAAGTTCCAAATTTTAGCCTGCCTTATCTATAGTATGGGTATTAGTCGTTAGTTTTTGAGTAAGTGCGGATTAACCCGGTAGTAAAAATATGCTTGCATATTTTTGCGAAAAGTGCAGACATTCAGCTAAGCCTTTTAAGGCTTTGCTGGATGTCGGAGCGACAGGGTTAAGGGAGCATGATAATGTTTGCGAGTTAATCTGTAGTTACTTAAGTCCTTCCGCAAAGACTGAATATGCTGAGATTTTCTCGTTGCACTCCTGGTGGCTCTTGCCTTGGGCGAGGATATACACCTTGATTTTCGGCTCTGTTCCCGATGGGCGGACAATAAATCTTGTGCCGTCCTCAAGTTCGTAGGAAAGAACATTGCTGTCCTTCAAATCAATCTTGGCTGACGTATTTTTAATAAGGTCGCGCCGCTCACCCGTTAAGTAGTCACGAACGGCTAAAACCTTTGTACCGCCGATATTTTCAGGAGGCTTGCAACGCAGCCCATCCATAATGCCCGCCATTTTTTCCATTCCTGAAACACCTGGCATAACGAGATTGAGCGTTTGCTCGCCATAGAAGCCGTACTTTTTGTAAAGCTTCTCCATAGCGTCATACAAGGTCATGCTCTTGCAGGCATACCATGCAGCCATCTCGGCAATAAGCATGGAAGCGGTAACGGCGTCTTTGTCGCGGGCGTGGTTACCAACTAGATAGCCATAGCTTTCCTCGTAAGCCAGTATGTAATTATGAGAATGGGCAGTTTCAAATTCTTTTATTTTTTCCGCCATGAATTTGAAGCCCGTGAAGGTGTCAAAAATTGCTACGCCGTTGGATTCGGCGACTTTGCGCGCCATTTCAGTGGTGACAATGGTCTTAATCGCAGCGGGGTTTTTAGGTAGCGTGCCTTTTTCTTTATGGGCTCTGATAAGGTAATCAAGGAGTAAAACCCCCACCTGATTGCCTGAAAGTGTAACATATTCTCCCTCGGTATTGCGGCAGACGATACCCACGCGATCAGCGTCAGGGTCTGTGCCGATAATCAGGGTAGCTTCAACGGATTGTGCAAGCTCGATAGCCTTGGCAAAGCCTGCCTTATCCTCTGGATTTGGGGACTTAACCGTGGGGAAGTTGCCGTCTATAGTCATCTGCTCCGGAACACATATAACATACTTGAAGCCGAGGGCTTTTAGAGCGGCGGGGACTAACGCATGACCTGCGCCGTGGAAGGGGGTATACACCAGCTTGAAGGTTGAGGCGACTGCCCTTACGCTTTCCTGCTGAACGGAGTTGCAAAGCACTAAGTCCAGGAAGGCTTTATCGGCATGGTCGTCTAGGAGCTTAATTGTGCCTTTTGCAAGAGCTTCTTCGTAGGACATGGTCAAAAAGCCGCGGAAAATGTCGATTTTCTGCATTTCTGCCGCAACATGAGAGGCGTGTTCGGGCGGGAGTTGTGCGCCATCATCCCAGTAAACCTTGTAGCCGTTGTACTCCTTGGGATTGTGGGAGGCGGTAATATTTATTCCTGCAATGCAGTTGTACTCACGAATGGCGAAGCTAAGCTCTGGTGTAGGACGTAAAGCGTCAAACAGTAAAACATTTATGCCGCTGGCGGCAAAGACGCAGGACGCTTCCTTGGCATAAAGTGCGCTGTTGTTACGGCAGTCATAGCAGACCGCAACGGTTTTTTGCTGATTCTTTGGCGAGGAACTAAGCACTAAATTTGCAAGTGCCTGAGTGGTTTGTCTGACCACGTGGACATTCATACGGTTGATTCCAGGTCCCATAGTGCCTCTTAGTCCAGCAGTGCCGAACTGCAAGGGCGCATAGAAACGCTCCTTGATTGCGGTGTCGTCGTCCTTAATACTCTTTAGCTCAGCTAACTCATCTTCACTGATAAATTGAGAATTAAGCCATTTTTCATACTCTGCCCTGTAGTCCATAAGCTCGCCCTTTCTATTCTTCTTCGTTATCTTCTCTAAGCTCCCAAGGGATTTCAGTTGGGTCTATGCCGTCAGTCAAGGGGTCCTTTGCAGTGTTTAACAGCTCAAGGGCATCTTCGTACACTGTCTGAGGTACGTAGAGCTTGCCGCCGCCAAATTCAGGTCCGAAAATAGATCTGGAAAAAATTGCCGATGAGTGGTCTATATCTACATATGGGATTCCAAGAGCGTTAAGAGTTGTCTTAACCTTATAGAATTCTTGGGTATCATGAGTTTCGAGAAGTAATTCAGGCTGAACAGGCTCGAAGGTATTTTCCTCACGCATAGGCCAGTTCATGGATTTCAGTTTTTCATTAAACCATTTTTCGCCTTGCTCTGTAAAAGCTGGGGTGTCGTCTGACGGCAATGTATCAACCAGAGCAACCTCGCAGTCAGGACACTCGGAAATTCCGTCAACATACTCTGCCTTACAATTAGGACAATACATTGTTTCACCTCATTTAAGATATTTTCACTATCGGGTTAGGTCGCGCTTACCTCATTTATGATATTTTCCGCCGTTTAAAATACTGTAACCTCGATATAACTGTTCTAAAAGCATTGCTCTGACCATGTGGTGGGGCCATGTCATTCTTGAAAGTGACAATTTAAAATCAGCTTGCTCTTTAGTGCTGTCGCTTAATCCGTCAGAACCGCCGATTAAAAAGCAAATCTTCGATACGCCGTTATTTTGCCATTTTTGCATCAAGTTTGCAAGCTGTTGGCTTGACAGCATTTCTCCTTCGGAGCAAAGTGCTACGGTGAATGCGCCGACATCGGCTGCGGGCTGTTTTGTATCATGGCATTCGCTGATTGACAGCGTGCAATATGCGCTTAACCGCTTGGAATATTCGTTACAGGCGGCAATCCAAAACTGCTCCTTGAGCTTGCCTGCGCAGCTAACATTAATCCTTTGCATATCAGCCTAGTAGGTGAGGAATGCCGCACACACCATGGGGTGCAACATCGAGCATAACATCCTGCCCTGGGACAAAACCGGCTTGGTGCAAATGAAAGGCGACAGTACCCAAGGCGACGTCGGGCGAATTGTTCTCATTTGACAGGTGAAACAATGTCACATGGCGCACACCGAAGCGAGCGCACACCGCCACAGCTTTACCGCAGGCGTCGTTGGACAAATGCCCGTTTGGACCGAGAATTCTATCCTTAAGCGAACGGGGATATGAGCCGTTTTTTACCATCTGTACATCGTGATTTGCTTCTAAAATTAAGTAATGAGCGGTACTGATGATATACAGCACATCATCTGGCATATGCCCTAAGTCAGTACAGACAGCTACACGAAAACGCCCCATATGTACCAGATAGCCGAGACTTTGCGGCGTATCATGGGGTGTATGGAACGGTGTAACTACAAGGGAGCCAACCTCGAAGGGACGTTCTCCCACGGGTCTTAGTTCTCCTGAATATCGTGACAGAGCCTGACAGGTTTTTTCAGCGGCGTAAACAGGGGATTTCACTCTAAATACATTTGCGGCATTTGGATTTTTGGGGATATTGTCAAGATGCAGTCCGTAAATATGGTCTCCGTGTTCGTGAGTGACCAGAACTCCGGATAAGTCCTCCAGAGTTAAGTTCCATTGTCTGAGTGTGACAGAAATTCGCTTTGCAGAAATACCCGCATCAATTAAAATATGGGTTTTTCCATCGGAAATGAGAACGGAGTTACCGTCACTTCCGCTGGACAGTGAGCAGATAACGGACATTTATAAGGCAACCAAAATTGCGGGTTCAGCCTCTGCAACCTCGATACGGTGAATGTCTGCGCCGATACCTGTTAGCTTTTGAACAATATCCTCATATCCGCGCTCGATATAATGAACGCCTTCAATTTCGGAAACTCCTGTAGCCGCAAGTGCGGCAACCACTAGAGCAGCACCTGCGCGGAGGTCACATGCCATGACGGGTGCGCCTGTTATGGCGGTGACGCCTTCAACAACTGCCAGCTTACCGTCAACTGTGATTCGCGCGCCCATGCGCTTTAATTCGTCAACATATCTAAAGCGGTTATCCCATATGCCCTCGGTGATGACGGATGTTCCCCTTGCAATTGCAAGGCATGATGCCATCTGGGGTTGCATATCGGTGGGAAAACCGGGATATGGCAGAGTTTTCAAGTTAGTGCGCTTTAGAACGCCACTGCTTCGGACGATAACGGAATCATCCAGCTCTTCAACGTCAACGCCCATTTCAATGAGTTTAGCGGTAATGCATTCCAAATGCTTGGGGATAACATTAGTCAGCGTAACTTCGCCGCCAGCGGCGGCGACGGCTGTCATATACGTGCCCGCTTCAATCTGGTCAGGGATAATGGCGTACGTTCCGCCGTGAATTTCGGATTTGCCGTGAATTTTTATAACATCAGTGCCAGCACCCTTGACTTCGGCACCCATGGAGTTTAAAAAGTTTGCAAGGTCAACGATGTGAGGCTCTTTAGCGGCGTTTTCGATTACAGTAACGCCCTCAGACAAAACAGCGGCAAGCATTACGTTAATAGTTGCGCCAACGCTAACAACGTCCATATAAATAGTTGCGCCCACAAGCTTATCAGCCGTCGCCTGAATATAACCGCCCTCGATAACCTCGACAGTTGCGCCGAGACCCTCAAAGCCTTTTTTATGCTGGTCAATAGGGCGGACACTGCCAAAATTGCAACCGCCAGGCATGGCGACTTGCGCTCTGCCGAAGCGACCCAGCATTGCGCCGATTAAATAATAGGATGCGCGGATTCTGCGAACCAGCTCATAGGGAGCCGGAGCGTTTCGGAAGTTGGTTGTATCTATTTCAATGGTTGTGTCATCTATGAGACGAACCTTTGCGCCTAATTCTTCAAGGATTTCAAGAATGGTTGTGACATCTGAAACCTTTGGAATATTCTCGATTCTGCATACGCTCTTTGTGAGAATTGTTGCCGGAATAATTGCAACGGCGGCATTTTTTGCTCCGCCGATATTGATTTCTCCATGAAGTGTACGTCCGCCTCGGACAACATATTTAACCATACGACACCTTCTAATTACTGATAAAATGACAAAGTGTAAACACTGTATACACTCTTAAATATATCCAAAATTTAGTATTTCTAAAATACAAAAACTCAAAAAGCATAGGACTACTGCATAGTATAACACGGCTTCGCTGGTAAATCAAAGCAATTCTTAAAATTTTATTAAGTTTTCTGTTTACGAGACTTATTCTTACCAACGAATCAGTTTTTAAACCTTTTTAAATCAGCCATTGAATAAGAAAATTCGGCAGTGCTAATTTGAGAATTTTCAACGGCGCACCAAGGTGAAAGGGCGTTGTTTTCGCCGCCTTTGGGGATGTAAACATCATGTGTCGGCGAGCCGCCTCGGGCTAGGATGACTATTTTTTGAGCTGTTTCATTGTCGATTGCCATATCAATTATCATAGCACCGCCGTTGGTGAGAAAAATGTCGCCAATTTGGGGAGAGTTGGCATCGTCTACATCTTGCTTAAGGGAAGTTGCGTTGCTGTATGCAAAAAGGACGGTAAGATATTTTTCAAATTGCTCAGCCGTGGCGTCAACGGTGCCAGTTTTTTTCCAATCGACTTTGTTGGTTTTCGGGTCAATATTAACACGATAACCGTCCGACCATTTTCCGAAGCCCATTTCAAAGCCGTTCATAAAATGGTAGGTAATCGCGTCAAAGCTGGATTTTGAGAATAAATACGCGCTTCGGAGGTTGATAAGCGGGTCGGTTGTTTGGCAGCGGTCAGTTTGTCCGACATTCTTGCTGAAAACGGCGGCGTGCATGGCACTTGAAACGGTCTCGCCCTTATGATTGTAAACTGCGGATTTTGCGTTTTTCAAAGGCTGCTTTCTCAAGTACTCCTCGTATGAACCGCTCTCAACGCTGACGCGGGTAAAGCCGTCTGGAACGTTAAAGCGTTCTTCCACGGTTGCGCCTGTTTCCACAAAAATCGGCGTGGGGGATGGCGTCGGCGTAGGTGTCGGCGTTGGGGACAGGCTAGGAGGCTCAGGTTCATCAGGCGAGGGGCTGGGGGATTCGGCGGCAAAGAAATCACATGAAGAAAGCAATAACGATAAGGCTATAACCAGAGCAAATAATATAAAATTATGTTTTCTCATAAGTACCTCCAATAAAGCGTTTTAAAAATTGTATTTTTGCTCAGATTAGATTATTTAGCTCGATTTCCAGCGGTGACAGGTCATTTGCAGTCATCGGCAGAAATAGGTTTTTGAAGAAAGTTATGTTAATCAAAAAGCATTCTATACTATTTTGAGGCAATTTTCAAGTAAAAAATTGGCGAATAATAATATGACAAATTGCGGAGCGTAAAAAAACAGCAATTTGACTGCCTGCAACTCCAAAATAACCCTTTGCTTTTTTTTATAAAACGTGTATAATGTAAAAGTGTCTAAATGTACATCTCTAGCTAACACTACTCACTTGATATAAACTCCGCTTTGGAGGCGTTTTAATGGTTCACGTAAATGCAGTTTCGTTAAATGAAGAAACAATATGCGTTTTAAACAGTCTGAATTCGTATACGTACGTTTCGGATTTGGATAGTTATGAAATAATTTTTATTAACGAAAAGATGCGTGAACGCCTTGGTGGCGACGATATAGTAGGCAAGCATTGCTGGACGTTGTTCTGCGATGAGGCAAACGGGAAATGTCCTGATTGCCGAATGAGTGTACTTATTAATGACCCCACGAAAAAAGTAGAATGGCAAAGCAATAACAATGTTTTCGGGCAGTGGGTTACCCATCAGCAATCCATAATTACCCTGCAAAACGGCACTCGAGCGCATTTGCATCACGCCTTTGATACGTCCGCGCAATTCCTTTTTAAAAAATCTACAGAACGCAAGCTTTTGCAATCAGAGATTATTTCTACGCTGTCAGTGGATTTTGGCGCCTCGGGAAACTTTGAAACAAAGGTTCAAAAGCTGCTGAAAACCTGCGGAGAGTACTTTTCAGCCGACAGAGCGTACATATTAAAAGACCATTCTCATTTGTCCCATTATACAAGAATAAATTTTTGGGCAAACCCCAAAACGCCTAATAGCGAACAGTTTGACAACGAACACTTTGGCTTTATCGTGAATTATTCTCCTGAGGCAATTGTCTCAAGAAACCATATGAACGTTAAGCTGTTTAAGGTTAATGATGTTTCCGAGATGGATGACAGCGGAAGAACGTTCTGGGAACATAGAAATGTTACCTCGGTAATCACGCATCCTCTGCGCGTGACCAGCGGCTTTTGGGGATTGCTAGTCTTTGACCTGATTTCTGGTCCGCGGGTTTGGGACGCTGACGACGAACGCTTTATAGCCACCGTTGCCGCCTTAATCGTTGGGTCTATTGACCGTTCTGCTATGGAAAATGATTTGTTTAATGCTAAGGAGAGCCTTAGAGTTATTTTGGACAATGTTCCGTCAAACATTTTCTGGAAGGACGAAAACTTAGTTTTCCAAGACTGTAACAAGCAATTTGAGCAGTTTATCGGTCTGAAACGAGAGGCGATTATCGGCAAAACCGACCAAGACCTATTCGGAGAAGACACCGCTGCAATGCACAGACAGCTTGATCTTCAGGTTATCGACACGCTACAGTCGGTCATTAATTTAGACGAAACTCAGGTGGACGAGGACGGCTCGACTACTTGGATTAGTAACAGCATAATTCCTATTGTCAACAAACGAGGCAGATTAGTCTCGATTTTGGACGTTTTTCAGGACATCACAGACAAAAAGAAGTCCGAGCTTGCGCTTATCCAGCGTGACACGGAGTTAGAAAAGGCACTGCTCAGTGCCGATAAAAGCAACAAAGCAAAAAGCGAATTTTTATCAAGGGTAAGTCATGAAATCAGAACCCCTATGAATGCCATAATCGGTATGACAAAAATTGCAAACACCGCTTCAGATATTTTTAAGATAAAGAGCTGTCTTGCTAAAATTGAAAGCTCGTCCAATCATCTGCTGGGAGTTATTAACGATATTTTAGACATGTCTAAGATTGAAGCAAACAAGCTGGATATCTCTGTTGAGGAGTTCAGCCTAGAAAAGCTTTTAGTCGATGTTTGCAATGTCGTTTCTGTAAGAGCTGATGAAAAGGGCATTCTTTTCCATGTCGAGGTTGAGCAGATGGTTCCCTCAATGCTCTATGGAGATGTGTTGCGGCTTTCTCAGGTACTGACCAATCTGCTGTCCAACGCTATAAAGTTTACTCCTGAAAATGGAAAAGTGACTCTTTCTGTCAACATACATGGGGAGGAGGACGGTGTCAACACCATACAATTCGCAGTTACTGATACCGGAATTGGCATAAAGGACGAGGATATAAGCCGTCTTTTTAACTCCTTTGAGCAGGCAGACGGCAGCATTGCCAGAAAATACGGCGGCACTGGGCTTGGGCTTGCTATCAGTAAGAGAATTGTTGAATTAATGGGAGGCTCAATCGGAGTTGAAAGCTCCTTTGGCAGAGGTAGCTGCTTTTACTTCACGGTACCGCTGAAAAACTCCAAGAAAACCGTGCAAATTCGATTGCTTGACAGCATCAGCAAGAATGATATTAACGCTCTGGTTATAGACTGTAATCAGGAAACTAGCCTGTATTTCCAGACTATGCTTGAGCAAAGCGGCATTAAATCTTCCTCGGCTACGGACTTGCATGATGCAATCAATATAATAACCGCTGCAAAGGACGAGGACAAAGCGTTTACCATTGCATATGTAGACCTACTGCTCAAAGAGGGCAAGGGACTTTCGGCGGCTATCCAACTAAAAAATATTTTCCCTGAGCTTATCATTGTAATGCTCGCTTCGGTTTCACAATGGAGCGGAGTTGAGGTGGATGCGAACAACTACGGTATACGGCACTTTTTAAGTAAGCCGATATTTATTTCCACCTTTGTCAGCAGCCTGAACGAAATTTTAGGCAGCAACCAAAAAGGCGAAAGCCACGAAAAGTCAAGCCAAGTTCCAAGCTTCACGGGCAAAACCGTTATTCTCGCCGAGGACGTTGAAATTAATCGTGAAATCATGCACGCCATATTAGAGGATACGGGACTTATTATAGACGATGCCGAGAATGGTCTCATTGCATTCGAAAAATTTAGGGATAATCCCGATATGTACGACTTGATTTTGATGGATGTGCATATGCCTGTAATGGACGGCTACGAAGCCACCAGAGCAATCAGGGCATTAGACATAGCAAAGGCGATCACTATTCCGATTATTGCGATTACCGCCAACGTTTTTCAGGAGGAAATAGCTCTTTGTCTTGATTCGGGCATGAACGACCACTTAAACAAGCCAATTGACGAAGAGATAATGTTTCAAAAGCTGGTACGATATATCAGCAGGGCGCAACCAGAGCAGGCTAAGACTTCACAAAAAGAAAATAACGTAACCTTTGAACACTCTTTTATCGATTTTACGACGTATTTGCCTAATGTGGATGTTAGCGAGGCAC
>JAVBKA010000203.1:0-7367 GCA_031546715.1 Oscillospiraceae bacterium | reverse complement strand
TTGCCTTGAGCCTTAACAGCGTCAAGGTTGTGCTTGATTGTAAACGCCTTTTCTGAATAGCTTAGAGATTCAAAACCTCGCTGCTTTAAATTCGATTCCGTTACAATGAGGTTAGCTACCGTATCAGTGAGGTCATTTCTTATGATAACTGGTACGT
Organism: Oscillospiraceae bacterium; assembly: GCA_031546715.1. Taxonomy (GTDB): domain Bacteria; phylum Bacillota; class Clostridia; order Oscillospirales; family UBA929; genus JAVBKA01. The sequence goes on along the minus strand of JAVBKA010000203.1, from coordinate 7,210 downwards.
CTGTCAAACCAATGGCTTTAGCTGCATTCACCCGATTATGTCCTGCAAGTATCTCATATTTATTTTCCATCGGTCTAACTAGAACAGGGCTTAGAACGCCTAATTCTTTAATACTACGGCACATGTCCTCAAAGCGTTCGCCTGTGTACAGTTTAAACGGATGACTTGCAAACGGAACAAGCAAGTCTATATTTAACTTTGTTGAATCTGATTTTGGTATCTCAATCTCTGGCGTACTGTCAAGGCTTACTGTTTCTGGTTGCTTCACAGCTTTGTTACTGGAAAACAAATCTGCTGCTGTACGAAACTTTCGCTGACTATTGTCCATTTTTTTCCTGTTCCTCTCTCAAAAATTCTTCTGCAAAAGCTTTATACATAATTGCAGGCTTGCTTGCAGCTTTATATTGGGTTATACTGGAAGCTGCGTGGTTGGCTTCGTTAACGGAGGATGCCCTCGGAATGTATGTATCGTATACACGAACCGCTTCACCGTACAAGGTTTGTATTAGCCGCTGCACTTCACGGCTTTCCGATGGTCTTGAATCAAACATCGTAAGCAAAACTCCCTCAACGGCGAGGCTCGGATTAGTGTTGTTTCGGATGTTCTGAACACTACTAAAGAAAAGCTCCAAGCCTTTGGCTGAGAAAAACTCCGCTAACGTTGTAACTAGAACCGAGTCGGCAGCCGTGAGCGCATTCACCGTCAACAGACTGAGGGATGGCGCACAGTCAATAAGAATATAGTCGTATTTATCAGCAAATAACCGCAGTACTTTTTTCAGTACCATTTCACGGCTCATAGTATACGCCAGTGCAAGCTCACTCGCCGAAAGGTCAATACTCGATGGTATTAAGTCGATACCTTCAGTTGTTAAAACAACCTCTTCAAGCGGCGGGTAAGATTTGTTGGACATTGCGCAAGTCAACAGGTCATTCACAGTATATGGCAGCTCGTCCGGAAATTCTACTCCAAAACAAAGCGTCAGATTAGCCTGCGGGTCTAAGTCAACCAGCAATACCTTTTTGCTCAGGTCGGTTAGGCAACGTGCTAGATTGAAGGCAGTTGTCGTCTTGCCGACACCCCCTTTTTGGTTAGCTATTGCAATCGTTTTCATTAGTACCTCCATTTTATCAAAAAATGCCCAGCGTAATACGCCAGACATCTACATGATTATTTTTTATTTCTTTTTATACGATGACTCTCCAAGCCTTATATACTCTTGGATTGACCTTGAAACAGCAATATCGTATGCATCGGTATAAATATCATCATTAGCTAGCCAATAAAGAAGCGGATATGGTCTCGCTGTTGCAAGGCTGCCATCAGACAATTTAAAATGATCAACATTTAATGAGAGATTCTCGTCATATTTGATTGGCGCAAGCATTCTTTCCGAATTACCAAATGTCGCAATATGGTCTCTAATTTTGTCACAATATTCATAAAGACTCGAACTTCCGTATAGACGACAAATGAGAGTTCTTGCAGGATACGCTTCACACATACCTGTTTCACTATTCAAAAGAGCACATGGTTCAAAACGTCGTAAAACCGACTTGTCGTTAAACGCAGCAACCTTTCCTACTGGAGAATTAAATTTGCTGCGTTCTTCCGGATACTTTGCCTGTAGCAGTTCATACTGCCTTATCCCCTCCCTCTTAATAGACTCAAATCGATCTGGAGCAAAAGTAAGAAGATGGTTTTTTATGAGATAGTACTCGACACCAGAAACATAGAAATACTCTTTACAACAATCTGAGCAATTTGCTCGGCAGAATGACTCAAAGCCCGATAATTGCTTATCAAGCTCCGACATTGTTTTCCATAAATTTGCAACTACACTTCCTTCGTATACCAATCGGTGGCATTTTTTTCTTTTTTTACCACTTCCGCAAAAGCAATCGTCATTAGCGCTCACATCTATTTCCTCCCCTTGGATGTTCATTAGGGTTATTTTATCACCACTAAGAGGAAAAAGAAAGTCACTGTAAATTTTTCTAAAAACGAAATTTTCCCATACTATGTACCTACTCATACCTGCATTTTTTACATGCTGCGATTGTTCACAATCCTTTTTTTCGCATTTAGAGCGGCTAATAAGGTTAGCTATTGCAATCGTTTTCATGGATACCTCCTTTAGGGTCAGCGAAAATGGTTAATACCTGATTTCCATGTTCATCTTTTGCCATATATAAATCCCCAGAATAAGTACAGTCAAGCAGCGTGAGTTGTCCTTCTATTTTGACTATTTCTGTAAGTAATGGCGATAGCAGCGTTGCTCTGCTCATGTTTCCCGATGCAGGGGCAATGGTCTTTGCCTTTGACATTCGCTTACCCATTTGTCACATCTCCTTAACCACTAATACATAGTGCCTCTGCGTCTATCTGTGCCTTCAAAAGAAGTACCTTAGCTTCTTCATCGTTCATAACTGCAACTGCATCAGTCACTGCATTAAAGAGCTGTAAGTATGCTTGCTGATAATCTAGCTCGTCCAAATAATTCACCTCAATATTTAAGGTATAAAATACCAAATATAACTATGTTTACTTAGTCATTAAAATGACCTAAGTCAAAACGGAAGCTAGACTACAGAATAGTCAAATGCATTGCTGCACCCTTCCTGTTCACAGACAGATGCCCGTGAAGTCGGAGCAGTGGGTTTCCCCGAAGGCGGCGTACGCTCACCTTGCCCCATTAAAAACTTGCTAATGCCGTTAACGCCAAAAAGCATTGATGATAATTCATTTTGAGCATATGCTAATTCTTGCTTTACTCTTTTTTCTGTAATTCGTTCCTGTTCCGCAAGCGTTTGTATATCCTTAGCCTTGCCGTCAAAACCTAAGTTATAGTAGCCTAAAACAATTCTGCGCCTGCGCCGATGGTCGTGTGAATCGCCGTTTTGCTTTCGCCACTGTTCAAACGTCTGCTCAACGAAGGTAATAAGGGCATGTGTAATCTTGTAGGACTTTGTGAGACTTCTTGGAAGCTCATCAATATCTGTAAACGAGTTGCGTATAAGTCCGTAAAGCTCGTGTTGGCCAATTAGTTGATTGAGTTCCTCGACATTATTTCGGTGTTGTCGGAGCTGAGGAAGCAACCGTAACAATGCGTTTATGTTGCCTTTAATGCTCACTTTTGGTGTAGTCGGTATCATCATTACACTTCCTTTCCGCAATCTCTGAATAACTTTTCGGAATACTTAGTTTAGGGAAAAATAATCGCCAATCAAAACCAAGAAGCTCGGCTATCTTAATTGCTGTAGCCATAGACGGGGTTCGATTTCCGTTTTCAATGTTGCTGTATGCTTGTTGTGTTATACCAATAGTATTTGCAATAAAGGATTGAGTCATATTTCCTCTTTTTTCAATAAGCCATTTCAAGCAAACGCTCCTTTCTAACAACCGCTAGTTGTTAGGCGTGTCATTAATTTAGCACAACTAATAGTTGTTGTCAATAATAATTACAAAATAAAGTTGTTATCTATTTTTTATTTTTTTTATTCTGCTATAGTTGTATGGGTGATAAATGATGCTTGGTGATAAGTTGCGCATACTAAGAATAAAAAACAATATTACTCAGAAACAACTAGCAATCAAACTGAGTATTACTCAACAAGCAATTGCAAAATGGGAATCAGGAAAAGCCGAGCCAGACATTTCATTTATTAATAAACTTTCTATTATTTTTAACTGTAACCCGAATTATCTCCTTGGAAATACTGACAATCCTTTCCTTCCGAACACAAATCCAACCGAACAAGAAGCCCTCGAATTGCTTGCGACACTAGCTGGTTTACCTCCAGATGGCCAAAAACAGCTAAAAGAATACCTTAATTTGCTTAAAATTAAAGCGATGCAAGACCGCAATATTGAAATTGCTGACGAGCTTTCTATAAAAGAGTAGACCATGATATTAAAGAACTGATTGAAAAATTGCGTAATTCTTTGTTGAGATAAATGCTAATCATTGGAGATGTATAGATTTGACGTTGAATTAGAAATGATTCTAAGTACATAAAGATGTCAGGGGGTTACACTATAACTAAGGATGATTCTGTCGATACTTATAAACTCAAGACTGTGTCTTTTCTTTTCAAGTAAGAATTGCTTAATTCAAAATACAAAACAGAATTGGTCTATAAATATCAACTTTGGGAGATGGTCGAATGGAAAAAGACAAAAACATTTTAGACTTTTGGTATAGTTTGGAGTTTTTTTCTCCATTTGCTCCCCCGCCGAGTAAGCATCAAAAGAGATATAGCACCACCAATTGCAGCATAAACTGGAAGCCTGAACAGAATTACACATACAAACATGACATTTATCTAGGAAATATTAGCTCTCAACTGCTAATTGATTTATTAATTGAGGCAACAGGCTTATGTGATGATGTTATTGAAAAAGACACTTCCAAAACTTGTGTCTGTGCTATTTGCGTAGATGAAAACGGTCGGTATATTGAGAATTCGTTTTCACTCTGCAATTTTGTATACGCTATGGGGATAATAGTATTTGAAAAAAATATAAAGGCGGTCGTTAATAATAAAGAAATTGAGACAATCAAAAATACAATGGAGGAATTCCTTCTAAACTTTGACGCTTCACTAACTGGGATAAGCCTTGACATTATTCTCAGCAAGGTTTTATTTTTGCTACATTTGGCAAATGTTTGCCCGTTTATTGCTGTTATTAATACTGCTATGAAAAGAGTTTCAAAAGCTGCACAACCTGCAGAGGATAAAAGTCTAGAGATAAAGCCTTTGTTGTCAGCAAAGCAGAATGTATCGAGCTTAGTGCCGGAGACTCCTACATCTTCAATCATTGCAAATAAAGCAACCGATAATAAAAAGTCTGATGATTCCCCTGATGCTTCCTCGGATATGCTTTCTAGCTTCTATGCAGATGATATAAAGAATATTATTAGCAAAATTGATTCCAAAGACTCACTCAACCGTTACATCAGCGCATGCGCTGTTACCCCTCCCAAAAGGGTACAAATTGATACGGAAATAACTCATATGCAAAAGTGGACTTTTCCTGAAAAATTTCCACTAGGAAAATGGCCCAGCCGTTACAGTCCAAGCCTAATGCAGCAAATTGCAATTAATATCGCAATTTCATCAACGAGCGAAGTACAAGGATTATTTTCTGTTAATGGACCTCCCGGTACAGGAAAAACCACCTTGCTTAAAGAGGTTATCGCCTCCAATGTAGTCGAACGAGCTATAGTTCTCAGCAAATATTCCCAACCCGATAACGCTTTTACAAGCATTTCCCTTTCTAATTCTAAATGCTACAAACTTAGTCCAGAACTCGTGCCATTCGGCATATTAGTTGCTTCTAATAATAATGCCGCTGTAGAAAACATATCCAAAGAGCTTCCTTTGGCAGATGGGGTAAGAAAAGGTCATACTAATTTCTTTGATACAACAGGAGGAAAAGAAATATACTTTTCTAATATAGCAAACACTTTAGGTGGGGACGATTCTGATTGCTGGGGAGTAATCTCCGCACGTTTAGGTAAACGCAGCAATATAAGTGAGTTAATGAATGCACTCAAGTACGCTAAAGACACTGACGGTCCCCGCCCATTATACAATGATACACAAAACATTCCTAATTGGAATAGTGCAAAGACCCTTTTTAAAGACAAACTTAATGAAGTCCTTCAGTATCGAAAAAAACTCCTTGATATAAAAGAACAACTATCAGTTGCGGTAAATATAACTGATTTAGAGAATGCGGAGGGTACATCTGTCAGATGTCGCAAGCTTCAAGCTTCTTTACATAATGAGATACAAAAATTGAGTAACACACAATCCGACTTAAAAAATAGCATCAACATTCTAAACGATGAGCTGAGAAGGATTAATAACCGTATAACTCCCATTCAGCGATTTTTATCACTATTCAAGAAAAACAACCCTCTTGTGACAAGGCGAAGAGAACTTAATGCTTTAGTTGACGAATTTGCTATAGAGCTTTCTAAATGCGATGTTGAAATTATGGACAAGAAACGCAACCTATCTTCGTTGGCATCTCAGCTAAAGGACGCATTGCAGATAATCGAGCTTGAAAAAGACAAAATAGTTAGGCATGAACATGCTCTTGAGCAAGGGCGGAAAACATTAGGTGCAAACTTTGCTGACAAGTCATTTTGGGTAGACATTGCTCATAATAAAGCATCGCAACTTGCTTGCCCATGGACTAACGCTGAATACGATAAATTACGGGAAGAATTATTTTACGCTGCTATGATGTTGCACAAAGCTTTTATACTCAATAGTGCTCATGTAAAAACTAATTTAAATAAACTAATTGCACTATGGAGCGATATGCTAGATGAAAAAGATAGGAGTATTGCATTTGCTCCACTTTTCAACACGCTTCAACTGCTAATTCCCGTAATATCCACTACTTTTGCTTCAGTAGGGACTTTTTTGCAATACGCAGGAAAACATGAATTAGGCTCGCTTGTAATTGATGAAGCAGGACAAGCAACTCCATCCTCCGCACTAGGAGCAATTTGGCGCACTAAAAAAGCAATTATAGTCGGAGACCCGCTCCAAGTTGAACCAGTTGTAACAGTTCCCAAATATCTGTTTCAAAAACTTGCTGATGAATATAACATCACTGGAGCATACCGTTCCGCTGAATTGTCAGTCCAATCACTTGCCGATGCAGTTAATCCGTATGGTGGTATCCGCAATGATTTATGGGTAGGCTGTCCACTGGTGGTTCATAGGCGCTGCATAGAGCCAATGTTTTCTATTTCTAACAAAATCGCATATGAAAATCGAATGTTTGTTGAGACTGCTTCGCCGTCAGATAAAACAAGATTCATTTTTGAAAAATCTATCTGGATTGATATCAAAGGTCAAGAAATTGGCGGTAAAAATCACTTTGTCGCTGCGCAAGGAGAGGAAGTCTTCAAGCTTGTACGTAAAGCTTTTGAAAAGGACTCCGCGCCAAGCATTTACATCATAAGTCCGTTTAAATCTGTAGCAACAGATATGAAAATTATGCTTTCAGAACGGCTGCAAATGTTTTTCCCTCAACTAGATGCCAAAGTTATTAAGGGATGGTTAGAGAAGTCATGCGGAACTGTCCATACTTTTCAAGGAAAAGAGGCAAACGAGGTAATCCTTCTTCTTGGGTGTAGCGAGAAAAGCATCGGAGCTACTCTTTGGGCTGGAAAAAAGCCCAATA
>JAVBKA010000080.1:0-3931 GCA_031546715.1 Oscillospiraceae bacterium | reverse complement strand
CGAAAATACATATACTGTTTACCTTGCTCAAACCAGATATATCTAACCAAGAAAAAAATCTGCTTGATGACGCAATGGGAAGCTGCTTTGCGAGCTGTGGTTTTACTCACGACAATCAATCTTTGTTTGAGCCCGATGGTATTACATTTAGGCAAATGCCGACAATGAAAAATTTGCACGAGACATTATTGACAGATTCTGAAACGCGCGAACTTGCACTTGCTATGACGAGATATGTCAAGTGGCTCGGAGGTCAAACGAATGTAGATTTAGCGAGCGATTACACCGTTTTTGATATTTCAGAAATGGGCAAAGATATGCTGCCTGTGGGCGAGATGATAGTTACCGACTTTTACCGTGACGAATGTATGGCCGACCGCATACGGAAAAGGTGATTATCCTTGACGAACTTTGGCCGATTATCGGTGCTGGCTCAAACTCAGATGCCGCCGAATATATCCTAGAACTATTTAAAACTGTTCGTGGGTTAGGGGGCTCTTGCATTGGCGCAACACAGGATTTACATGACTTCTTTGCGCTGGACAACGGAAAATTTGGCAAAGGGATTATAAATAACAGCCGCATTAAAATCATTCTGCCTATGGAGGAAGATGAGGCGATGCGCGTTAAAGATGTTCTGGGCCTATCCGATGAGGAAACTATGCAAATTATCCGCAACAAGCGCGGCGAGGGCTTGCTTTGCGCGGGTCATAACCGAGTAAGTGTAGCATTCCAGTCAACAAAACTCGAATATGACAATATCACAACACAACGGTCAGATTTGGAAAAGCAAGCGAAATTAAGAACTAAACAGAACGGAGAATATAAATAAATTAAAAAAAAGAAATTGAATCACTGCGCAAACAAATATACGGTCGTGCACGGAACTTGTTGTTATGATATAATTGGGGGGAAAGGACAGGTGAAAAGAATGGCGACAATGGAAGTGAAATGTCCAAAATGTGGTGGTGCACAGGTAATAAAACATGGCAAAAGTTCGAGTGGAAAGCAGCGATATTATTGTAAGAATACGAAATGTTCGGGTGAAAGCTTCCAAATAGAACATGTATACAATGGAAGTAAGCCTGGAATAAATGAGAAAATTGTGGCAATGACCGCAAATGCAAGTGGAATACGAGATATTTCGAGAGTATTGGAAATAACGACAGATAAAGTAATTTCGACTTTAAAAAAACGAATAAATTGATAAGCCAAGTAAATTTTCAATACATATCGCAACGACAGACAGCTTATGAAATACAATTTGATGTAATATTGTTTGAAGAGGTTGAAGAAGCAGAACTTGACGAAATGTGGAGTTTCGTGCGGTGCAAATCTAACCAACGTTGGCTATGGTTAGCGGTTGACCATCAAACAAGGCAAGTATTGGCTTATCAATTTGGTAAACGAAAGGATGATGTATTTCGTAAATTTCAAAAGCTGCTTGAACCTTTTAAGATTTCGATGTTTTACTCTGATGATTGGGGCAGCTATGAGAGAAATATTTCGTCTGAGACACATACCATTGGCAAAAAGAACACTCAAGCCATCGAACGTAAAAATCTGACCTTACGCACTCGCATCAAAAGGCTTTGCAGAAAGACTATTTGTTTTTCTAAATCAGTTGTTATGCACGATATTGTCATAGGACTAGTTATTAACATTTGTGAATTTGGTTTGTCTTATTTCTCTAACAACAACTGTCGTACATGACCCAATTGAATACATTGAGCGGCTCAAGAAAAAAAGTTATGCAGATTAACAAGGACATTGAAACCTTGCTAGGCCTTATCACACGAGGTCATTTCGAAGCCGTGCTGGGCAGACTTGTTCGGCTAGGGCACGAAAAACGAGAATCGGAATTTGAGCTCAAGAGTCTAGAAATGATGAGCAAAACACAAAGACTTTCCGACGACGAAATTTGTCACTCCTTTGATATGGCGCGGCTGCTTCTCAGAAACGGCAAACTTTCAAACCTGTAAAAAATTGTCGACATGTTTATTGAGCAGGTAATAATTGGCAAAGACAAAATTGTTATAAAATTTATGTTTTCACGGCAATACAAACCGAAAACAGAGCCGCCTAGACCAAGGAAACTGAGAGAATTGCAAGAAATGCTTGAAAATGAGTGCCAAGATGGTGATGAGAGCACTTATTTACCAGAAAATGGTCAAAACAAAGCCAAAGTGTAGTAAAATTACACTCTGGCGTGGCGGAGAAATAGGCATAATAAACAATACACTTTTAAAGAACACACGAAAAACTGGCTGACTGCACGGATTTTACCCCTACAACTTCGCCGTTTATAACTGAACCCTCAGCCAGTATAATTACTTGGTGAGGGTTCTTGTTTTATTAGCGTGTTCATATTGTTCAGCCCAGTTTTCAAGTTCTAGTCCATTCACTCTCTCAAATTCACGGACGTTGTTTGTTACGATTGTCAGACCTTTGGCTTTTGCGTGTGCGGCAATCAGCATATCCATTTGTCCAATGAGAGTTCCTTTGCGCTGTAAATCGGCTCGGATTAATCCGTACTGGCAGGCAGCTTCATCATCAAATGGTAAAATTTCAATAATAGAAAGAAACTGGCTGAGTGCAACGGAGTTCTTCTCTGGATATGAGCTCATAGCTACGCCATGCTCCAGTTCTGCAAGAGTGATAGCTGAAATTGCAAGTCAGCTTTGTATATTTTCTTTAAGTTTTTCAAGAACACTCTGTGGCTTTCTCTTTATAAAATATATGCAGATATTACTGTCAAGCATGTATTTCATAAGGTTTCCCTCTGTTCCAATTCTCCTTGTGGCTCACGCCCATTTTGCATAAAGTCATCAGTAAAGCCGTTCAAGCTGGTTAAGAATGTTTCCCATACTTGCTCTTTTGGGTAGAGTAAAACAGTGTTCCCCACTTTTTTGATATAGACTTCATCTCCAGAAAACCGATATTCTTTGGGGAGACGGACAGCTTGGCTTTGACCATTAACAAACAGTTTTGCAGTTTCCATTTGTATCACCTCATAAATAGTATATATTGAAGTATATACTATTGTCAATGGATTATTAAACTTTGATATTATGAAACAATTTACTGAATCATAAGCCGGTGTAACCCTTGATGGCGGTTAATTGTTTTATTTGCGGTCACCATAAGGCATAGTGCTTGGTGTGCTGGCACGTACCTGCTCCAAGTCCCATGCTCAGCCCACGCCATAGCAGCACCCGACTCCCAAACCTCACCTGAATCAAGTATTGCCGTGAAATCCTTAAAATCGTTGCGCATGCTCACACTTACGTGTTTGAAGTTATATGCGTCCATTGCACATGCAAATGCGAAATCGTAGACGTTGCAAAGTCTAACACGGTAGACAATTCCTACTTCACGTGCTGCTTGTCGAGCCGGTTCGTATTCAGGGTCTAGAAACACTTTCTTCCCACGGCTATAATGTGATTTGTCGCCATCGGAAAGGTGGTCATATCCAACAATAACTTCAGCCTCTGTAACCCACACGCGCACTACCTCCATTCACCATTTTGTAGAATGTAGTTCGCTTCAACCCTAAGTGTTGCATAGTTTGAACCGCCGTCTGTTCCCCATTGCGCCACTTTGCAACCCCTGATTCAAAGTTAGGCGGCACAACAGCTGAGGGACGACCAAATTTGACCCCTTTGCTCATGCTCGACTGTATGCCCTCTGATTGGCGGGATTTAATCTTAAGCCGCTCTTTTTCTGCGAGATACGCCAACAGCTCACAGACAATATTAGAAATTAGTGATTGTTCGAGGTCGGTTTTATCTGCGGTCGTTAGCAACGGCATATCTAGTATGACAATCTCTACGCCCGGTGCTTGAAGCTCGCGCCACTCAACTTTTATTTGCTCATAGTTCCTACCTAGACGGTCAAGTTCCTTTATAACCAGTGTGTCGCCTTGTCGCAG
>JAVBKA010000240.1:0-16301 GCA_031546715.1 Oscillospiraceae bacterium | reverse complement strand
GCTCACAGTGCAACACATTTACTGCAAAAAGCCTTGAGAAATGTGCTAGGCAATCATATCGAGCAATCAGGCTCGTTAGTTGAGCCTGACCGATTCAGATTTGACTTTACCCACTTTTCACCTCTATCTGACAATGAGATTAAGCAAATTAACAGTGAGGTCAACGACCGCATTTTAGAAGATTTGCAGACTAATATTACAGAAATGCCTATTGAGGACGCTAAAAAGCTTGGCGCAATGGCACTTTTCGGCGAGAAATACGGAAACACAGTCCGTGTCGTTAGAATGGGCGATTATTCATTAGAGCTTTGCGGTGGCACACATGTTCAAAACACTGCTAAAATCGGTATGTTCCGTTTTGACGCTGAAATGTCAATTGCTTCTGGCGTCAGAAGAATTGAAGGCTTTGTTGGCAAACAGGCAACTGTTGTGTTTGACAACATTCATTCGTTAGTTTCAAGAACTGCCGACATACTCAAAACCTCACCGGCTGAACTAGTCAACAGGTTAGAGCTTTCTTTGCAGGACGCTAAGAATACATCAAAAGAATTATCAAGAATGAAGCTGATTTTGTCCAAAAACGATGCTGATTCCTTTTACTTGAATGCAAAGGTCGTAAAGGGGCTAAAGGTTATCACGGCTTCGCGTTCGGATGTTGACCTTGAAAGCTTGCGCTCCATGGGTGACTTTTTAAAGGATAAAAACCCCGCTATCGTTGCTGTGCTTGCAAATTTAACCGAAGAAAAGGTTTCGTTCCTTGCTGTTTGCGGTAAAGACGCAATTGTTAAGGGCATTAGGGCAGGGGATTTGATTAAGCTTGTTACCAGTGAGTGTGGCGGCAGCGGCGGCGGAAAGCCCGATTCGGCACAAGGCGGTGGCAGAGATATTTCAAAGGTAGATAATGCATTGGCATTAGTTGACGACTACATTATTAAAACATTAAAGGAGTAGACTGATGGATTGTATTTTTTGTAAAATTGCCAGTAAGGCTATCCCCTCAGCGATAGTTTATGAGGACGAGAAGTGCTTGATTTTTAAGGATATTCACCCTGCTGCGCCGATTCATCTGTTGGCGATTCCAAAAGCTCATTGCGAAAGCGCACTGGATATTAATGATACCAATGCTGATGTAATTGGGCATATATTCGCCGTTATCGCAAAGGAAAGTGCCGCACTGGGACTAAAATATTACCGTGTCGTCACCAATTGCGGTGAGGACGCAGGTCAAACTGTACTGCACCTTCATTTTCACGTTCTGGGCGGACGTGAACTGAGCATGATAATGGGGTGACGCTCAAGCAACTTAAGCCTGTTGCAATTGCAGTTATCTTAGTAATACTTTATTTTGGATGGCGATGGGGATACCATCGCCTGTTCCTGTTTGATACATATAAGCTTGACGGCACAACCCAAAGCATTACGGCAGTAGCCGAGGGCGTTCCCGAAGCGTCACGCTACGGTTACAGCCTTGAAGCCAGAATAAATGGTGCCAAGGCGATTGTGTACTTCTCAGGAACCCGCACCGATATTAGAATTGGTGATGAAATTTCAGGACTAATGAAAATCACTGCGGGTTATGAAAACGGAAGACACCTAAAGGCGGCAATGGGCGGTAGTCCTACCGTTACCCGCCCTGACAAACTCAAGCTTCGGTACTTTCCTCTGGTCTGGGCGTCAAAAATAAGCGAAGCGGTCTCTGATATTTACGAAGGCGACGAAGCGGCGATAATTGACGGCATTCTGACTGGGAAAAAGTCGGATTTTTCTCAAAACCTTAAGTCAGATTTATCGGCGACAGGAATGTCCCATGTGGCGAGTGTTTCTGGCTTACATGTCAGCACCCTTGCAGGCTTTATACTGCTGTTAGTTCGTTCACGGAAGGTCGCTGTTTTTGTACTGCTGCCGCTGCTGTTTGGGTTTGTTGCCATTGCGGGCTTTACGCCGAGTGCTTTGCGAGCGTTCATTATGTATGCGATGTTTTTGCTTGCGCCTCTGATTTTTAGGGAGTATAACGGGCTTCAAGCTTTGACGGTTGCCTTTGTTGTTTTAGCCTTTGTTAATCCTTATTGTGTTCAAGATGTGGGGATGCAGCTCTCTTTTGCGTCTGCATTGGGAATTGTACTATTTTCGTCAAAGCTTAATCGCTACTTTTTATCAAAGCTAAAGAAGAATTTTGTTACGAAATTTCTATCCTCGGCACTTGCGTCAACGCTGTCGGCGTTGGTATTTTCAACGCCGATTATGGCACTGCACTTTGGTTCGTTTTCGATTATATCGCCGCTAACAAATATGCTCTTGCTATGGATAGTCAGCCTAGTTTTTATACTTGCGCCGTTTACTCTGGTTCTGTCGCTTGTATGGCTACCACTTGGTACGTTGCTGGCATATGCCGTTAAGCTATTGCTGACGGTTTTTCTTCAAGCGATGGATATTGCCGCGAGACTTCCTATGTCTGTTTTGTACGTTGACGAGCCGTTAGTCCTTGGTTGGCTTCTTTTTGCATACTGCATGATAGTAACGGCGTTCGTATTCAAGGTTTGGAAGCTGCAAGCGGCTCTTGCTATAGGGACTTTGCCGATTATAATAGTGCTGCTGATTTTCGTCAAAAATAGTAGCGGTGTAGAGATTACAGTTTTAAATGTTGGTCAGGGGCAATGTGTCGTCATTAGAAGCGAAGGGCAGACGGCGGTTGTTGACTGCGGAGGTAATTACCTTGACGCAGGCAACATAGCGGCTGACTACTTATCATCCGTAGGCGAAAAAAATCTTGATTACCTATTGCTGACACATGCTCATTCTGACCATGTGAACGGCGTAACCACGTTACTATCAAGAGTTGAAACGGCTAAAACTATTCTCCCGCAGTTTTCAAAGGACGAAGTAACGGATTTTTCATCGGAGTTTTTAATAGAAAATACCGCACTAACCCTTGGAAAAGCCACGCTACATCTGGTTCCGTCTCAATGGATAGAGTCCACAAACGAGCAGTGCATGGCGGTTATCTGCACCTATAAAGACTTTTCATTTGCCATAACAGGAGACCTTAGTGGCTCTAGCGAAAGATGGCTACTTAGAGTGGCTGATTTTATGAAGAACGGCGTCTTAGTCGCAGGTCATCACGGCTCAGCCTATGCGACCTCAGACGAGTGGCTGGATGTACTCTCGCCGCAGACGGCAATTATTTCAGTTGGTACAAACACCTTCGGTCATCCGTCCCAGTCGGTTTTAGAACGACTGAACGCGAGAAATATAGAGGTTTATCAGACAATTGAGTCAGGCTCTATTGTTATCAAAGCACAGTAGAGACTAGTATTAGGAGTTGAAAACATGTCAGAAGAAGCAGTTAGTATGCTGAAAAAGCAAATATCCTCCAAAAACACATTGCCTTTGTATGTCTTTCACGGACCTGAAAGTTATCTAAAGGAGCATTATACCTCCTTGTTAATAAAAACCTTAGTGCCGGAGGGCTTAGAAGCCTTTAACCTAGATAAGTTTGAAGGCAAGGGTCTGGACATAGATGCTCTTCGGGATGTTTGCGAGTCTATCCCCGTAATGAACGAAAAGCGTGTCGTAATAGTCAGTGATTTCAATCTTTATAAAGATGCGGCTGACGGTAAGCTCCTAAAGCTTATCAGCGACCTTCCAGAAACTGTTTGTCTGGTGTTTCTCTTTGACATTATTGAACATAAGCCTGATGCACGTTCTAAAATCGCCGCGGCTGTAAAAAAGCATGGATTAATTGTTGAGTTTGAGCTACAAAAGCAAGACCAGCTAATAAGCTGGGTAAAACGTCATTTCGGTTCTGTTGATAAGCAAATAAGTGCATCCGAATGCGAATTTTTTGTTTTTCAGTGCGGCGGACTAATGCAAAATCTCAAAACAGAGATTCAAAAGGTTTCGGCGTACTCTAAGCATACCACTATTTCCAGAGAGGACATAAGCGCAGTTGTAATTCCAGTGCTTGAAGCCAGAGTTTTTGATATGACTAATGCAATAGTTGCCGGCGAGCGAAAAAAAGCTGTAAACAGCTATAACGACATAGTCTCCATTGACGAAGAGACCTCTACAGGCATTTTGGCGATGATTACTAAGCAGATTTGGTATATTTATCTTGCCCGATTGGTGATTGAAGGAAAAAAGAACACTTCAACTTTAATGGAAATTTGTCAGTTCCGAAGTGATTATCAAGCACGAAAATACATGGAGTCCGCCAATAAGCGCAAGCTTGGGTGGATTCACCATGCGCTGGAATGTTGCTATCAAACGGATAAAACTCTTAAAAGCAACGGCTCAGACCGTGACAGGTCATTGGAACTGCTGCTTGCGAATTTATTTGTATGAAGCCTGTAATTGATGAAGTAATTGTTGTTGAGGGACGGTACGATAAAAACACGCTTGCTCAGATAGTTGACGCAACAATTATCGAAGTTGGTGGCTTCGGACTTTTTAAAAACTCCGACCTTAAGCAAATGCTCAAGGCTCTGGCTGAAAAGAAAGGTCTTGTTGTTTTTACAGACAGCGATGGCGCGGGCTTTGTTATCAGAAATCATATAAAGGCGATAATTCCGCCATCGCAGTTAAAACATGCCTATATTCCCGATATTTACGCCAAGGAAAAGCGTAAGCAAAGGGGTAGCAAGGAAGGCAAGCTTGGCGTGGAAGGAATGAGTCCCGACATTCTACTGCAAGCTCTGCGAACAGCAGGAGTTGCGGAAAAAAGCGGAGTGCCGCTTCAAAAGCTTACTAAAGCAGAGCTTTCAGAGCTTGGGCTGTCAGGCGGTGAAAACAGTTCTGCCGTAAGAAAGGCGTTGTGTAAAAAGCTTGGGTTGCCAGAACATTTAAGCGCAAATGCGATGCTTGAAATATTGCCCTCGCTGTTTAAAATTGAAGAATTAAAGAGAGAAATTGATCATCTACAAATTAGTAGGTGATTTTTTTTGTAATATTTTTTGAAAATTAATCATAGTATTTCTTTACAAACCAAAGAAAAGAGGGCTTGCATGGAAAGCTTTAGAAATGCTGTTCAACTTTTGCCTGAGGGGCTTAGAAATGCCGCATTTAGGTTATCGGAAGCTCAACAAAGGACGGCGGAGGAAATACGATTAAGACACGGTCAGTTTTTTCAAATTTGCCTATCCTCAGGAGACGCCTTACCTGAACAGACCAAGCTGATTACAGATAAAGACATAACCGACACCTTCACCCAAGCAACCAAGGGGTCAACTCATGCGGCATTAGAGCAAATGCGCTGCGGCTTCGTAATGCTTGAGGGTGGTCACCGTCTTGGTCTTGCGGGACAAGCAGTGGTCAAGGACGGGGCGATAGTCAGCCTTAAGGATATCAGCTCATTGTGCATACGAATTGCGCGGGAAAAGAGAAATGTTTCAAGCGGCACTCTGGAACGGCTTTTTGTGTCAGGCGAATTGTGCAATACACTAATTCTATCGCCCCCAGGCTACGGAAAGACCACGTTGCTGCGAGATTTGCTTTGCAAGCTCTCGGAAACGATGACGGTATCCTTGGCAGATGAGCGGGGAGAGGTTTCAGGCTGCTTTGGCGGTAAGCCCACTCTTAAAGTTGGGGCAAATACTGATGTTTTGCAAGGAGCATCCAAGGCAATTGCACTTCCGCTACTATTGCGGTCAATGTCTCCAAAGGTTTTGGCTACAGACGAAATAGCATCACAGGAGGACGTTGAGGCGATAATGAATTGCATGGGCTGCGGCGTAAAAATAATCGCGACGGCCCATGGGGGGAGTATGGAGGACATTTTCAACCGACCGATGTACAAGCCATTGGAAAGGATTTTTAAGAAGATTATTACAATACATAAGGCTCAAGGTGAACGAACCTACATGGTAACAGATTTATGCTAAAGCTGATATTTGGCGCGTTGGCATCGGGGTGCTGTGTATATATGGGATTTAATGCGGTGGCAAGTCTTAATTCAAGGGTAAGCGTTTTACAAGCTTGGCGGCTTGCAGTTGGTATTTTGCAAGCAGAAATAACCTTTTCACTATCCGCCATACCTCAACTCTTGAGCTTACTGCAAAAGCAACAGGGGCTTGAGGAGTTTATGGAAAAATTTTATAGCCAATGGGACGGAAAAGATTATTCAAAGCTAAGTGAGGTATGGAAAAAAGTTTCTATAGGAATAAAGGGACTTAACGATGAGGAACACATGATAATTTCCGAAATCGGTACAATTATTGGTCATTACGATGCTGAAAGCCAAGTCAAGAGCCTTATTTACATAGAAAAGAGGTTGGAATCAGCAATTAGTAAGGCGGAAGATAAAAAGCACAAAAATTCACGAATATATACGATGCTGGGCGTTGTCAGCGGTTTGGTTTTGCTGATATTAGTCGTTTAGCGAAAATACAAAGGAGGGTATAGCTTGCAAGTTGATTTTATTTTCAAAATAGCGGCAATTGGTATTTTAGTTTCGGTACTCCATCAAATCCTAAAAAAATCCGACAGAGAGGAACAGGCTACCATGACGGTGCTTGCGGGGCTTGTCGTTGTCTTAATGATGATTCTGACGGAAATAGACAAGCTGTTTGATCTTATACGAAGCCTTTTCGGGCTTTAACGCAGCCTCAGGACATAAGAAATGGACGATTTTTTTAAGATAATTATGCTTGCGGTTGCAGGAGTTCTCTGTTCACTGCTTATAAAAAAGAATGTACCTGAAATATCTGTGTTACTTAGCATTGCTATAAGCGCGGTAGTCATCATAGCGGGCTTTACGGTTCTTAAGGAGCTGTTTTCGTTCTTGGAGGAGGTAGCGGAGCTGGCGAATATATCCACGGAGCTTCTAAAACCGGTGTATAAAACCGTTGGAGTTGCCACAGTTACGAAAATAGCAGTTGACTTATGCAAGGATTCCTCAGAAGGTGCAGTGGCGTCGTCTATTGAGCTTGTGGGCTCAATTGTTGGGATTTATATGTCGTTACCACTGCTTTCAGCTGTTTTAAACCTTGTTAGGTCGTTAGGGTGAACATATGAAGTACATAATAATAATAATTATTCTCCTGTTCTTGACGATAGTGCCCGCTTCGGCGACGGAGCTGATGCCAGAGCTGGACGGTATTATTGACACAGAGGAAATCGAGCGCGCGGTTCCAGAATCCGCGCAAAACGTAACCCAAGACATAGCTATCGAGGGGCTGACCTTAAACAAGGGCATAAAAACTCTGTTTAACGCTCTAAGCAGCTTAACAGGCGGAGCATTTAAGCAATCCATGGGGATTTTTGTTTCTCTTCTGGGAATTGTAATTTTATGCTCAATGATAGGCGCATTTCAGGCAGAAACTAAGCTGGATATTGTAAATATAGCGGCAGTGCTTGCTATATCAGTCCTAACTGTTAGCAGTGTTCAGGGCTTAATCGGTCAGGCTTACAACGCAATTGAAGAACTGGATATATTTACAAAGGCACTGCTACCGTCAATGACAGGACTGTCCGCCGCAATGGGACAGCCTACTGCCGCAATAGCTAGGCATTCCGCAACGCTGATATTTTCAACGGTTTTAGTATCAGTAATAAAGAGCGTTCTCTTTCCTATGGTTTACACCTACATAATACTTTTGTCAGTCAACTCTGCGCTTCCAAAGGAGCTGCTGTCAAAGCTCGCGGGGTTAATCAAAACGGTGGTCACATCGGTTATCACAATTACGCTTACTTGCTTTGTTACATATTTGGGAATTTCAGAAGCAATCAGCGGTTCGGCAGACAAGCTTGCCGTGAAGGGTGCTCAGGCGGCACTGTCGGGAGCGATTCCTGTGGTTGGCGGGATAATTTCCGATGCATCGGAGGCGCTTCTTGTTGGTGGCAGCGTTATTAGAAACTCCGTTGGATTGTTTGGGTTAGTTGCCATTTTGGGGATTTTTCTTAGTCCGTTTCTTAACATGGGCATTCGCTATTTGCTTTATAAATTCGGTGCTGCGCTTGTGTCGCCATTGGCTGACAGCAGAATTTCAAGCTATCTAGACGGACTTGCGGGCGCATTTGGAATGATATTGTCCTTAACCGCAACCTGCTCCTTTCTGGCACTTATAAGTGTAATATCCTGTATATTAGCGGGGAGGTCGGCTTAATGGAGGGCATATCCCATTATCTTAGCACGGTAGCCGCGGCCGCGATTCTGGTTTCGGTAATAATCTCTATAACCTTAAACGGCAACGCAAAGAAAACTGTAATCTTTTGCACGGGTTTGCTACTAATTATCGTCGTAATAAAGCCTGTACTTTCCTTAAAGGATGCCAAGCTTGAGGAGCTGATTGAGTTTGAAAACGAGCCTAGCATTGATGAAGTAATAAAAACTGGGATAAATTTTACTGCCACATACATAGCGGAGAGGACGAGCGCATATATTGTGAACAAGGCACAAGCTCTTGGATTAAAAGTGACCGTAAGTGTTCAATGCAAGAAAGAAGTTGCATTGATAGTGCCTGAATCTATTATTGTTTGGAGTAAGGTACCCATGCACGCTGAAAACGCACTAAAGAGCATCATTGCACAGGAGCTAGGCATTCCGTTAGATAAGCAAAGGTTTGCAGCCTACGATACAACAGATTTGGAGGATACGTCATGATTCAATTTCCATCGTCTCAAAACCTAATTAAGCTGCTTATGAGGTACAAATATTTATTGCTGGTTATTGCCGTTGGTGTTGTACTCATTTTGCTGCCCACAGGCACAGGCAATAAAACCGCAAAGCAGTCAGAGGGGGATTTGTATCCGCCGTATTCGGTTACTCAAATGGAGCAAAAACTTGCGGAGGCAATTGAAAAAATTGACGGAGCAGGTGAGGTCGAGGTAGTACTTACTCTTGAATCGGATATGGAGCTATTTCTCCAAGAGGATGTTACATCCAGGAGCAATCGTGAGCTAGAAAACGAAAAACTGCTGGGTACGGAGCTTGACAGTGAACACAAAACTGTTCTGCTGGACGGAGACTCCACACCAATCGTTACAAAAAAGCTATACCCTCAGTTCAGAGGAGCATTAATAGTCTGCCAAGGGGCAAATCACGCAACCGTAAAGTTTGAGGTCATGAATGCAATTTCTGCGCTAACCGGTCTGAGAACCGATAAAATAACAGTTGTCAAAATGAAGTAGGAGGAATATTATGAAAATTTGGAAACGTAACGCTGTAATCTCTAGCATAGTACTTTTTGTGTGTGTCGCTTTATACCTTAGCTGGGCGTATGGACGAGATAATGACCCCAACGGCACAAAGGTTTTCGACCCAAATCCAGAGGTTTCAATCCAAGTAGATAACCTAAGCGAAGAAAACCCTGAAGAAGTTCTCACAGAAACCGACGACAACATCGACGTTGTCACATCAGACTACTTCGCAGAAGCCCGTCTTACACGTTCACAAGCCAGAGACAGCGCACTAACAATACTTAGTTCAGCTGCAAACAATGAGGAAAATTCTGGGGACATAGTCAGCGGAGCTATCAGCGAGATTGAAAAGCTTGCACAGAGCGCAATGTCAGAAGCTAGCATTGAAAGTCTTGTTAAGGCAAAGGGATTTGTTGACTGTGTAGCAATTATCAGTGCTGACGGCGTAAAGGTTATTGTCTCAGAGCCAATTGGCGGATTAACTGATACCGATGTGGCAAAGATAAAGGATATCGTATTGTCAGAAAGCGTTGCGACAATAAATGATATCAAGATTATAGGCAAAGGCGCATAAATTCGGCGTTTAAGCCTGAATAAATGTCTTTAAGAGCTTAAATTGGTTTTAGTGATAAAAAAGACTTTTCAAAATCATGTTTATGTGATATACTAATCCAGATGTCACTGCTACAAAGGAGATGATTGTTTTGCCTGAAAATAAAGAATCTATCGTAAGACTTGAGGAAGCTGGAACACTCCATATTGCCGAGGATGTAGTAGCATCTATTGCTGCCCTTGCCGCTTCTGAGGTTGAAGGTGTTGCGCAGCTTGCAATCGGCACAGGAGTCGCCGACCTTATCTCAAAAAAGAGCCTTTCCAGAGGGGTAAAAATCACTCTTGACGCTCAAAAAGTTAATGTTGACGTTTATATTATCACTGCATACGGCTATTCTATTACCACTGTGGCATCAAAGGTACAAGACAAAGTTAAAAAAGCAATCGAAACTATGTCAGGGCTTGAAGCAGGCACAGTAAATGTCCACGTCGGCGGCATAAGCTTTGAAAAGCAACCCGCTGGCAAGTAAATGAAAATGATAAAAAAGCAAGGGCTGTAAAGCCCTTGCTTTTTTTTGCGTAAGCATATATAATAATGTGGTTTTACTATATGTTTATCAGCATCGAAATTGTCTATTTGAAGGAAATGAAATATAATGACTAGAATTTTAGCCAGAGAGTTAGCTGTTCAGACGGTTTTTACCATGGATTTCCATAAAGACCATGAGGAGCTTTTGCAAGAACGCCTTGGAAGCGAGTTTTACGAGCGCATGGCTTCGGAGGATGATATTTTTCTTTCTCCTCCTGACGAGGCTCAGGCAGAGTACATCAAGAGAGTATTCGAGGGTGTATCTATGCACTATTCCGAGCTTGACGGATACATAGAAAAGTACGCTGTGGGCTGGAAATTCGGAAGAATTCCAAGGTTTGCGGTGGCGGTTATGCGCGTTGCAATGTTTGAGGTTATGTACATGCCAAGCGAGGTTCCTGTAGCTGCGGCTATAAATGCAGCCGTTGAAATTGTTAAGGACTATGAACCTCCCGAAATTGCAACCTTTATTAACGGTATTTTAGGCTCATTCAGCCGCCAGGAGCTTACTGATGTACCTAGGGATTGACACCAGCAACTACACAACATCTGCGGCAATATATTCAGAAAGTGCCGTTTTTGACAAACGCCGTTTACTGACAGTAAAGGCGGGGGAGCTGGGGCTTCGTCAAAGCGATGCATTTTATCAGCATGTGAATGCGCTGCCAATACTCCTTGAAGAGCTTGATTTGCAAGGAGTTACCGCAATATCTGTCAGCGATAGACCCAGATGCGCAGAAGGCTCGTATATGCCCTGCTTTCTTGCAGGCGTCAATATCGCCAAAACCCTCGCCCATGCCCTTCAAGTACCACTTGTCACCGCATCACATCAACAGGGGCATTTAGCGGCGGCGATTTTGTCTATTGGCAATACCGAGCTGTACAGCCGCAAGTTTCTCGCATGGCATGTGTCAGGCGGCACAACAGAGCTATTGCTTGTTGAGCCTGAGCTAAAGGCTGAGTGCATCGGCGGAACATCGGATTTAAACGCAGGGCAGGTAATTGACAGAGCGGGTGTGCTTTTCGGTTTGGGCTTCCCATGTGGCGCAGAGCTTGATAAGCTTTCCCAAGCGTCAGATAAGACGTTGCAAGGCAAGCTGACGGTTAATAATCTGGAGTTTTCTTTGTCGGGGCTACAAAACCAATCCGAGACGTTTCACAGGCAGAACGAGACGCAAGCAAATATTGCAAATTTTATTTTTTCGTCAATTGCTGGTGCAATCGGCAAGGTCACAAGAAATGCATTGTTAATATATGGAGATATGCCTGTGCTGTTTTGCGGCGGAGTTTCATCTAACTCTGTTTTGAGGTCGGAGCTTGAAGGTTTTCTGTTTGCAAAGCCTTCAGCGTGCTCGGACAATGCCGTTGGCGTTGCATGGTTAGCTTCAAAAAAGAGGTGAAAGCATTTGCCGGAGAATATTGTCACAGTTTCTCAGCTTACTCAGCGCATTAAAGCACTAATCGAAGCGGATGTTTTTCTCCAAGGCATTCAGGTGAAGGGCGAAATCTCAAATTACAAGGTTTACCCATCTGGTCACCGATATTTTACTTTAAAGGACGCAGAAAGCACAATTAAATGCGTTATGTTTCGGACAGATGCTGAAAAAGTAAGCTTCACACCCTCTGATGGTCAAAAAGTAGTTGCATCAGGGCGAATTTCGGTGTATCCTCGTGACGGTGTGTATCAATTTTACATTAATCACATGATTCCTGACGGTGTTGGTGCGCTGACACAGGCATATGAGGAGCTAAAAGCAAAGCTTGAGGCAGAAGGCTTGTTTGACAAAGCTCATAAGCAGCTTCTTCCGACCTTTCCTCAGAAGGTTGTTCTTATAACAAGCCCTGCAGGTGCTGCGGTTATGGATATGATTAGAATTTTCAAAAGACGGTGGACACTGTGCAAGCTTGTGATTATTCCAGTTCGTGTGCAGGGGGTTGAAGCACCCGCAGAAATTGCGGGAGCTATCAGGTATGCAAATCGTCATAAGCTTGGGGATGTAATCATCACAGGCAGAGGCGGCGGCTCTATTGAGGATTTATGGGCATTTAATGAAGAACAGGTCGCCAGAGCGATTTTTGCCTCAGTTATTCCCATAGTTTCCGCCGTGGGACATGAACCAGACTTCACCATATCCGACTTTGTAGCCGATGTCAGAGCAGCAACGCCATCCCATGCGGCGGAAATAGTAACCCCTGATAATGCAGAAATTTTAGCGCAATTAGCTCAGGTTCGGCAAAGACTACAATCGGGGATTAATCGAAAAATGGAGATGTGCCGTTATAAGCTAACGTCCTCTCAAAAAGCGTTGCGTTCGCCAGAACGAGTTCTAGCAGACAAGCGTCAGCACCTAGACACTAGCCTAATGCAGTTACAGGAGCTAACAAAACGGATGCTCAAAGATAATCGAAATATCCTTGCATCAAAGGCTGATAGACTAGACGCGCTTAGTCCGCTCAAGGTATTATCTAGAGGATATTCGATAATCAGACTTAATAACGGACACGTGATTAAGTCATCGAAAGACGTCAAAAACGGTGACATTTTGACGATAAACCCAGAAAACGGCACAATTGTATGCAAGGTGGTTGAAACTGTTGAAAAAAAGTGAAGAGGCTGACGCAGCTAAAAATGAAGATATTTCCTTCGAGGCAGTTATTGCAAGATTAGATGAAATTGTCCGTTCCATGGAAAGAGGCGACCTTCCTCTTGAGGAGGCGATTACTCTTTTTGAAGAAGGAACAAAGCTCTCCTTTAAAGCAGAAAAGCTACTTGAAACTGCCGAGCAACTCGTAAAAAAACTTGCTCGCGGCGAGGACGGTGTGGTTACAGAAGTACCGTTTGACGCTTCGCCAAATTAGTTTTGTTAATTCTTTGGTATTTGCGGAATAATATAGTACTATAGATATTCTCATGTTTTGTCCGGCGAGGAACAGGCTAACAGTAACAGCTCGCCGAGAAAGGTTGCTGACAGTGAAGCATTCAGAGCGTTTTTCTGACTATTTGGAGCTTATCGAGATTTCTCTCGACCGTTACACATCAGGACTATCTACCTCTCAGCGTGAACTGTTTGAGGCAATGCGGTACAGCCTGTTAGGCGGCGGAAAGCGATTTCGAGGAGTATTGCTGCTAGAGTTTTTTAGAGTTTGCGGCGGCGACCCTATTGCAGCCTTGCCGTTTGCATGTGCCGTTGAGATGATTCACGCATATTCCCTTGTGCACGACGATTTGCCGTGCATGGATAATGACGCAATGCGGAGAGGAAAGCCCTCAAATCACATGGTTTACGGTGAAGCGGCGGCTTTACTGGCGGGGGACGCACTCCTCAACAACGCCTTTGAAACTATGCTTAACCCCGATAACCATGACGACACCCTTAAGCCCTCGCAGATTATCAAGGCCTCCCATGTAGTTGCGGTTTCGTCAGGAGCGCGGGGCATGGCAGGCGGACAACAGCTTGATATTAAGAATATCTCCCTAAAAACACCGCTGGAAACAGTTTCGGAAATTCACAGGCTCAAAACAGGCGCGTTAATATCTGCCGCTGTCACTGCGGGCTGTGTGCTGGCAGATGCGGACAAAGAATTTTTGAATAGAGCAAGTTCTTACGCCGAAGCACTTGGTCTTGCATACCAAATTCAAGATGATTTACTGGATTTTGAAGGCACGTCGGAGAGCGTTGGCAAAACCACTGGCAAAGACGGCGATAAAATGACCTTTGTAAACGTTATTGGAGCGGATGCTAGCCGCGACATGTTAAAACAGCTTTGGGAAACGATGACAAATAGTCTTAGCGGCAGTGCAAACAATGATTTTCTATTATGGCTGACAGAAACAATAATGACGCGTAATAGGTAAAGGAATAACAAATGGGAAATGCTGTAGCGTATCTCACGGGAAATCATATCTTAAATGTTGCGATTATCAGCTTTATGACAGCGCAGCTTTTAAAGGTAATAATCGTCCTGATTACAAAACGAAAATTTGATTTCACTAGAATAACTGGCTCGGGCGGTATGCCCAGCGGTCATTCTGCGGCTGTGTGCTCGTTGGCGACTGCGGTTGGCAGGACAGTGGGAACAGACAGCCCTACTTTTGCTGTGGCATGTTTGTTTGCTATAATAGTTATGTACGATGCGTCAAATGTGCGCCGCGCGGCAGGAGAGCAGGCAAAAATTCTTAATTACATGATGGACCATTGGACAGAAACCACGCCAGAAATATTTGGAAGAGAGCTTAAAGAGCTTCTTGGGCATACTCCAATTCAGGTTTTATGCGGTGCTTTGTTGGGGATTGCATTAGGTTTTCTTTTGTAGTATAATACACAGTGCTGTTTTATGAGATGCGATATCCTAGTCAGAGCTTTCGATTCCCAAGACGGGCCTAAAAATCCGTTAAAGGGCATAACGATGAAGTCCCTTGTGCTTGCTGCTTACGCCCAGTTTGGGGTGAGTGCTGGGGGTTAAGGCTTGGGGGCGTGGCGCAATGGCATGTGCCTGCCGACCCTCTTGCCGTGGAGACCTGTTCTTGTGGAGATAGTTGCGAACGGAACGTCCGTTCTTGCTGTTTCTACGACTCAGGGAGAACCTGCATTGCGGTGCATTTTTGCTGTGTGCAGAGTAGCCTGCCTTGCGTGGTTATGGCGGATACGGGGTCACGTCCTGCGACCATGGCCGTGGTCTGGGGCTATTGCCTGTTGAAACCATAACTGCAAAAGAGGCTAAGAATCGATTCGCCTGCGGTGGAAAACACCTAGGTCGTCCTTTGGGGGCGCAAAATGGATTACAGTGCGGACTTAGTGGCAATTCGGTAACGCTTAAGGCGACTGAGCGGAGCATTTTTTAATGGGAAACCACCCAATCGGCGACGAGGGGCAAAATGCGGGGAAAGCCAACCGAACCTATGCCGTAAGATTTACATTTTGCGCCGTCTCATAACTAATTTTAAAAACTAAAGGGTCTTGATTTATGAGCGATGTTCCTCCTAGTATACAGTCTAAAAAGGTTACAAAAGGGTCACCAAACAAGCAGAAAAAACCTAGGGTTTTTAGTGCGTCAGCCTCCAGATGGATTCTGACTGTTGTTGGGTGGACTTTTGTTATTTCTATTTCTTTGTCTTTTCTATCCAATAAGACACTGACCACTTTGGGATTCATCGCTTCCAGTGCTGTGCTTCTAATGTTTATACTCTTTGGAATACTTTTCGATATGCTTGGCTTAGCCGTTGCAACAGCAAACGAAAAGCCTTTTCACTCAATGGCGACCAGGCGAGTGAAGGGGGCATCCAATGCTCTAAAGCTCATAAGACATGCTGAAAAGGTTGCAAGCTTTTGCAATGACGTTGTAGGAGATATTTCCTCCATTATTTCAGGAACCACCGCTTCAATTATAGTTCAGCGATTAGTTGTGAACTACGGTACTTCTGAGCTTTTGTCAAGCCTAATCATTTCTGGCTTGGTGGCCAGTATCACCGTCGGCGGTAAGGCTGCGGGCAAAACAATTGCTATGCGTTATAACACCAAAATTGTTCTGTTAGCGGGTAAAGTGGTTTACCATGCCGATGTGCTGAAAAACAAAATCTTCAAGGGTAAAAGTAAGAAACGGGGCTAATAGATGGATTTTTCAAAATCAGTTGACGTTAAAAATATAGCCGTTTCCCGTTGCTACGAATACGCAGAGGATATAAGAAAATTTCTAGTTGAAAAGGTTTCGGCTAAAGGCGGACACTTAGCATCAAACTTGGGTATTGTTGAGCTTACACTGGCAATACATAGGGTCTATGACACATCCGTTGATAGGCTCGTTTTTGATGTGGGTCATCAATGTTATGTACACAAAATTCTGACAGGGCGCGCAGAGGGCTTTAACCATTTTCGAGAAATGGACGGTCTTTCAGGTTTCCCAAAGCCACAAGAAAGCGTTCATGACGCTTTTATTGCGGGTCATGCGTCAACCAGTGTATCTGTTGCCCTTGGAATGGCTAGAGCGAGGACGATTCAGAAGGAAACGTATAATGTAATTGCTGTCATTG
>JAVBKA010000209.1:0-11309 GCA_031546715.1 Oscillospiraceae bacterium | reverse complement strand
ATAGAAGAAAGGTTTTGATAATCGCTAATAAAAAGCAAATTACTCGCTCCTTTCGATTTTCACACTTGTTATACTATAGCATATGATGAAGTAAGCATCTGCGTTCAAAGATTGCCGCAATTGTTAGCAAATTGGGCAATTATGCGGAGTGATACTATTCAGTGATTAGTATAATATTAAAATTGGAGTGGTGAATAATGTATTGCAACAATTCAAGAGATCGCGACAGAGATGATGAGGACGATCTTCGAGATACTCTTAGGAGAAATCGAGGACGTGTGGTGACGATTTTTCCTACCTGTGGCGGTCGTGCCGGAGATGGATTTACCGGAGTGTTATCCGATGTAAACAACGAAACCTGCACTATAATTTCTCCGTCCTCAGACAATCGATTTGACGACAGACGCCCCAGACGCTCATGCGGCGGCAGACGAGACGACGACGACCGCTGCTGTTGTGACGGCGGTTTTGGGCATCAACAAGTATTCCCGCTAAATCGTATAGGCTGTGTCTCAACACGTCCTTGGTAAAGCAGTTCGTTTGGTTTATCAGCTAACAACAAAA
This sequence comes from Oscillospiraceae bacterium, assembly GCA_031546715.1. Classification (GTDB taxonomy): domain Bacteria; phylum Bacillota; class Clostridia; order Oscillospirales; family UBA929; genus JAVBKA01. Next base: position 10,745 of record JAVBKA010000209.1, on the reverse strand, counting down.
ACAGCAGGCGGACAAAAAATCCGCCTGCTGTTCTCTAAAGTTAAGTGGTTATGATAATGCTTTTACGGAGATTGTACCGCCAGTTACTTTTGCGGCAATTACGTTGCCAGAAGCATTAGCTGCGTCTAAAAGTGCCTGTGTTGCGAAGTAAACGTTGCCAGTTACTGTGCTACCGTCAAGCTTGAAGCCTTCAACTGTGACATAAATGTCGCCTACAAATTTTCCGTTTACAACGCGGAAGTTAGGTGAGTTGACGATCATTTTGTCTGCTGTAAGTGTGTACATTTTAGTAGTAACACGACCTGCACCTTGTGAATAAAGAGCGAGCTTGCGGTCAGTTGTTGTAGTTGCTGCATTGTCTTTAGCATGTGTGATGCCGTTTACAACGATATTTGTTCCTGCTGGTACAACTACGTTATTTGTAATAGAGTAAATCCAAGAAGTGTTTGTAGCCATGTTAGCTAGAAGAGTTTCAGGGGATTTGTCTTCTCTGGCTGAAGCGGCTGTTGTAGCATCAACTTCTGGTGATAGTGCGATTTTACCAGAAACGTTTGCTGATGTGACGTTGACAGCAGAATCCATCTGAGATTTCTTTGTGAAGTAGACGTTACCTGTAACTTTAGCAAAGTTATCAAGAGTGAAGTTATTCTCGTTGACATAGATATCGCCGATGAATTCGCCGTTTACGATTCTAAAGTTTGGTGAGTTAACGTTCATTCTGTCTGCTGTAAGTTTGTAGTTTTTAGTTACTAAACGGGAAGAATTTTGTGAATAAAGAGCAAGTTTGCGGTCAATTGTTGTAGATGTAGCAATGTCGCCTTTACGTGTGATCCCATTGACTTCGATAACTGTTCCTGTTGGGACAACTACATCGTTAGTGATTGAGTAAATCCAAGATGTGTTTGTAGCCATATTAGCTAAGAGAACTGCTGAGTCTTTGCTCTCTCTTGGTGAAGCACCTGACATTGCGTCAACTTCTGGTGACATTCCGATAGTACCAGAGACGTTTGCAGATGTAACATTAATAGCTGAATCCATTTGACCTTTTTTAGCAAAATATACGTTACCTGTGACTTTTGCATTAGCTTCTAGCTTGAAGTTAAACTCGTTGACATAGATATCGCCAATGAATTCGCCGTTAACGATTCTAAAGTTTGGTGAGTTTACGTTCATTCTGTCTGCTGTAAGCTTGTAGTTTTTGGTTACTACACGGGCAGAAGTTTGTGAATAAAGGGCAAGTTTGCGGTCAATAGTAGTAGATGTTGCAATGTCTCTGTAGCGTGTGACGCCATTGACTTCGATTACTGTGCCTGTTGGGACTACTACGTCATTTGTGATTGAGTAAATCCATGATGTGTTAGTAGCCATATTAGCTAAGAGAACTGCTGCATCTTTACTCTCTCTTGCTGAAGCGGCTGTTGTAGCGTCAACTTCTGGTGAAATTCCGATTGTGCCTGTAACGTTTGCTGATGTGACGTTAATAGCAGAATCCATCTGGGATTTTTCAACAAAGTACACATTTCCGATAACCTTTGCATTAGCTTCTAGCTTGAAGTTAAACTCATTGACATAGATATCGCCGACGAATGTGCCGTTTACGATTCTAAAGTTTGGTGAGTTGACATTCATTCTGTCTGCTGTGAGCTTGTATTCAGCAGTAACCTTGTGAGCATCGTCTTGTGCATACAAAGCAAGCTTGCGGTCTATAGCTTTGGTCTTATCGTCTTTGTTCCATGTGTTTCCGTTTACGTTAATGACTGTTCCTGTTGGAACTGTAACATCAGCAGTAATTGAGCAAATCCATGATGTGTTTGTTGCCATTTGTGCAACTAAAGCAGTTGCATCCTTGGTTTCTCTTGGTGAAGCTTTTGTTGTTACGTCAGGTGATACTGCTGGTGTTGGTGAGACGACAGGTGTTGTTACGTCAATAACATGTCCTGGGATGATAAGCTGTTGTCCGACGATAATTACGTTGACGTTTTTGATTTTGTTTGCTTTTGCAATTTCTTGGTAAGTAACGCCGTACTTAATAGCGATTTTTGAAAGCCAGTCATTTTTAGCAACTGTATAAACTAATTGACCTGCTGCGTTGTATGACTCTGTGCCTGGAAGAGTTACGGCTGGTGCGACTGACGGTGCAACTGAGGATGTAGGAGCTACGGAAGCTGCCGTTGTAGGTGCGACCGAAGCAACAGGCTTAGGAGTAGCGACCGGTTTGGCGGAAGCAGATGGAGAAGGGCTTGCTGTTCCGTCCCAAGGTTCGGAAGCTTTAGTGGTTGTGTCGGTTGTTGCAGCTAAAGAACTAGGTACTAGTGCAACGGAAATCAGCATTGCGATGGCTAGTGCGCATGGGAGAAGTCTCTTCAAGTGAAATACCTCCTATCATTTTTTGGAGCTAATCAACTCCGAAAGTTATTATACATCATTTTTACAAAAAAGTAAAGATTTTCTTTACTTTTTTCTATATTTTTCTTGATTTTTTATTCTGTATTTGATATTATTAGAATGACCTATTAATTTTTCGAGAGGATAACATTCAAATGAGAAAATTGCCCCTTTTAATCGCATCGCTTTTACTGCTTTCGGCGTGTACTTCCCCGAGCATCAGCCCCTCCCAATCCTCACAAATTTCGCCGTCGCCTTCTGATATATCCCCCAATATTAGCCCTTCCGGCGAAAACTCTCCCATCGCAAGCCCTTCCGTTGAGCCGAATATCACAGAACCTCTATCCAAAACGGAGGCATTGCTTGGAACAGTTTGCACGGTTACCCTATATGATGCAATCAGTCAAGACACCTTGGATAAAGCCTTTGAGAGAATTGCCCAGATTGAAAAAGAGATAAGTGCTAACGATGCCGGAACTGAAATTGATGAAATAAATAAAAATGCAGGTATCTCCCCTGTGGCCGTCAGCGAAGATACAGTTAGGCTTATACAACTCGGTCTAGAGTACTCTGAAAAATCAAACGGCAGCCTTGATATTACCATCGGTCCTTTAGTTAAACTTTGGAGCATTGGCTTTGATAACGCCCGCAAACCTGCGCAGAACGAAATTGACGACACTATTAAGTTAATCAATTATAAGAATGTAGTGGTTGACGAATCAAAAAGTACGGTTTATTTGAAAGAAAAAGGAATGGCTATCGATTTAGGCGCAGTGGGAAAAGGTTTTGCCACCGACGAGGTTGTTCGAGTATTAGCCGATAACGGCGTTACCAGTGCGATTGTGGATCTAGGTGGTAACATTTTTGTCATGGGTTCAAAAAAAGGCAACGACTGGCGTGTTTCAGTCGCTAACCCCTTTGACCCCGAGGCTTCACTGGGCGTTGCGCATGTCCAGCACTGCTCAATGGTTACATCAGGAATGTATGAACGCTTCATAGAGGTTGACGGCATAAGATATCATCACATACTTAACCCTAAGGACGGCTATCCCTACAGCAACAATTTTGCAGGCGTTACAGTCCTTTCGGACGTGTCCGCCGTGGGCGATGCCATGTCTACGACGCTGTTTTCCAAGCCGCTAAGCGAGGCACTGGCGTTTGTTGAGTCAATGGAAGGCGTGGAGGCGATATTTATCACGCTGGACAAGACCGTGTATATCACTGATGGATTGAAAGACATTTTCTCAATTTCAAACGCCGATTTTAGGCTGATTTCGGGAGATATTTCCGCTACCGATGAGTCTATTCCACCAGAAGAGCAAGCTTACATAAGCAGCCTTCTTTCTTCAATAACAAAGGATACCACAAAAGCCGATGCCCTTGAGATTCTTCCTCAACCGGACAGCGAAACAGATACCAAACTCAGTTGGGCGGTCGATATCGACGGACGGCAGAGCCGTGTCGGGATTTCTTTCTCAATATCCACTGGTAAAGCCTACGAGTTTGTTCTTGACGGCGGGGTCGGGAAATTTTACTTTAGAACTGAGCTAAAGTAGGTAACACGTACAAAATCATACGAATAAAACAAAATACTCCCTCACGGGAGTATTTTGTTTTATTCACGTCACACTAACAGTCTATGACATTGATAAAATTCTGGATGTTTCGTACATAGACTCTTGCAAATCTTTTTTCATGCTCAGGGCTTCAACAATGTCGAAATCCTGCATATTTCCGTCGATAATACCCACAACACGGTTAGTTCTGCCTTCAAGCATCGCTTCAACGGCATGTCTGCCCATGCGGGAGGCAGTTACTCTATCTCTGACATTAGGTGTTCCGCCGCGCTGAATATGTCCGAGCACTGTAATGCGTGGGTCCATACCCGTTGCATCCTTAATCTTGTCTGCAACATCGGATGCACTTCCTGCGCCTTCTGCAACGATTACGATAAAATGAGTGCGTCCGTGTATGCGGGCGCGTCTGATTTTTTCAACAATATCCTGCTCGAAGTTGACTTCACGCTCTGGAACCAAAATAGCGTTGGCACCGCAGGCAATGCCGACATAAACCGCTAAATGACCTGCATGACGACCCATAACCTCAACAACGGAGCAGCGTTCATGGCTCTGCATGGTGTCACGAAGCTTATCTATCGCTTCGACAGCGGTATTACACGCAGTATCGAAGCCTATTGAGTAATTTGTACAGGCGATATCGTTGTCAATAGTTCCGGGGATTCCAAAAACAGGAACGCCGTAGCCTGAAATATCTCTTGCTCCTCTGAACGTACCGTCGCCGCCGATGGTGATAATTCCGTCAAGTCCAAGGTATTTGCATGACGCCTTCGCCTTTTCAAGACCTGTCTCTGTTATAAATTCCGGACAGCGGGCAGTGTACAGCATTGTCCCGCCGCGGTTTGTAATACCATTTACTGAGGACGCAGTCAGCTCCACAACATCGCCGTTAATCAAGCCGTTGTAGCCTCTCCGAATGCCAAGCACCTCAACCTTATAGTGAACCGACGTACGCACGACTGCACGAATAGCCGCATTCATGCCCGGTGCGTCTCCACCGCTTGTTAGAACTCCTAATCTATGAATAGCCATAATTCTCAACCTCCATTATTGAGTATTTTATCATATTAAAATCCAAACTGCAAGCATTGTTATACTGTTCGAATTGCAAAAATCAGAGTGGCATATAATTATGCTAACCTTGTATAACTACATTTTCTTTGCCTAAAAGCAACGCTAACTCCCCTATCAGCCTATCGTCAAGGCTGCAAGTAACGGAGAATCGCTTTTTAGAAAGCTCGTCATAAACAATTGTCTGAGTTTTCCCAGGAAACATTGTCAGCAATGGCTTTATCCGTTTGCCTTCTCTGCTGTCCTCGCCCTTAATCCGAATGTACAGCTTTTTTGCAGCTCCGTAGTCGGATGCGTCAATCGGCTCAAGTTCCTTTAGGGGACGAATTTCGTCAACCATAATTTGCGGAGCTTTGTCGTCTCGTATACTCAGCTTACCCCTTGCCGTCACTGCTCTGTCAACCTTTATGCAGTCTCCGTTTCGACCGAGAACTGACGAAAAAACTATCATCTCAATAGGGGCGGACAAGTCCTCAAGTGTGACATAACACATCAGCGAGTTATTTTTCGTTGTTTTTTCCTTAACAGCGGTAATAATTCCCGCAACGGTTACCACATCGCCGTCTTGATACTGTTCCTGCGCTTCGTCCTCAAGAATGCGTCTGATTTCAGTTGCCTTAGAGCGTTTCATCTCTGCGGCGAAGGCGTCAAGAGGATGTCCTGAGAGGTACAGTCCTGTTATTTCGCGCTCAGCCTCAAGCATTTCCTTCATCGTATACTCTTCGACATCTGGCAGCTTATAGCCCTCAAGGGGTCTGTCTCCAAAAAGATTAAACTGACCCTCTAGCGAAGACCTTGATTCACTGAAAAGGCTGTCCAGAATATGCTCGAAGGATATTCTGAGTTGCTTGCGCTTATGCCCCAAGCTATCAAAAACGCCTGCTTTTATCAGACTTTCCACAACGCGTTTATTAATGTCATACTTAGACATTCGCGAACAAAAATCGATAAAATCTGTAAATTTCCCGCCCTTATTGCGCTCATAAACAACATCATCAATAAATTTACGACCGACATTTTTTATCGCCATAAAACCTATTCTAATTTCGTCGCCATATATTTTAAAGTCCGATTCCGAAAGATTTATATCGGGAGGGGCGACAGTAAGCCCCATTTCCTTACTTTCTTGAATATAATCCTGAATCAGGGACATAACGTCCAAAACGCTGGAAAGCAACGCCGCCATGTACTCCTTGGGGTAATGGCACTTAAGATATGCCGTCTGAAAAGCGACAATTCCGTATGCGACTGCATGGGTTTTGTTAAAGCCGTACCCAGCAAAATCCATGATTTCTTCAAAAATCGAATCAGCCGTCGCCATTGGCACATCGTTTTTAGCGCAGCCCTCAATAAACGCCTGCCGTTCCTTGGCAAGTAAGTCAACCTTTTTCTTGCTCATGGCTCGCCTTACAAGGTCAGCATGTCCCACCGTGAAGCCTGCAAGCTGCTTTAGTACATCAAGAACATGCTCTTGATACACAATGCAGCCGTAGCTGTTTTTCAGTATGGGTTCAAGCAAAGGGTGCTTGTATTTAACAGCTTGCGGGTTGTGCTTGCCCTGCAAAAACCTAGGGATTGATGCCATTGGTCCCGGGCGGTATAACGCAATTACAGCGGCGATGTCTTCAAGTGACTGAGGCTTTAGCCCAGTGCAAACCCCTGTCATGCCTGTACTTTCAAGCTGAAACACTCCAACGGTTTTCCCATGAGATAGCATTTTAAAGGTCTCTGCGTCCTCCTCTGGGATGCCGTTATAGTCAGGGTGAGATTTTTTAATCAGTTTTTCGGCTTCATGGATAACAGTTAAGTTTCTTAGTCCAAGGAAGTCCATTTTAAGCAATCCCAAGGCTTCAAGAGTGTCCTTGGGGAATTGGGTGACAATGGCTTCATCGTTTTTAGCAAGGGGTACAAAATTGCTTACCTCGCCTGCTGTGATGACCACTCCCGCGGCATGGGTGGTGGTATTTCTGGGCATCCCCTCTAAGGTATGCGCCATGTCGTAAAGCTTGCGAATTTTCGGGTCTTCGCAAAGCTCACGGAGGCGGGGTGATATCCGCAGTCCATCCTCAAGCGTCATGGCGGGTGAAAAAGGTATGGCTTTTGACACCTCATCAGTTTCGGCATAGGTGTAGCCCATAGCGCGCCCAACGTCCTTAATCGCCGCACGAGCCTTCAACGTTCCGAAGGCAATAACCTGCGCAACATGGTCTGCGCCGTACTTTTCAATAACGTAATCAATGACCTCGCCTCTGCGATTAACGCAGAAGTCGATATCGATATCAGGCATACTTACACGTTCTGGGTTGAGAAAACGCTCAAAATACAGTCCGTACCGCATAGGGTCAACGCCTGTAATACCAAGACAATAGGACACTATGCTGCCCGGTGCGCTTCCACGTCCCGGTCCAACAGGAATGTCACGGCTACGGGCAAAATCAGTAAAGTCTCCCACAATGAGAAAATACTCCAAAAACCCCATGCGCTCAATCATGTCAAGCTCCATGTTAAGCCTTTGACGATGTGTAGGCGGGTCGCTTGGGAAGAGCTTTTTGTACCCTGCTTCGCATAGCTCCTGAAGGTACTCACGGGCTGTTTTGCCCTCAGGAAGCGGAAACCGCGGCAAATGATACTTGCCGAACACAAAATCATAGTTGCAGCGTTCAGCAATTTTTTCGGTAATCTCGATTGACCTTGCGGGCAGAAGTGCCCGCATTTCCTCCTCGGATTTTAGGTAAAAATCTTGCGTTGAAAACCGCATTCTGTCTACATCGTCAACCTTTTTCCCTGTTTGAACGCACAGAAGAACATCCTGCGCCCGCCAGTCGTCCTTTGTGATGTAATGGGCATCGTTTGTAGCCACAAGGGGTATTCCAGTTTCCTCGGACAGCTTAACCAGTAAACGTGCTACCTTTTTTTGCTCAGGTATACCGTGGTCTTGAATTTCCAAAAAATAATTGTTTTTGCCAAAAATCTCCTGCATTCTCAGAGCGACTTCTTTTGCCTTTAAATATTCGTCCTGACTAAGTAAGGACGCTATTTCACCTGACAAGCATGCAGACAGGGCGATTAACCCCTCATGGTGCTTCTCAATCAGCTCCATATCTACACGAGGGCGGGAATAAAAGCCCTGTGTAAACGCGAGGGATACCATTTTGCACAGGTTTTGATAACCCTTTTCATTTTCACATAAAAGTACCAAATGACTGGGCTCACCGTCAACACTTCCCGATTTATCGGTTCGCTTGCGGGGGGCGACGTAGACTTCGCAACCGATAATAGGCTTAATTCCTGCCTTTTTCGCCGCTGTGTAAAAATCAACCACACCGTACATAACACCGTGGTCAGTGATGGCAATAGCGGTTTGCCCCATGCTTTTGACATGGGAAAAAAGCTTGCTGATACGGCACGCACCGTCAAGCAGGCTGTATTCTGTATGAACATGGAGGTGTACAAATCCGCTCATGAATTAATCCCCAATGCCATTGCGTTTAGCTTTCTCAGTCTGTGATTAAGAGCCGACTTACTTATTTCAAGTTGCTCGGCAAGCTCCGCAAGGCTGCTTTCGGGCGACGCCAGTCTGGCAATTCCCGTAATTTTTAGCTGTTCGGGTAAACGCTCCCATTCCCTTGACTGCATCAGCTTGGATATATGCTCCTGCTGAGCCTCCGATGCAATGACTGTTCTTATTAGGTTTCCCGAATCGCAATTGACACGCCTGTTAATATTATTGCGCAAATCCTTTTCAATCTTTGTTTCCATAAGCCTCAAAGCAGAGGACGGTGCGCCGATGAAGCTGAGTATATCCTCAATCATTTCCGAGGATTGGAAGTACAGCGCATTTACCCCAGACCGTGATGTGACCTTCGGCTCAAAGCCACATTCATGAAGAACCGCCGTAAGCTCCCCTATCAAATGATGGTGCGGCGTGACGATTTCCAAGTGATACTTTTTAAGCGGGTCAGTGATTGAGCCGCCTGATAAAAATGCGCCTCGCAGGAATGCGTTAAGGCAACCCTCATTGTCAAGCAAGCCGTTGTTAATATGTATTGACGTGCCGGACTGCTTCGGGTTATGCCCGAAAGAATAAAAAATCTTGCTTAGCTTTTCAGGCGAATCAATAATCAACATCCCGCCTTGGGTAGGCACAGAATCAAAGGACAGCTTAAAAGCCGCCTTAAGCAGAGTCTTCATTCTGGCGGCAACGCGGGTGTTTGTAGTGAAGAGCTTAATTTTGTTAAAAGAAAAGCTTTGAGCCAGCAAAAATGCGCCGTAAAGCTCGGCTACTCGCAGGTAATCCTCCATGGAGGCTATATCTTTTGCGCATAGCTCCTGCTTTACGTTGAAGCTAAAGGTCTGCGTCATGGCGGTTTAGCTCGTTATGAAGCCAATGGATGATGTCGTTGTCCACATCTCCGAAGTAGCTTCCTCGCGGTCGTAATTCCTGAACGATTTCCCAAAGTGCCAAGGCTAGCCTTAGAGGGTGATGGCGCACCAAGCCGTGAGTTGTTGATAGTAGCGGGCGTTCTCTGAGCAGAATTTTCGCATCAGCGAACAAGTTCCTGTCAACCACTGTTGCCGCCGCACTTTCAGCGGCGTACAGCTTTAGAAGCTCAGGAGGTATAACCGTATCATTAGCAAGGCATACGTCAATGCACTTGCTTCTTGCATGTGAAAGTATAGCGCGGGCATGGTCAAAGGCAGAGTAGCTTTCAGTTTCGCCCCCTTGGGTCATTACATTGCAAACATATACCTTTAACGCCCCCGACTGCGAAATAGCCTCAGATACACCGTCAACCAACAGGTTGGGTATCACCGAGGTATACAAGCTACCAGGACCGAGAACGATAAGCTCCGCCGCCTGTATAGCGCGAATAACCTCAGGATGCGCCTTAGGCTGGTCAGGCGTAAGGTACACACGGCGAACTCTGCACTTTTGTATTTTTTTAAAGGAGCTGATTTGCGACTCCCCCAGCACCTTTGTCCCATTTTCAAATTCCGCTTCAAGGTACACATTTTCGTGGGTCACAGGCAAAACTCTGCCAGTAACCGCAAGAACGTCTGACATTCTGGTGATTGCTTCGTCGAAATTTTCCGAAATGCCTGTCAGGGCGGCTAGGAAAAGGTTTCCGAAGCTCTGCCCTGCCATACTACCTTCCTTAAAACGGTAATTAAGAAGTTTTTCCATAACAGGCTCGGTATTGGCGAGAGCTAAAATGCAGTTCCGAATGTCCCCAGGAGGAAGAATGCCTAGGTCGTTGCGGAGCATCCCAGAGCCGCCTCCGTCGTCTGCCACAGTAACGACTGCCGTTATGTTTTCTGTGCATAGCTTTAAGCCTCTCAGCATGGCAGAAAGTCCTGTGCCGCCGCCGATTGCGACAACATTTAGTCCGGAGCTTCTGGCATCCTCTAGGTCTTCAAAATTCATTACTCAGCTCACCATTCCTACTGATACTAATCTCAAATAAAAACTGGACATCTTTTATCTCTGAAAAAACTAAAGCGGCGCACTCAGCCCTTTTGAATATCGCGGTGCATTAAGCTCTGCTTGAAGCCCATGGAATCTATATGCTGGGCAACAACATTGGCAACCGTTACGCTTCGGTGTCTGCCCCCAGTACAGCCAATGGCGACAACTAAGCTTGTTTTGCCTTCGTTTATATATTGAGGCAGTAAAAAGTCAATCATTCCAGTGAGAAGCTTCAAAAAATCGTC
>JAVBKA010000161.1:0-4822 GCA_031546715.1 Oscillospiraceae bacterium | reverse complement strand
ATATGGCATTGACGCCTTGAAAAGTCACTTGAAAACCGGACAAACCCTTGTGCTTCTAGGCTCGTCAGGCGTGGGGAAATCCTCAATTTGCAATGCACTGCTGGGCTTTGAGCAAATGAAGGTCAACGATATCCGTGAAGCTGATAGCAGAGGGCGGCACACCACTACGCACCGTGAGCTTATAACTCTGCCCAACGACACATTTCTCATAGATACTCCAGGAATGCGAACCCTTGGACTTGCTGACTCTTATGACGGCTTTTCGGAAACCTTTGGCGACATTGCCGCAATCAGTCAAAGATGCCGTTTCGCCGACTGTGAGCACAAAAGCGAACCAGACTGCGCCGTGGTTCAGGCATTGGCTGACGGTAGTTTGACCCAGAGCCGATATGACAGCTACAAAAAGCTCAAGTGCGAACTGCGTCACCTAGAGCGCAAAGAGCAATACCAAAACATTCGCGCAAATAAGCAGTCTGGAAAGGCTACTATTAAGACGCAATCGGAAATTTACGATGACAGCGAATTTTAAACTAAGGAGGACATTCGTTGAAAGCGAAGGATATGGAATTTATTCCACTACTACTGGCTAATGATATCAATGTTTACAGCATGGCTCGAGCTTTCCATGAGGCATATGGCGTAAAGTCATATGTCTTTGGGAAAAGCCTTAGAGGACCATGTGAATACAGCAAAATTTTAGTATTAAAAAATGACCCTGAAATGGGAAAGACGGAAGTTTTTCTGAAATATGTCAAAGCTTTTGCCTCAGAGCATGCCGATAAGAAGATATTTCTTATCGGCTGCGGTGATGAGTATGTTAAGCTTATCAGCCTTAATAAAAAACAACTTCCCAGCAACATTATAGCACCATATATTGACGCCGAGCTTATAGAAAAGCTCATTAATAAAGAAGATTTCTATAAAATGTGCGACCAATACGGCATTGATTACCCTGTTACCCATATTTTTAACGCAGGGGACAAAACAGGGGAGCTAAAGCTGCCTTTTGGTGCGCCGTATATTTTAAAGCCCTCCAACGGGATTGCCTATTGGCAGCATCCCTATGAATCGCAAAAAAAAGTCTATGTTTTGGACACTTGGGAAGAATTAATAGCTACAATTAACCAGATTTACGCCGCAGGATACGACGACAGCCTGATTTTGCAGGAGTTCATCCCCGGTGACGACAGCTATATGCGTGTAATGACCAACTACTCTAATAGGAACGGCAAGGTGACCATGATGTCTTTGGGCCATGTCCTCTTAGAGGAGCATACGCCACACGGCATTGGCAACCATGCGGTTATTATAAATGAAGTAGACGAAGCTTTGTCCCAAAAGCTTCGAGTATTTCTCGAAGCCATAGGTTTTGTGGGGCTATCAAACTTTGACATCAAATTTGACAAAAGAGACGGCAAATTCAAAGTGTTTGAGATAAATATACGTCAAGGACGCAGTAATTTCTATGTCACAGCCGCGGGTTTTAACATAGCAAAGGCGTTAGTTGAGGAGTACTGCGAGGGCAAGACGGCGAATTTTGAGATACTCAGCAATAAGAGACTGTGGCGCGTTGTTCCTGACAGTGTGCTTTATAAGTACATTTCGAGGGAGTACCATCAAGAGATGAGAAGTCTGCAAAAGGCGAAAAAATGCACTAATCCGCTGTTTTACAAGGGCGACAAAAGTCTGCGCCGCTTTATACGAATGGTGCTAGCTCAGCTAAATCATAACAGAAAATACAAAAAATACTGCGCCCCAATTGGCAAGGTATAGCAAAAGAAGAGGTGATGTGAATGGCGCATGAGCGCAAAACACTGGGCATAATCGGCGGAATGGGACCTCAGGCGACATGTGTGTTCATGTCAAAAGTTGTTGCACACACGAAGGCGTCAATTGACCAAGAGCATATTGATATGATTGTCCTTAACCACGCTGGGATTCCTGACCGTACCGAAGCAATTCTCAGCGGTAAAACCGAAGAAATAACCAGAATTTTGATAAACGACGCCAAGCGTCTGGAAGCAAACGGCGCAGGCGTTATTGCCATACCCTGTAATACATCCCACACTTTTTTTGAGCAAATACAGGCGGCAATCAGTATTCCAATAGTCAACATGGTTCATCAGTCAGTTATTGACATGAAGCCTAGTGAAAAAGTCGGAATAATGGCTACTAATGGTACGGTTTTTACAGATATTTATGGTATAGAGTGCAGAAAACTCGGATTACAAGCCGTTTATCCAAGCCCTGACTGCCAAGCCTTGGTAATGGATATAATATTCGAGCAGGTAAAAAAAGGGTTGTCGGGCGACCCTAGGATGTTCGCAAAAGTGTCTGACGAGCTGTTTTCTTTGGGCTGTGAGAAAATAATTCTTGCTTGCACGGAGTTATCCTGTTATCACGCGGAAAATTCTCTTGATGCCCGCTATACTGATGCAATGGATGCATTAATAAGAAAATGTATCGAAGTCTGCGGAGGAATTTATATTGAACGACATTAAGCATACACTTAAAGAATACCTAGAGCTTCTTACCGAAGCTGGATTAACTAGGGAACACAAGATTATTGACGAAAAACAAACCATTGAACAATTGAGCCATAATTCCAAGGAGTGCACAAACAGCTCCTTGTTTGTGTGCAAGGGCGCACATTTTTCGATTGCGTATCTGCAAGAAGCGGTTTCAAAGGGGGCGGTGTGTTATGTTTCTGAAACACCGTACTCATGTGAGGGCGAGCTTTCATATATAATCGTCAGCGACATCCGCAAGGCTATGGCGCTGCTAGCAAGCCTTTATTTTAACAATGCCTATGAAGCACTAAAGCTCATTGGTATTACGGGCACGAAGGGCAAGTCTACAACTGCGTATTTTGTTAAGTACATTTTAGATGAGTACTGTAAGGAAAAATCCTTACCTTCCACGGCGATTATATCGTCAATTGATACCTATGACGGCGTAATCAACAAGGAATCCCATTTGACCACACCTGAGGCGATTGACCTTCATAGTCACTTTAACAACGCAGCAATGTCAAGAATCCCGTTTTTTACCATGGAGGTTTCCAGTCAGGCACTGAAATATGACCGTGTTTCCAATGTGGTCTATGATGTTGGCTGCTTTCTAAATATCGGCGAAGACCATATCAGCGCGCTTGAGCATCCCGACATGGACGATTACATTGAGTCAAAGCTTAGGCTATTTGCCCAATCTAAGTTTGCATGTGTAAACGTCGGCACCGTTCAGCTTGACCGTGTTTTAGCGGCGGCAAAGCAGTCACCCAACGTTATTACTTTTGGAACGGACAGCGGCGCGGATATATACAGTTATGACATAAAAAAAGTCGAAAACGACATTGTTTTCAGAGTAAAATGTGATAGATTTGACAGAGAATTTATGATTACCATGCCGGGGCTTTTCAACGTTGAAAATGCGCTGGCGGCAATCGCAATCTGTTACGCTCTGGGCATTCCCGACCATTATATGTATGTAGGACTTGTGAAGGCTCGCGCAAGCGGTCGCATGGAAATATACACCAACGCCGACAACAGAATTATCACGATAGTGGACTACGCCCACAATCGAATTAGCTTTGAAAACCTTTTTAAGTCTATTACTCAGGAATACCCAAACCGTAAAATAGTGACGGTTTTCGGCTGCCCCGGCAAAAAAGCTTTGACTAGACGCCGTGATTTGGGAGAAATATCGGGTAAATACTCTGACAAGGTTATTGTCACAGAAGAAGACCCCGGCGAAGAGCCAATCGGCGAGATTTGCCAAGAGGTCGCCAAATATGTGGAGCAGGAAAACTGCGAATGTGAAATCTTCGAAGACCGTGGTGATGCCATTGAGGCAGCTATCATGAACGTCAAAGAAAATTCGATAATTCTAATTACAGGCAAAGGCAACGAAACCCGCCAAAAACGTGGGACAGAGTACGTGCCATGCCCGACAGACGTTGATTACGCTCGAAAATTTCTAAAAGAATACGATATTCTGCATAAAATAGACAGTAATGAGCATATGGATATTTTATTGCGAGTTTTGCCCGACCTTCAAAAATATCACGGCAAAACCATCGTCATAAAGTACGGCGGCAGTGCGTTGGAGTCACAAGAGCTGATTGATTCAATTCTTGAGGATATTTCTCTGCTGAAAATGGTAGGCGCGCGAGTTATGGTCGTCCACGGCGGGGGAGCGAAAATCAACTCGGTGCTAAAGCAGCTTAACGTTGAGCCGAAATTTGTTGGAGGGTACAGAGTTACGGACGAAAGCACCATGGAAGTAGTGGAAATGGTGCTGTCAGGCAGTATTAACAAGAGTATTGTACATTCATTGCACAAATACGGTATTGACGCTGTGGGACTGTCAGGTAAGGACAGCGGTCTACTCCGTGCTACCCAAAAAAGTCCTGAACTTGGACTGGTGGGTGAAATTACCAGCGTGAACGGGAAAATTTTAGGACTTATGCTGGACAACGGCTATATCCCTGTTATTTCTCCAGTTGCCGAGGGTGTTGACGGAAAAACCTATAATATTAACGCAGATGATGCCGCTTGCGCCGTTGCAGAAGCAGTAAAGGCCGACAAACTCATATTCCTTACAAATGTTGAAGGACTGCTGCTAGACGATAAAAACATCAAAACGTTGCTGACAAAGATAAATGTAAGACGTGTGGCAGACCTGATTAACAATGGCTTTGTAGGCGGCGGTATGGTTCCAAAGTTGACAAACTGCGTAAAGGCGATTGAAAACGGTGTTGAAAAGGTCGTCATTATGGACGGCAGAATTAAGCACAGTCTTTTGCTTGAAAGTATTTCAAAAA
>JAVBKA010000089.1:0-16299 GCA_031546715.1 Oscillospiraceae bacterium | reverse complement strand
TTGGATCTTTGGAACTTAGTTGACGGAGCATCCATTAGGGATGCACTGGATATTATCGTCGTTTCCTTCTTGATTTATATGCTGTTTAGTCTTTTCAGGCATTCCTCGGCAATGAAAGTTGTTAGAGGCATTGTATTTTTTTTAGTTGTTCTCGGTGTTTCGGAGCTTATTCAGCTTGACACTTTGAGCTTTGTTTTAAGAAGTACTCTGGCTGTGGGCTTGATTGCGATTGTTGTTTTGTTTCAGCCTGAGCTTCGCAGAGTTCTGGAGCAAATGGGTGGAACTAGCTTTTTTTCTTTTTTCTCAAGCAAGGAGAACTATAATGTCTCTGAGTACGCAATTATTCAAACTGTTGAGGCGGCAAAGGCACTTTCGTGGGCGCATGAAGGCGCATTAGTTGTATTTCAACGGAATACCAGCCTAAGCGACATTGTTAAAACAGGAACGGTTATTGATTCGTCAGTTTCCAGTGAGCTTTTGAAGAACATTTTTTACCCGAAAGCTCCATTGCATGACGGTGCGGTAATTATCAGCAACGGGCGTATTGCTGGCGCGGGCTGTATGTTGCCTCTTACGACTAATACTAATCTGAGCAAAGAGCTTGGAATGCGCCACCGTGCGGGTATTGGCATCAGCGAAAATTCAGATGCGATTGTAGTTATCGTTTCGGAGGAATCAGGGTCAATTTCAATCGCTACTGACGGAGTTATTAAGCGTCATCTAACGGCTGACACTTTGGAAAAAATACTCCGTTCATCATTAATTATTACGGAGGAAACGAAGCCTGCGGGATTTGTGGACTCTATTAGGAGAAAGTTCAAAGGCTCAAAAAAAAGCAAGTGAGGTGATTAAAAATGGAGAAGATATTTAAAAAAAAGCCTAATATTGGCTTTGTTATACTTGCTGTTTTGGTCACGGTTGTGCTTTGGTTTTATGTGAAGCTTGTGGAAGACCCAGAAAGAACAATCACGGTTTCAGGTATTTACCCTACATTTATTGGCGAAGATGCATTTTTATCCAATGATTTTATTATCGTCGAAGGCGAAGATAAGCCTATTACAATCTCATTCAGGGGAAAACTATCTGACTTAGCTGAAATTAAACGCAATACCGTAACTGTTGAATGTGATATTTCGAGAATAGGCTATCTCGGTGAACGTCAGCTTGCATATGAGGTTAAAATTCCCGACAGAGTTGCCAATTCAGTGTATGTAATGGATAAGCCTGATTATATTGTCCTAAAAATCGACAAAATTGAAACTAAGGACGTACCAGTAGTAAATGTTGGCAAGGTATCTGCCGAAGAGGGATTTAATCTGGAACTCCCAATTTTTGAGCCAAGCGTCGTCACCATTCAAGGTCCTTTAGAAACACTAAAGACTGTTGATAGGGCAGAGGTTGAATACTCAAAGGATAAGTTAAACGCCTCCAACGTTTTAACACTCTCCTACAAGCTGAAAACTAAGGACGGCTCGGAGGTTACTGGTACGAATATTACCAGAAACGTTGAAAAGGTTGACCTAAAGCTGGTGGTTAAAACCGTAAAAAACATTACCTTTGATTTATCGGTGGTGCCTGGAGGCGGCTTGACTAAGGATAACTTAAGAATAACGGCAGAGCCTGCTTCTATTGAGGTTTCCGGCGATGCGGATGTTGTACAAACGCTGAACTCGCTTTTGGTTGACACAATCCAGCTTGCAAGTCTTGAGACAGGCTTTACGAAGGAGTATCCCGTAGTTCTGCCAAACGGTGTCAAGGAAATTGATAATGTTGACACGGTGGTTATAACGGTTGAATTGATTGGTGTCGCATCGAAGGATTTCTACGTTACAAATATTAACGCTCTGAATGCAGGAATTGATGATGATTTTGAGGTTAAGCTGCCGTCAACGGTTAAAATCACCGTTCGTGGTACTACAGACACAGTATCTAAAATTGACCCTAACCAACTCCGTGCGGACATTGACCTGACTGGGCAGGTTCTCCAAGTGGGCGCATATGTTTCGTTGAATGCCGTTATTCAAGGGCTTCCGCCTGAGGTTGGCTTGATGAATGTACCGTCGGTAAATCTAACCATAGTAAAAAAGTAGTAGGGCGCAGGTTAATAAATTATGACACAACAGGCGACAGTGATTAAAAATATGAGCGGACTATCCGCAATTGTCCGTGTTCGCCGAAAAGGTGCGTGCGGGCAAAGCTGCGGTCGGTGCCACGGTTGCAGTGCCCCTAATGAGATTATTGAGGTTAAGGCAGTTAATCGCGTTAATGCAAAAGAGGGAGATTTAGTTCTTGTTGAATCGGGGACTAAGGAAACGCTAAAACTGGCGGCAGTTGTCTACCTCCTGCCAATTGTGCTCTTTTTTATCGGCTGGCTGATTACGCCGAGCCTTGGTGCTGTGGGCGTTGTCGTTGGTCTTGGATTCACGGTTCTTGTTAATATGCTGGTTACAAAGAAAGGCGGAGTGCAGGTGCATATTATTGCCATTGTCAATAAGGCACGATGACGGGTTATGTCAGAGCGTCCAAAAGTTTATTAAGAGTTTGTGACTTAGAGCTTTATAAAGCATGTTATTGCGGAGTATGCCATGCGATAAAAAAACGTTACGGATTTTTGGCAAGTAATATTCTCGCATATGATTTTGCTTTTTTAGCTATGCTACTTGTTGGCGAACCATTAAATATATGCAAAAAACGCTGTGCGCCTCATCCGTTTAAAAAGCGATGCGTTGCAACTGAAAATGTTGCATTTGACCGTGCGGCCGATGCAAATGTACTGTTCTTTTACTGGAAGCTTGAGGATGCCTGTATTGACAGTAAGGGGTTAAAACGTTTATTTTACAGGCTGTTGAAGCGGTTTTTCAAAAGTCATTATGTGAGAGCTTCTAAGTTTTTGCCGATAACGGCAAAAAAAGCCTCCAGAGCGATGCCCGACCTTTGGGCGTTAGAGGGCAAACAGGTAGCCTCTATAGATGCCCCTGCGGACTGCTTTGCGCAAATGCTTTCAGCACTTTCTGAATGTGCCGAGGGTGAAAAAAAGAGGATTCTCAGTGAGATTTTATACACTGTCGGACGTTGGATATATATTATTGACGCCGTTGACGATATAAAAGAGGATTTGGCTGAAAAAAGATATAATCCTGTTGTCAAAAGATACGAGCTGGGTGTTGAGGGCTTGACTGATGAAATAAAGAGTGAGCTTATCCAAACCTTGGAGCATTCACTGCACAGGGCTCAAGCTTCGCTGTCACTCCTTGATAATACTGAGGTAGTTCCGATTTTGGAAAATATACTGACTGCGGGATTACCGCTGATTCAAAAAACAGTTCTACAGGTTGATACGACCTGCAATAGCAAAAAATTTAGAAAATCTAGCAAGGGTAAAGTTAGTATTACCCAATAGTAGAATGAAAGAGGCAAACGATGAAGGATCCGTATTCAGTTCTTGGCGTTGGTAGAAGTGACAGCTTGGACGAGATTAAAAAGACCTACAGGGAGCTTGCGAGAAAATACCACCCTGACAATTATGTGGGCAATGCCCTTGCAGACTTGGCACAGGAAAAAATGAAGGAAATCAACGAAGCCTACGACACAATTCTCAAGGAGCGTGAAAACGGTCCGCAGAGTAATCCCAGATGGTCTGGCCCTAACGCCAGCGGAGGAAATTACGGCAATATTCGTAACCTGATTATACAAGGCGAAATTGAAGAGGCAGAAAGGCTACTGTCAGCAATCTCTAATCGTGACGCTGAGTGGTACTTTCTAATGGGTAGCGTGCTTGACCGTAAGGGTTGGCACGATGAAGCCGCACGGCACTGGCAGACGGCTGTCAGCATGAATCCGACTAATCAAGAGTACCGTCAAGCGTATCAATACACCAGAAACAGCCCCTTTGGAGACGGATACCGTCAACCCAGAGCGGGCGGTAACGTCGGAGGGTGCAGCCCCTGTGATATTTGTTCTGCCTTAATGTGTGCAGACTGTCTATGCGACTGCTGCTAATGAAGTCAGCTACAAAAACTGTTGCCTTAGTGGCTGTGTTGTCGGCAATTGCGGTAGTTTTGCTAATGCTGAGCTGTGTGATTCCTATGGTTGACCTTACCTTAATCGTTGCCGCCTCCTTTTGCACTGCGGTTGCAGTTTGGAGAGGCGGAGTTAAGGCAGGAATTATGACATTTGCCGTTGTTTCGCTATTGTCTTTGATTCTTTTGCCTGATAAGACTAAGGCGGTGGGCTACATTCTAATGTTTGGGTATTATCCTGTGGTTAAGCTTTTTTTGGAAAGAATCAAATCCCAGCCTGTTGAATGGCTATTAAAGCTTGCAGTTATTAACGCAGGATTCTTCGTAAATTATGCCTTGTTTCGGCTTGCCTTTACCGCTCAGCTTGAAATGGATGCGCCCCTGTGGTTGATAGCGGTTTTCTACAACATTGCCTTTATTCTGTTAGACATCGCTATTACACGAGTTGTATATTTTTTAGCCAAAAAACTGCAAAAAATGCGGCTGTAACTATAATTCAATGTCCGGCATAGTATACCTTGAACGAAAAGTTTGGAGGTAGACTTATGCCGGATGTATTTGAAGTTTTGGTCGCATTTCTCGCTACTGCTGGGTTATTACTTATACTTTGGGTTATAGTTGGCGGTTTATTTAAGCCATACAAGCAATCGCTGTATCTTTACTGCATGTGCGGCGATTCGGGTGCGGTTACGCCAAAGCAGCTCACTGAAGAAATTCAAAAGGTGGTTTGGCTCAGAGAGTGGAGCGGGTGTGACGTTAAGCTGCTTATTATTGAGGAAGAGTTGTCGCTGGAAGCGAAAGAAATGGTTCAAATTTGGCTTCATGATAAAAAGTTTACTGTTGAGATACATTTGGCGCGAGAAGGCAAAAAGCTGACTGGCTTTATTAATTCTTTTGATATAGCTACTGAAGAAACGGCGGAAGGGGAGTAATGCTTGCTACCATCATATATTTATTCCTCTGCAAGCCCGTCAGATTTCTACCGTGGGTCACGACCTAAGGAAAATGAGCTAAGCACCTTGGAAGGTACTATTCACGCTATTATATATACAAATGAGGATAACGGTTACGCCGTTATCCGTGTTGCAAATACGGACGGTATCTTGGTTACAGCGGTTGGTTACCTGCCGTTCCCAGGTCCGGGGGAAACGTTAATAGCAAAAGGAAAATGGGTTTCCCATGCAAGTCATGGGGAACAATTTTCTATAGAAAAAGCGGACAGGGCATTGCCTGAGGACTCCGACGCTATTTTAGAGTATCTGTCCTCAGGGATAATCAGAGGTATCGGAAAAGCCACGGCAAAGCTGATTGTTGAGAAATTCGGCGACAAAACTCTTGAAATTCTTGAAAAAGAGCCTATTAAAATCTCATGTATAAAGGGTATATCGCCTAAAAAAGCAAAGCTCATAGCAGATGGTTACTCCAGACAAACTGGACTGCGCAGACTAATGGTGCTGCTTGCAAGCTATGATATTGGTCCTGAGGCGGCGGTGAGGCTGATGCAGGAGTACGGTTCGGACGCAACGAAGGCGGTGCTGAATAATCCGTACATTCTGACTGATGTGCATTACGCTATACCTTTTGAAAAAGCTGACGATATGGCGTTGTCCGAGGGCTTTGAATGTGACGACCCGCGAAGATGTCAGGCGGCGGTTATTTATCAGCTAGAGTTTAATCTTGATCAGGGACATGCCTATATTCCAAGAGACAAGCTGGCGACATCTGCGTCTCAACTTCTGAATAACGAGGAGCTTGAGCATATTGAAACAGCGATTTCCTCGCTTATTAGTGACGGTAGAATAGTTGAAGAAAAGGGCAATGATTACTTGGATTTTGTGTACAAGGCGGAAACAGAAACTGCTTTGTTTATTAGAAAGCGCACTTTGCGACCTGCTGAGGGACAAGCTAAAAAGCTTGTAAGCCTTGTAGAGGAAGTCGAAAAGAACTTTGAAATGGTTTACGCTCCCGCTCAACGGCAAGCGGTACTTCTAGCGGCGCGGAGCAGTCTTATGCTTTTAACAGGCGGTCCCGGTACTGGAAAAACCACTACGGTCAGAGCGATGCTTCGGCTTTTTGAGCTTCAAAAACTGTCAGTTTTGCTTGCCGCACCCACAGGGCGAGCCGCTAAGAGAATGAGCGAGCTTACGGGGCGGGAGGCAAAAACCATCCATAGGCTCCTTGAGTTTGGTCCTGACCCAAATACAGGAGTGTTACGGTTTCTTAGAGATGAAAACCGAAAGCTTGAAGCAGATGTAGTCGTTATAGATGAAACCTCAATGATGGATTTGCTACTCACATATCAATTGATACGCGCGCTAAAGGAGCATACAAAGCTTATTTTTGTTGGCGACCCTGACCAGCTTCCCGCAATAGGACCTGGAAATGTACTTGAAGATATGATAAAGTCCTCGGCGGTGGACACTGTCCACTTAACGGAGATTTTCCGTCAAGCACAGGACAGCGGCATCATTATGGGGGCGCACAGTGTCAACAGAGGGGAGGTTCCGTCCCTGTCTAACAACGCTAAGGATTTTTTCTTTATGCAGCGAAGCAGTGTGGAAATGGCGGCTGCTACAATTGCGGAGCTTTGCGGAAAAAGGCTTCCCAACAATCTAGGTCTTGATGTTTCACAAATTCAAGTGCTTACGCCTACCCGAAAGGGTACTTGCGGGACAATTGAGCTAAATAAGGCGTTGCAGGATGCGGTGAATCCGCCTTCGGCAAGTAAGCTTGAAAAACGCTATGGAAATTACATTTATCGCGAGGGCGACAGGGTGATGCAAATCCGCAATAATTATAATTTAGTGCGATACGATATAAATACGCCTATTGAGGTGCAGTTAAACGATGAAGCCCCTGAAAATCTTGGCGTTTTTAATGGCGAAATTGGTTCGATTACTGAAATTGACATTAGAAATGAGTGCCTAAAGGTTCGGTTTGACGACTGTGTTGTGGAATACCACTTTGAAATGCTGGGCGAGCTTGAGCCAGCCTATGCCATGACGGTTCACAAGTCTCAGGGCAGCGAGTATGACGCGGTTGTGCTCGCAATGATGCCCGGCCCTGACCCACTGATGACTAGGCGGGTTCTGTATACAGCTATGACGAGAGCGAAAAGCTGGTTAATTGTCGTAGGGGATAGCGGCGTGTTTCGTTCTATGGTGCAAAATGTTAGGAATCGCAAGAGATACAGTGCTTTAAAGGATAGGATAATCAGTGGTGAAAAATCTTAAGAATTTCATTCTTGACATATTGTACAAGCCTGTGTGCGTGTTTTGTGGTGCAGGCATAGCCGTGGTAAACCCAGAGCTTGGGTACATATGCGATGACTGCGTTAGAAATCTACCATTTTGTCCTGAAAGCGAGATTTTAGCACCGTTTTTTTATTTGGGAGACGTTCGACAGGCGGTTATTCGTTTTAAATTTCGTGGAAAAACAGGTTATTCTTTTACATTTGCTAAAATATGGGCAAGATATTTAAGAGAAACATGCAGTGCGGCGACTAACGGCGACTTTATCGTCAGCTGGGTTCCTTGCAGTACAGTGCGGTCATTTTTTAGAGGTTATGACCAAGCTCATATGATGGCAAAGGCACTGGCTAAGGAGCTTAAGCTCAAATGCAAGCGTGTTTTAGTACGAAAACGAAACAGCAAGCCCCAAACCACCGCAAATAATGCCCAAGAGCGCGTAAAAAATGTGAAAGATGCGTTTGTCGCTAAGAAAAATCTTGACAAAACAGCGATATTGCTCATTGACGATGTCTTTACTACGGGAGCTACGTCCTCTGAATGCATCGGGATATTGCGAGAGGCTAAGGCGGGAAGAATTATTTTTTCAGCGTTTAGCAGAAAAAGGTCTTGAATTACACTGAATGCAAGTGTATAATGTGTTGATTGTTCTTGCGGAACTTTGAGGCGGTTTAGGCTGCCGTAGGGTCTAATTATCTTTGTGTGAAGCGCGTTCGCTTAAAATATATGAGGTGAAAAATGTCTTTTTTAAATCGTGATATAGGTATGGATCTCGGCACGGCATCAATTTTAGTCTTTGTAAAGGGCAAGGGCGTTGTTCTTCGTGAGCCGTCTGTGGTCGCTGTTGACAAAAATACGGGCAGGCTTTTAAAGGTTGGTACAGATGCGCAGAAAATGCTTGGTCGTACTCCAGGAAACATTGTCGCCATGCGTCCTTTGAGAGAGGGTGTCATTTCAGACTATGAAATGACACAAAGAATGATTAAGGAATTCTTAAAGAAGGTTTCAACTTTTAGGTTATTTAAACCTCGCGTAATAATTTGCGTTCCCTCGGGCATAACTGAGGTTGAGGAGCGCGCTGTTATTGACGCAGGAATGCAGGCGGGAGCGCGCAGGGTTTATCTTATTGAAGAGCCTGTTGCGGCGGCAATCGGTGCAGGTATTGATATTTCAAAGCCTTGCGGACATATGATTGTTGATATCGGCGGCGGAACTACTGATATTGCCGTTATTTCGCTGTCGGGTATCGTTGAGTCTACATCTATTAAGGTCGCAGGCGACCAGTTTGACGAAGCGATTGTTAAGTATATTCGCCGCAAGCATAACGTTCTTATTGGCGAACGCACTGCTGAGGAGCTTAAAATCAACATAGGCTGTGTGTACCCTCGTCCAGAGGATAAGAGTATTGACGCTAAGGGTAGATGTCTTATGACTGGTCTTCCGAGGCTATTCACCGTGACCTCAAATGAAATGATTGAGGCCTTTGAGGAGGTTTCAACCAGAGTGGTTGAGGCGATTCACGGAGTTTTGGAGAGGACACCTCCTGAGCTTGTTGCTGATATTTCCACCAACGGTATCGTTATGACCGGCGGCGGAAGCCTTGTTTGGGGCTTTGATAAGCTCATTGAGTCTAAAACGGGTATTGCAACTCATGTTGCCGATGAAGCTGTTTCCTGTGTTGCATATGGTACAGGCAAAAGCCTTGACATGATTAACGAAATGCAGGACGGAACAATTAATTTATCCCGCAGAAAACAGATGATGACTTAAATAAAATACACAATAAAGCAAAACCCCCAACCTGCTGATACAGCAAGAGTTGGGGTGTATTTGTATATATAATTTATTGGTAAATATTGTTGCTTTAAAAGTACTGCTATTATATGATATAATCACAAATCTCAAAGACGTTTCCTGCACCCATGGTGATTACCACGTCTCCCTCTGCAGCTTCTGCTTTTATGCTTTCGGCGATCTCCTTGAAGTCGGAAATGTAGTGAGCGTTGGGAATGTAGCTTGCTAAATCCTCGGAGCTTACGTTGAATTCATTAAGCTCTCTTGCGGCATAAATATCGGGCAGGTACACTATTAAGCCTTCGTCTGAGAGTATCCGCACAAAATCCTTGAACAGTGACTTGGTGCGGGAATATGTGTGGGGCTGAAATGCCAATAAAATTCGAGTGAAGCCCATGCCGCGCACTGCTTTCAAGGTTGCCTCAATTTCTGTTGGATGATGGGCATAATCGTCATATACAGGAACTGCGCCGATGTTACCCTTGTACTCTAATCTTCGTGCTGCACCAGTGAAGGCTTCAAGCCCGCTTTGTATTGCAGACGGTGATATCCCCGCTAAGAACGCCGAAGCGGTTGCTGCTAAAGCATTTGAAACGTTATGCAGTCCGGGAGTTTTAAGCTGAATGTGAGTGATATGGTCGTCAACATTGAAAACGTCAAAACCGTAGTTGCCTTTTCTGCTTACGAGATTTCGGGGATGAAAGCCTGACTTTTCGTTCAGTCCGTAGGGCACAACCTGCTTGTCAATACCATCGATTACCGCTCTTACTCCCTCATCGTCAGTACATGCCACGATGAAGCCGTCTTGAGGGACGAGTCTTGCAAAACTTTTAAAGGATGAAATTATATCCTGCTTATCCTTAAAAAAGTCAAGATGATCTTCGTCTACATTTAGAATAACGGCAATTGTCGGAGAAAAATGTAAGTACGAATTACAATATTCGCATGCCTCGAGAATTATTATATCGCCGCGTCCTACCCTGTGTCCCGAATTAAGTATCGGCAGAGTACTACCTATCATAATAGTAGGGTCGGCATTTGCAGCTAGTGCAATCAGAGCTGCCATTGAAGTTGTTGTTGTTTTTCCGTGAGTGCCGGCAACACAAAGGCTGTGGGTATACTCTTTTGATAATAAACCCCAAACCTCGGCTCTTTCAAACAGAGGGATGCCTAAGTCGTTGCATCTGCCAATTAAAGGATGGTCGTTACGTGCTGCGGCAGTTCTAATTACGGCATCCACTGAGGATAAATTTGAAATATCCTCATTGTAAAAAATCTTCGCGCCAAGTTCTTCAAGATGCTTTGTTGCGTCAGATTGCTGACGGTCGGAGCCAAGAATATGTACTCCCCGTGAAAGCAAAACCTCTGCTAGAGCTGACATTGAGACACCGCCGATACCAACCATGAAAACCTTGCGACCTGAAAGGAGTGTATCTGGAAAAAAGGTTGTATTTATATTCATTATAAGCATCCATTTCTCCGACATAAAATCATCAGCTATCGTCAGTCGGAATACGATAGCACGGGGTTCAACTGGGATTGACATAAGGGCTTTCTATATTATACGCCATTTTGGGAAAAATAGAAATACCTAAATAGTTTTTTAAACTTTATGAAAAAATTTTGGAGGCAAAACCGTTGAACATTACACATCTAAAGATTAATCCTGTGCAGGTCGCAGGAAGAATGAGGGCAATTGTATCAATTACCTTTGACAATGCTCTGACAATCCATGATATAAAAATAATTGAAGGACCAGACAGACTGTTTTTGGCAATGCCGTCGCGAAAAATGGCTGACGGAACCTTTAAGGATATTGTACACCCTATAAACCCCGAAATGCGTAATTTAATGGAGGAAGCTATACTGCAAAAATATTCTGAGGATATTATGGTAAGCGCGGATTAATCTGCACGTGAAAATATTTGCATGTTTTTACGAAAATCGCAGGCACTTGGCAGGGCGTTTAAGCGTTGCTAAGTGTCGCAGTGGCGGGGCAGGGGAGCGTAGGACAGCGTAATACGTGAATCTGCGAATCTGCATTACTATGGGAAAATCGGAATTTAAGATACAAAAGGAGGAAATTAATGAGAGTATTAATTGCATCGGTCACCGCTGGATATGGTCATCATGCATCTGCTGATGCGATTGCTAAAGCTTTCGAGGCTCAAGGAAATATTGTCAGGCGAATTGATGCCCTTAAAATGACAAGCGATGTCCTTTATAAAACCGTTGACAAAGGATTATTGCTTGCTTTAAGGGTGACTCCTGAAACTTTTGGCAGAACCTACCGTAATATGGAAAATAATACTGTCGTTAACAAATTTTTCTCCGGATTGATGACCAGCGATATTATTACGGAGCGATTATTAAAGCCTATCAGGACATTTCGCCCTGACGTTGTCATTACCACCCACATCTTTGCTGCTCAGATTATTGACCAACTACAGAGAATTAAACAGCTTGATGTGTTGCACATTGGAATTATTACTGATTATACTATACACCCAATGTATGAAGATTTAAAGAATATTCAAAAAATTGTGGTCTGTTCGCCCACAATTATTGACAGGGCGGTGCGCCGTGGTATTTATAAGGAGAAGCTTTTGCCTATCGGTATACCGATTAAGCAGGAGTTTTTTGAAGAAGCCGACCAAATAAAAACCCGCAAAAAGCTTGGACTGCATCCAGATAAAAACCTCGTTCTAGTTATTTCAGGGTCTACAGGCTACGGCGATGTGGATTCTGTGCTGAAAGGTCTGACTTTAGGCGAAAATAAAAACCTTCAGATTGTTTGCATTTGCGGAAAAAATAAGTCAATGCAGAAGAAGCTTTCGAATCAGGCGTACCAGATTCCTGTTTTCATCTACGGCTTTGTTAGTAATATGAGCGAATTTTTGGACACTGCTGACATCGTGGTAACTAAGCCGGGCGGTCTTTCAATCACGGAATCCCTTGCAAAAAAGAAGCCTATCGTCATTGTAAACCCAATTCCAGGAATGGAAGAGGAAAATGCGGAGTTTCTAGTAAATATGGGCGTTGCCCTGCGGGCGGGAGCCTCTATGCCAGTTCATGAAATAGTCAACCTTTTGCTGAATAATCCTGAAAGGCGAAGGATTCTAGGGCAATCCATCGAGTGCTTTATTCAAAAAAATGCAACTCAAAAATTGGTAGAATATGTACAATGCTGTGATTCCTACCATATGTTATAGCATTCTGGATTGACAAAATAATTCCTTTTTCTACCGACTTCATACACTCTCAACCCTGCCCTGACATATAATAGGGCAGACGTGTTGAGAGTTTATTTTTGTGAGGTAGAGCATGATAAGAATATCTGTTATGCAGGGAGATGCTCGTATGAATCGTCTTGTTGAGTTGCTCGACAAGGACGGCATTGAAGCGCATCTGTTTAGTGCAAATGAAATTGAAAGTGCCTCAGCATATGGACAAATTATAGTATTGCCTTTAAAGGGAATGAATCCCGATGTTTTTAACGGTTACTTAAATGACGGTCAAATTCTTATTACAGGTAATGATTTTCTTGAACGAGAGGATTTTTCCATACTCAACGCAATCCCAACGGTTGAGGGCGCGCTTCAAATAGCTATGGAGAAAACTATCGCCACTATTCACGGCAGTAACATGCTGGTAATCGGCAATGGCAGAATTGGGAAACTTATGGCGCGCTCCTTGGCATCTTTAGGTGCGGAGGTGACCGTTTCAGCCAGAAAATCCGAAGATTTAGCATGGATTAAGGCGTTGGGCTATAATGCGGCGAACACTAACCATTTAGAGGGAACGCTTGGCAGCTTTGATTGCATTTTTAACACTGTGCCCTACATGATTTTGCCATACACAAGGCTTACAGAGCTAAAAAAGAACTGCTTGATTATCGACTTAGCCTCTCATCCGGGGGGCGTAGATTTCAAAGCGGCAGCAAATCTCGGAATTAATACGGAATGGGCGTTGTCGTTGCCCGGTAAGGTCGCTCCAGAAAGTGCGGCATTGTACTTGAGAGATACACTCTATCAGATATTGCATGAAAGAGAGGTCTCCCTGTAATGGACGTTTCAAAACCACTTGAGGGTGTGCACATAGGCTTTGCGATTTGCGGTTCTTTTTGCACATTTAGTACGATAGTACAAGAGATTGAAAAATTAGTTGAAGCAGGAGCTATTGTTCAGCCGATTTTTTCTTACAATTCATATACAACCGACACCCGCTTTGGGTCAGCGGAGTTTTGGATTTACAAAATCGAAAGCATCTGCAACAAAAGCGTATGGTACACTGTTGCACAGACTGAGCCAATTGGACCTAAAGCACTTCTGGATATTGTAATTGTCGCCCCATGCACTGGCAACACCATTGCAAAGCTTGCAAACGGTATTGCAGACACCAGTGTTACTATGGCGTGTAAAGCTCATTTGAGAAATAACCGCCCAGTCTTGGTTGCAATATCCACAAATGATGGTCTTGCAGGAGCTGCCAGAAATATTGGTGAACTGCAAGTCCGCAAAAATTACTATTTTGTGCCATATGGTCAGGATGACCCAAACGGCAAGCCTTGTTCTCTGGTTGCCAAAATGGATAAAATTTTTGAAGCTACTGTCTGCGCATTGGACGGTAAGCAGTTGCAGCCTGTGTTGGCAAATTAGTAAAAAGACCGTATCAAATAGGGGAAAACCCTTTTTGATACGGTTTTTTTAAACATTGAGGTAGATTTTACTTCATATTTCGGATCATTCATCTGCTTTTAAGTCACGAAATAGCTCGCTCATGTTTCGATAACCCTTGACAGACGGGTCTCGGCTTATGCGGTCTGCCTCTGCCATAGCCGCAAGGGTTTCTGGGTTTGGTTTGCTCGGACGAAGGTCAAAGGGCAGTCCGCCAACATTACAGCTTTGGTGGATAAACACGTTGATTGCCTCTGATAAAGATAGTCCATAACGAGAGTACACAGCCTCTGCCGCTTTCTTGACATCAGCGTCTAAGCGAATATTTAAGCTCGCATTCTTTGGCATCAAAAACACCTCACTTTTAATTCATTATACAACAATCCGTTCACAAATGCAATGCATTGTGAACGGATTTAGTAGCCATAATGAAGTTTAGTGTTGCTGTTCGCTTAGCTCAGCCTAATTTTTACGGCACGACTGTTGTCGGCGGCTGCGTCACAGCTTGGGCGACATTGGGGATGCCGAGAAGATACTTAGCAAAAGGACTGTCGAGGGGAATTACTAGAGTAGAGGAGCTTCCAATTGTTGTCTGATATGTGTTGAGAAGGTTGTAAAACTCGAAGAATTCAGGGTTTTTACCATAGGCTTCGTTGAAAATTCGGGCTGCTTCGCTGTCGCCTTCACCCTTGAGAATTTCCGCCGTCTTATTTGCTTCGGAAGTGATTGTAATCGCTTCTCTGTCCGTGGTTGAGCGAATAATCACGGCTTCTTCGTCACCCTCGGAGCGGTACTGCTGCGCTACACGCTGACGCTCTGAAATCATTCGCTGATATATGCTCTGATAATTTCCCTCTGGTGTGTCAGTTCGCTTAATGCGGACGTCAACGACTGTAACGCCAAACTCTTTGGAGGATGCGGAGACCTCCGCGGTCATATCTTTTAGCATTTGGGAAACTTCGTTCTTATCCGTAATTAAGGTGTGTGCGTCCATTTTACCGATTCTGTCGTTCATGCGAGAGTACAAAATATTGTCTATACGGTCGCCTGCTGTGGAAATATCTCGCACCGATTTGTAAAACTGTACGGGGTTGTCTATGCGCCATTGTGCGTTATTGTTAAACTGGAGCGTTTTCTTATCGCTGGTAATAACAAGTCTTGATTGAGTGTCGTAGGAAATCAGTTTACGGGTAAACGGAATCACTGAATCTACGAAAGGTGCTTTGAATTTCAGACCTGCACCTTGAAGAATTTTGACTGAATCCGAAGTGTTAGACTTTATTTCCGCAATAATTTCAGGAGTTGGGTTGTGTACACAAACTGCAATTATTTCTCCAAATCGCATGACGATTGCGGTTTGATCCTCTTTAACGGTGTAAAGCGTGGTTGATAAAACGATGGCGACGAGAATGACGGCAACTATGGCTATAATAATTTTTTTCATTTATCTTCTCCTATTTCGGCAAAGCAGTTGAGCCTGTCAGCGGTAAAAACTGCATCATGTTTCCGGTTTCGTTGACGAAGTATACATTTTTTACCTTTGGAAGCACTTGTGTTATCATTTCTAAATAAAGTCTTGTCTGCATTATTTCTGGCTGAGTTGAGTACTCCGCTTCGATGGCTGAATATCTTGAAACTGAGCCTAAAGCCTCGTTGACGCGTTTAGCCTTGTAAGACTCTGCTTCGTTGATAAGTCTTGCTGCTTCACCTCTGGCGGTGGGGAGCTTCTCGTTTTCGTAACGGCGTGCTTCGTTAATTTTTGAGGCTCTCTCTTCACGTGCGCTGGTAACGTCTAAAAATGCGTCGTTTACTTCGGCAGGTGGTTGTGCGTCCTGAAGTTCTACGCCTGTTATTGTAATTCCAAGCTCATAAAGGTCGCAGATTTCCTGCAAATCGGTTTTGATTTCAAATTGTATTTGGTCTTTTAAATTTGTGAGAATGTCATCTAAAGTGTGGGAAGCGACAACGCGTCTATATGTCGATTCGCAAATAATCCGCAGGGTTCCCACCACGTCTTCTACTTTGTACTCGAAATTATAGCTGTTTTTTACCTGATACATAATCGCCCAGTCAGCGATTACGATGCATTCGTCGCCTGTAAGCATGTGCGCCTCGGCGTCAATTGTTGACTGTGATTCGCCGTAGACTAAGGATTCGTTGCTCATTGAGTTCTGAACGTTGCCCTCAGAACGAAAGCCAAATTCAAGTCGTCTGATTCCCTCCATATTGACAATTTTTTTGTCGTCAATATACGGTATTTTCCATTGAAGTCCGGGAGTTGAAACAGTTTTAATATACTTGTTAAATCGGGTGACAACTGCTTCTTCGCCTGCGTTTAGTGTGTAAAACGAACCGACTACAGTAACAATGAGAAATACCAGTACGATTCCTCCGAATATCAGTGCAGCCAC
Organism: Oscillospiraceae bacterium; assembly: GCA_031546715.1. Lineage (GTDB taxonomy): Bacteria > Bacillota > Clostridia > Oscillospirales > UBA929 > JAVBKA01. The sequence goes on along the minus strand of JAVBKA010000089.1, from coordinate 151 downwards.
TTTCTTAGGGGTAAGATTAATGGGCTTGCGGTTGACAGGCGGTGTTCCTTGAGTAAAATTATCCATATTTTGCAACCTTTTCTCCGGCGACTTAAAATATCGTGAGCAACTCATCATATCGCCGGAAATGAAGAGTTTTTAAGTTCAAAAC
>JAVBKA010000001.1:0-6053 GCA_031546715.1 Oscillospiraceae bacterium | reverse complement strand
TAGCAAGATTGTCGATGAATTTGCTACCCCAACCCTCAAGCTTTTGGTTATCAAGAATCAGTTTTCCGAGGTTCCAATAAAGGCTTATGAGCTCGCGGTTGACCGCACGGACTGCACGATATTGGGAAGTTTGAATTTGCTCCTTGATGCTTTTAAGCAGAATAAGATATTCATTTTGTCCTGTTGGAAGCATGATAGCCCCTCCAATTATTCAAAGCTTGAGATTTTCCAGACGCGTCTGGAAAATTAGAATTGTTTAATGCTGTGTGTATTATATCAAAGATTCTACAAAAGTAAAACACTATTGTGCCTTCGGTCATAACTTGCCCACGCTCGCAACTCACGTCCTTCACAAAACGAGCCGATGACATTGCCCGACATGGGGGCAAATGACATCGGCTCGTTTTGTGCTTTGGGATAAAAAGTCGGCAGGCATTTTATCCCAAAGAGGGTTTCCAAAGGGTACCTTTGGCGCACGACTTTGGAACAAAGTCTAGTGTGTTATGCTTACTCCACCGACTGGCGGGAAAAGGCTCGAAGAGCGGGCAAGGGGTCGACCGAAGTCGGCAACTTGCTTGAGTGACAGGAAAACGAGCTGTGATTTTCGAGCCTGAGGGCGAGAAAAGCACGGCTTGTTTTCATAAGGTGGGGTGAGGATATCGTTTCTATCCACGGCTGTTCAGCGATTAAAGTGAAGCCTATTGCAACTGTGTTATAAAAATTTGTCGAGCTCGCGTGTGCCTGAAGAACTGGCGAATATGATATAGCTAAAAAGAAAACGAATATAAGAAATTTTTTTCAAAATTAACACTCCCTTGGAACCGATACCATGATCATTAATCATCCAACAGCTTCTGGTTGAACAGAAGACAAATTTTCTGTTAGAGGTTTTATCCGTCAATAATATTTGTGCAATCAGCTTCAACCCTTGAGAGTTCTTCCTCAATACATAATTCTTGAGAAAATTTATTTTCCACTTTTTGTTTACAAACTGGGCAAGCAGGATAATCAAAATCATGCCAGCTTCCGCAGTTTGCACACTGGACTTGTTCGAGTCTACCTGATGCTGACTCTGACGGGCCATCCACATTTGATTTATTCTCTAATTTATTAATAAACAGAAATTGCCCCAAAAGTGCAACGACAACTGTTATGTATGGGAGGGACGACAACTTAAGTATTGACCCTGCAATGTCACCAAAATAATCCCCAAACTCGCTTTTAAGCGTGCTGTTAATCCCAAGTACTGTTAAACCAACAATTATAAACAAGATTACAGTTACAACAGTAGCCGCACGCCCAAAGGCTTTACTGTTGTCGGACTTTGAGATAATTTTTAGCGCAAAGATTCCATATAAAATGACCGCGATTATACATAAGGCTATCAAGATAAAAATAAAAGCGCTTACTCCCTGTAACCATTCTTTGGCAACATATTCACCGAGCATTTCCACCCAGTCATAAACGGAGAACAATGAAAATTCTTTACTCTCACCAAATAATGAAACACTAAACCATTTTTGAAATAACAAAACAACGCAGACAATAGATGTGGCGATTGCTGCGTATGAATAAAAACTCTTTTCAGAAAAACCGTTTGTATTTATACTTATGATAGGTGTCGAATTTTTTAAGCTTGATTCGGAGCTACTTGATCCACAGTTCTTGCAGAATTTATCCTCAGAACCTACCTCTTGCCCACAGTTTCTACAATACATATATATTTCCTCCAATTGCTATATAAGCTTGATGGTACGGACACTTCTAAACAAAAAAGGAATAAACCGATATGACATTCCCACCTCACTTATGGATATCGTTTTCTACTGTCGATGTGTGTGTGTTCAGGTGAAACAATCTTAAAGATGCATTAGCGTTTTGCTAAGGCAGCTACGGGTGGCCATCTAATAAAATATTTTCACCATCTGTACATGCTATAGTTATAGAGAAACTTTGAAATAAGTAACTTGCTCTCTTCAATATAGGATGCTCCATGTCGTCTTCCCATATTGTACTTCTTCAAATTTGAGCGTCTCTGTTCAAGCTTCAAACCTAACGCAGTGAGTTTTGAAGTTTGAGAGATTAATAGTTTCTTTTCCTGTGTAGTCACCTGCACCACCACTTTCAAGGTTGCTACCATCATATATCATTATATCACATTAGTCAGTAAATGCAATGCATTTATGTATTATGGTTGAATAATTATGGCTACTGTGTCCGTATATGCTTCGTTGCGAATTAGGTATACTACTTCTATTAAGGTAATGAGGTGATTGTATGCCAATGATATCAAAAAATCTGACACCTAAAGAAGAGCAGATTATCATCAATATTGGATTGCGCGTAGGGTATTTTCGCAGAAAATTAGGCATTACGCAACAGATGTTAAGCGACCGAAGTGGTCTCGCATTAAATACCATTTCAAAAATAGAGAGCAAAGTTTTCTTTCCAGTTGGACTTGTGAGCATTATTAGGTTGGCGGCTGCGCTTGAGGTTGAGATATGGCAATTGTTAAAATTTGACTGATCTATAGGAACAATTATGTCTAGACATTGTCGTATTATATTGCACAGGTCATTTCGACCGTGTATAATACGACTAACGGGAGGTCTAGACGTGAATGAACAGGCGAGACAAGCAAAGCTCCAATCCCTGAGGCAATACCCTTTACTACCAATGTACTACATGCTACCGCAAAATGTGGTCAAGCGAATTAACCTATCCGAGTTCCCACGCAATCCATTTGAGGTGATCAATAATCCTAAGTGGCAGGGGGTATACCACAGCGACTACTTCTTGCTTGCATTGGTCGATGCTTGGGCATGGTTGATGTGGCAGTTCATGGGTATTAGAGGCGGAATGGAGAGCTACTCAGGGCACGACCCATTTTGGATCATGGCTCATAATCTCACGCTTTGGTCAACCTTGCTATCTGAGATGGGCTTCAACGTCGATATCTACGCTGATTTGCCAGTAGGTGACACACTTCGATACTTCGCTGAATTTGAAGTGGTACATAACTGCGAGGCGTTAGCCAGACGGTTTTGGAATCATCCTAAACTCAAGATGCAACAGGTTCGAGAAATCGTCGACGAATACCGCAGTTTTGAAGACTACGATGCACGGTATAGCAATATCAAGATTGACTTCCACCGCAGGTATTACCACACTCGTTCAAAAGTTAAGATGCTTGAGCTTGACGACGAAGATCGAGCACTAGTCCATGAAGCGAAGCGACACAATCCTTTTCGAGAGGTTGAATATCGAATTTGGCTAGAAAAATTCTTAACGTTACTATCTGAAAATGATGCCAAGATTGTAAAACTGCTTGAAATGGGATATACACAGGTTGAAATTGCCGAAAGGCTAGGTTATGCAAACCACAGCGGAGTTTCTAAGCGAATCAAGCACATACGAACCCAAATGACTAAGTATCGACAAGAAGAATTTAGTTATTAAGCCGCCTGCATCAGCTATTTCAGTTGAGTAGGCGGCTTTTAGCTGTCCATTTTTAATTTGAGGAGGAGTTCTATGCCACAATACGCAATTCTACGTTTTTCAAAGCAGAAGGGTGGTTTCGGTGCATTGGAATCACACCACGAACGTAAGAAAGAGAAATACGCCAGCAATCCAGACATCGATACAACCCGAAGCCATTTGAATTTTCATGTTATCCAGCCGGTAAAAAGCTACAAAAAAGAGATCGATGGTCGGATAGAAGTAGCTGGCTGCAAATTACGAAAAGACAGTGTCAAAATGATTGATACACTGATAACAGCCAGTCCAGAGTTTTTCAAAGGCATGAAACGAGCTGACGTAAAAGCATTCTTCGAGTATGCGACGGAGTTTATCATCAAGAAAGTTGGAAGTTCCAATATATTTACTGCCGTGGTGCATATGGGCGAGAAATCGCCCCATATGCACCTTTGCTTTACCCCTATAACCGACGATGGAAGGCTCACCGCCAAAGAGATTATTGGCAATCAAGCAAAACTCTGCAAATGGCAAGATGCTTTTTATGAGCATATTGTCAAGCGGTATCCTGATTTTGAGCGCGGTGAGCCTGCAAGGGAAACAAAACGAGTGCATATTCCAACAAGAATGTTCAAGCAGGCCGCCAATTTGACTAAACAGGCATCGAAGATAACTGCGGTAATTGAAAGTATCAATCCTCTTAACGTCGGCAAAAAGCGTGACGAGATTTTCGTCTTGCTCAAAAAGTTTATTCCTAACTGGGAGAGCTTTGAAAGTCAGATTAAGAAATATCAGAAATCAAACGACAGGCTGACAAAAGAGAATACCGCGCTTGTCAAACAAGTTGAAGAAAAAATAAGTATCAAGGAGCAGATGGGGTTTGCCAAGCTACACGCGGATTATCAGTTGCTCCGAGGCACGATGGACTTGATTCCACCTGAGGTTTTACAACAATACCAGCAAGCACCGAAACCAGTCACAAAGACCAAAGAACGCTAGGAGGGACGCTTATTCGACAAATTATTATCTATTAGACGATTGCACCTTGTAAATTGAATATGGAGGGTCAAAATGGCAAAAAAGAAAACCGCGAATAGTTTCTTTATTAAGGGAGAAGATACCAACAACGTGGAGGTGGGCAAATGACAGAAGTGAATCAAAAAAAGCGGTTATCTGAAGAACTATGGCTTGGCTATTTCAATGAAACGCTTTTCAAGAAAAGCATAATAACTGAATTGGAGCGAAACAAAATGACGCTAAGAATTTCAAACCGCAAACAGATGCCCATTCGTAAAGCTGAGAAAACAGCACGATAGTAAATCAGGCATGCCACTTCCGATCAAAATCGGAAGTGGCATCATTTTTTTATGCTTGCTTATGTTGTTCAAATATGATAAACTGCAAATACTAGTAATGATACAACGAAACTCAGGGGGCTACTCATGGAAATACATACTCTACGGCAAATGCTAAAATCCAAATCAATATATGACATTCCATTGCGTGTAACCTTTTACGCCCGTGTGTCCAGCGAAAGCGATGAGCAGCTCAACTCCCTTGGCAACCAGATTTCCTACTATGATGAGCTAATTCGCCGCAATGCCAACTGGACATTTGTTACAGGCTACATCGACGAGGGCTTGTCTGGCATGACTACCAAGAAGCGTGAAAACTTTCACCAAATGGTCAAGGACGGCAAGTCTGGCAAGTTTGATCTGGTTATCACTAAGGAAATCACTCGTTTTGCTCGTAATACATTGGATAGTATCACCTATACTCGCGACCTACTGGCTTCAGGTGTTGGTGTATTCTTTCAAAACGATAACATCAACACGCTAGACGAGGATAGCGAACTGCGGCTCACCATTATGTCGGGTATTGCACAGGACGAGCTACGCAAACTGTCTAGTCGAATAAAATTCGGACATGCACAGGCTATTAAGAAAAATGTGGTACTAGGCAATAGTAGAATTTTTGGTTATGTCAAAGATAACAAGCGGCTTGCAATTGACCCCGAGACTGCGCCAATGGTGCAGGAATTGTTCGAGTTGTATGCCACAAATGAATATAGCATGAAACAGATTGAAATCTTGTTTTGGAATAAAGGTTATCGCAACTTAAACGGCAAGAAGATTGCACATTCCACCATGGCGAATGTGATTGCCAATCCTAAGTACAAGGGGTACTATGTTGGTAACAAAGTCAAAGTCGTGGACATGTTCACCAAAAAGCAGAAATTTTTGCCACCCCAAGAATGGGTCATGTTCAAGGACGAAACGGGCGAAATTGTCCCTGCGATTGTTTCTGAGGAGTTGTGGGACGCGGCAAACGCTGTTTTGCGGCGGCGCAGTGATGACGTGAAAAACCGTCAGGGAATATGCAACCATGCAAATCTGCTTACAGGCAAACTGTTTTGCACTGAATGCGGCTTGCCGTACTACCGCCGTGATTCACAAGACAAGCAGGGCAACAAAAACTCTAAGTGGGTTTGTAGTGGTAAGATAAACAACGGCGCAGATTCGTGTCCATCCTTTGCGGTATATGAAGAAGAAATCAAACCTTTACTTTTTCAGGTGTTC
>JAVBKA010000140.1:0-6246 GCA_031546715.1 Oscillospiraceae bacterium | reverse complement strand
GACTTTGGCTAGGGTTGTTTCTCCTATTCGTCATAATCGGTCTTTCCCTAGAATTTTTAAGCCTTTCTTCAACGCTAATCTTAACCTGAAATCTCATCTTTGACCTTAAGTTGTTGACATTACTCTGTGGAGGGGTGCCCGCAGGGCGGGGTGGTATCCCCCGTTCGTTTCACAACATCATACACATTAAAACAACAACCGTAAACTAACACAGCTAGCAACAACCCAAGAGCGGCAACTTTTCGCTTTCAGCGGGTGTTTACACACCTAAAACACTGCGTCACTTTCAAAAAGTTCCCCTCCATAAATAGAGCTGACGGCAATAAGGGCTACAGCTCGGGTGCTGTGCCTTGTTGCCGTCAGTAAAAAAGCCTTATTTACTCGATGGGAAGTTGGTCAATTGACCCTTTGCTAAAATAGCTTTCAAAGGTTCGTGCGTCCATGGTTTCATTTTCCAGCAGGTATGAGGACACTGCCTTAAGCACGTCGCTGTTGGCTGAAAGAATGGTTTCGCATCTTTGGTACGCGTTGTCGATAATCGACTTAACCTCGTCGTCAATCATTGAGGCACTTGCTTCGGAGAAGTTTCTAGTGTGCCCGTAGTCACGTCCTAGGAACACTTCGTCGTTATCACTGCCGAAGTTAATAGGACCTAGCTTGTCGCTCATGCCGTACCTTGTGACCATGTTTCGGGCAATGGCTGTTGCTCGCTGAATGTCATTAGACGCACCGGTGGAAATATCGTCGAGCATTAGCTTTTCTGCAACACGTCCGCCTAACAGTCCCACAATGTCTTCAAGCATTTCCGTTTTCGAGTGGAAGCCTTTGTCCTCCTTGGGGAGGGACACAGTCATACCGCCAGCCATACCGCGGGGGATAATCGTTATATGATGCACAGGGTCGGAGGTTGAGAGATTTCTCATAACAACCGCATGACCTGCCTCGTGGAAGGCAGTGAGCCTGCGTTCACGGTCTGATACAACCTTGCTTTTCTTTTCAGGACCTGCAATAACCTTTAGCATCGCCTCTTGTAGCTCATCATCACCGATGAACTTTTTTTGGCGGCGTGCGGCTAACAGTGCTGATTCGTTCAGCAGGTTTTCAAGGTCTGCGCCGGTGAAGCCTACCGTGGTTTTAGCAATGGCTTCGATGTTGACGGTTTCATCCATCTGCTTATTTTGACCGTGAAGCCGTAAAATCGCCTCACGACCCTTAATATCCGGCAGACCCACATAGACCTCACGGTCAAAACGACCGGGACGGAGCAGAGCGGGGTCAAGGATGTCACGGCGGTTTGTGGCGGCGAGGACAATAACGCCCTCATTACCCGCAAAGCCGTCCATTTCAACCAACAACTGGTTAAGTGTCTGCTCACGCTCATCGTGACCGCCACCCATGCCTGCGCCACGGCGACGACCTACTGCGTCAATTTCGTCAATAAATATAATTGAAGGTGCACCTTTTTTAGCTTCTTCAAACAGGCTGCGGACACGGGACGCACCCACACCGACATACAGCTCAACAAAGTCAGAGCCTGAAATCGATAGGAACTGAACGCCCGCTTCACCTGCAACAGCACGGGCAAGCAAGGTTTTACCTGTTCCCGGAGGGCCTACTAAGAGAACGCCCTTAGGGATTCTTGCGCCGATTTCGATATACCGCTTAGGATTCTTAAGGAAGTCAACAATTTCTTGAAGCTCTTCTTTTTCTTCCTTCGCGCCTTCAACGTCACCAAAGGTGACTTTTCTCTTGTCGTCTGTGTGATGACGGGGGTTTGCCTTCTTAAATTGCATCGCCCTGTCATTACCGCCGCCGCGACCCATCATAAAGTACCAAAGTACTACGAAAACGCCGATAATCAGCAGATACGGAACAAACATCATCCACCAAGGCGGCTGCCACGGTGCAACGTAATCAAACTCGGTAATCGTACCATTTTTATTTTGCTGTTCAATAATTTCGCCTAAATCATCACGGAAAAATACGACTGATAACAGCTTGCAAACTTTTCTTGTGCCGTCCTTCATGAAAAGTGTAAGGGTATCCCCTTCCACAACAAAGCTTTCAACCTTTTCCTGCTTGAATTCCTGTAACATTTTAGAGTAGACAAGCGGCTTAGGCTGGCTTGCCTGAACAATCATATAAACAAGAAATAACAGAATAGAAAGAATTGCCACATAAAATAACAGGTCTTTAAAATCGGTTTTTTTCAATTATTCACCCTCTGACTTCCAACTCTGACTTCATAATGAAGTTTTACACATTGGCTAATTTTCATACACGCTACGCTTGAGTACACCAATATACGGAAGATTGCGGTACTTTTCGTTGTAATCCAGTCCAAATCCAACCACAAATTCATCAGGGACTGTAAATCCGCAATAATTAGGTGAAATCGGCACTTTCCGACGCTCAGGTTTATCCAGCAGTGTACACAGCTTTATTGACGCTGGACTGTATTTACCCATTAAACCCATAATATAGCTTAATGTTAGCCCGCTGTCAAGGATATCTTCAATAATTAATACATCTTTCCCGATTAAGTCGGTTTCAATGTCTTTTTTTATTTTTATTTCGCCGGTAGAAACTGTTCCCCGACCATAAGAAGAAACTGCCATAAAGTCAATTGTACATGGTAAATCAATAGCCCGCATTATATCCGCCATAAACGGTACCGAACCCTTCAGGACACAAATCAGCACTAAATCTCTGCCTGAGTTTGCATGGTCACGGCTGATTTCCTGACCAAGCTCTTTTATGCGTGTTTTTAGCTGCTCTTCGGTAAAAAGTATTTTTTCGATGTCATTCTTCATTCATTTGACCCTCTCCACATGCTTCTGTAATTATATATTCACCGTCTATAGCTTCAACGGTTATGCTCAAAATTTTTGCTCCGTCGCAAGGAACACAGCGCGCAGTTACTCCGATGCCCACAATTGCGACTATTCCAGCTTCGTCGCATAATATGGGTATGCGGTCACGCTCCTCCATAGGAATTTTCTTGTCAATGAAAAGCTTTTTCAGGGACTTTGTTCCCATTTTGGGAAATGTGATGCTGTCGCCTTGTTGTCGTTTACGAATATACAGCTTGCCGACTATTGTATCAGCGTTTATCTGCAATATCTTGAATAAACTGTTAAATCGTGAGACATTGTCAGTTTTTATCGTATTTTCTATAGAAAGTATATTATAAACCCTTTTTACCGACCTTCCCATAGGCAGATTCACAACAGCGTGTGGACTGCCATTTCTACAAATATTAAGGACAGCGGTAATATATGCATACGTGGGTGAAATTCCATGGGACTTTAATAATTTTTTTACATATAACGCGCCAAGCTCCTGAGAGAGCTGATTTACAGCATCAACTGTCAATTCATTTGACAGCGTTTCGCTATCATATTCACGGATTACAGCGTTTCTAAACGCATGTTCGCTGACCTTTGGGTTGATTTTCTCTAATAGCGGCACTATCTGATGACGTATTAAGTTTCGGGTGTACACAGTGTCCTGATTGGACAAATCCTCCACATGGCTAAGCCCGTTTTCAGTCAAATACTTCTCAATATCAGCTCTGGAAACGCCCAGCAAGGGTCGGTACACTATAATACCCTCCGTCAAGGGTCTGCTCAAGGGTATGCCAACCAAGCCGATTGAGCCGCGAGCAAGATTGTAAATCATGGTTTCAAGGTTATCGCCAGAGTTGTGCGCGGTTAAAACCTTGGTGATATTTAAAAACATCGCTGTTTTGACGAAAATATCGTAACGAAGCTCCCTTGCTGCATGTTCAATACTAAGTCCACGCTTTTCCGCTTCGGCTCTGACGTCAACAGCCGCAACCTCCAGCGGAATCTCAAACTCTGCGCAAAACCGCCGAACAAAGGCTTCGTCTGCCTCCGCATCCGACCCGCGCAAGCCGTGGTTAATATGCACCGCCGTGACCTGTCCTTTTTTCTGGGAAAAGACGCTGTGCAGCAGTGCCGTGGAATCTGCGCCACCTGAAAACCCCACTAAAACCTCGCCCTCAAGCTGTGGTAATTGCCGTCTGATTGCGGTGATTACAGCATTCATAGGTTAAAACTCGTCATGCTGCCAGTCAAGCTCATCAAATTTTGTGAACTGACCTGACCACTTTAGCGGTACCTCGCCCATGCTGCCGTGACGGTTTTTTGCCACGGTAATGGTGGCTTCAAAGGGGTTAGGGGAGTCGGAGTTAGGCTGCATATCACGCTGTAAAAACATAATAACGTCAGCATCCTGCTCAATTGCGCCAGACTCACGAAGGTCAGAGAGAAACAGCTTTTTGTCCGCCCGCTTTTCACTGTCACGAGACACCTGAGACATACAAAGCACAGGAACATCAAGCTCCTTTGCAAGTATTTTCAGATTTCTTGAAATATCGGACACCTCGGTGGTACGATTGTCGTACCTCTTACCAGGCGTACCCTGCATAAGCTGCAAATAGTCTACAATAATAAGCCCCAAATTTTCAATTCTGCGACATTTAGACTTCATTTCTATGACATTTATACCGGGGTTGTCGTCAAAAAACATGGGAAAACGTGACAGCGAACGCCGAGCCTCATGCAACCGCTGCCAGTCATTATCATTAACCGTTCCTCGAAGCATGTGACCTGAGTCAACCTCCGCTTCGCTGGAAAGCATACGTGAAACAAGCTGATGCCGTGACATTTCAAGGGAAAAAAACGCAATCGCCTTGTTGGACTGCTTAGAGGCGTTGCGGGCAATGCTCAGCGCAAGACTGGTTTTACCAACACCGGGGCGGGAGGCGATAATAATAAAGTTTGAGTTTATAAGACCGCCCAGCATGTCGTCAAGCTGTGCAATACCAGTGGGTGCGCCGGGGAGATGCCCTCCGCTTTCCGCCATTTCTCGAATGTCTTGGAGTACCTCGATTAAAATTTCGGGTATAGGCTTGAGGGTTTTGCTGATGGTTTCCTTGCGCAGATTGAAAAAAGACTGCTCCGCAAGGTCAATCAGTGTGTCCGAGGATGCGCCCTTTTCCAGAGCCATACCGCTGATTTCCGTAGCCGTCTGGGCGACCTGCCGTAAGAGGCTGTATTCATGGACAATGGTTGCATATTGCTTAATATTTCGAATCGAGGGCGTGGAATTCATTAAGAGCTTGAAATAATCCAAGGTTGTGTCTCTGAAAACTCCGCGCTGACGCATTTCCGCAACAATTGTAACAGGGTCTATTACAACGGCTGCGGCGTTCATGGTTTGAATTGTGGAGTAAATATCCTGATGAATGGTTTCGTAAAAATCGTCAGGACTAAGAAGCCCGACAACCTCTGTGGCGCAGCCTGCGTCAAGAAGAATCGCGCCTAAAACAGATTGCTCCGCATCTACACTATGGGGCAGTTGACGAAGCTCATCCATATTATTCCTTAGCTTCAGCTACTTCGACAGTAAGCGTCGCCGAAACCTCATGTCCAAATTTCGCTTTGAGGGTGTATAAGCCGTGATGCTTAATAGGCTCAGGTAATACAAGGCTTTTTTTGTCAATAACAACGCCGAATTGAGCCTTCAAAGCGTCCGCAATTTCCTGACTTGTGACCGCTCCGAAAAGTCTTCCCCCTGGTCCTGACTTGGAGTACACCATAACATGGCAGGTTTTGAGCTTTTCGGCGGCAGTCTCAGCCTTGCGTTTTTCAGCGGCGAGATGGTCTGCCTTTGCCTTTTCAGAAATTTTGTAAGAGTTTACAGCGTCAGCAGTCGCCTCGATAGCAAGCTTTCGAGGAAACAGGTAATTGCGGGCATAACCGTCCGAAACCTCGACCATATCGCCCTTTTTTCCCTGACCTGCAACATTTTGCTGCAATATAATCTTCAACATAATCATCCTTTGCGCTTTAATCTTAGGATTGTATCATATGGCGACCCAGTTTTCAAGTACTAAAGACATGTTGCAATGACATGTTGCAAAAGTTTTGCTTGAGCTTTTTCAAAAGCTCATGGTTTTAAAAGGCAAAGCCTTTTATCGAGCCTCGCAAGGCTCGAAAGCTGTCCTTGAGCCACGCGAACCAAAATGTTGTAAGAAAAAACGCAACACAGCGTTGCGGCGTTGCGCACGTCCCTCTTGGGGTACGGTGCGTGGGCAAGAACGGCGGTGCGCCGTGGACGTCGCACCCTACGAACGGAGGGTTGTTGCGTTTTGGGTTGGTGGTTGTAGGGGCGAACTTTGTTCGCCCGAGGTTTGCAATACGTTCGACGGTTTCTCGT
>JAVBKA010000220.1:0-5393 GCA_031546715.1 Oscillospiraceae bacterium | reverse complement strand
CTGAGTAGATTTCCTGTATACTCCACTTAGAATCATCAGTACGAGGCGGCATTTTGAATGAAGTGAACATCGGCTGCACAATTCTTGAATAAGTATGCTCTTTTGCCTGAGATTTGGCATCCACGCTGAAACGGATCGGCCCGCATTGCATAAAAATTATAGGATGATGTCCATCTTGACGTACCGGCGTTGCCGACAAGCCGTAAACATACCTTGCATTTGTGGACTTAATGACTTTTTCAAAGCTAAGTGCTGAAATGTGATGACACTCATCAACAATAACCATTCCATACTCTTTCATGCAGGGGTTCACTTCGTCATTTTTCAATAACGACTGAACGAGAGCTACATCTATAATTCCGTACTTCTTAAATTTTCCGCTTCCGATCTCGCCAAATATGCTCTTTGGTTTTCGATACCCGCGCCCTTTAGGTGTGGTTGGAAGTTGTTCGTTTACGTTTAGAAATTGGGTTAACCGCTCCTTCCACTGTTCTAGCAATTGTTGCCTATGCACTAGAATAAGTGTATTGACTTTGCGACTTGCTATCATCCAAGCAGCAAGAACAGTTTTACCAAAGGCAGTAGTTGCAGATAATACGCCATTATTGTGTGCAAGCATTGTAAGTCCTGCTTTGTGTTGCAACGAAGTTAGGTCACCATTAAAAGAAACATCAATTGCTCGTCCTGCAAATGTTTCATCTTGAATGGTAACCTCAACTGATAGCTCTTCAAAAAATGCGCACACATCTTCAATGCAAGCGCGAGGAAGGACGATATGTTTTTCTAGTAATTCACCAAGATGGAGCACACGTGACTTATCATAAGTCGACATTCTCATTGCCTGAGCTTTATAAAACTCGGGGTTCTTAAAAGCTGCAATGCGCAAAATTCCGTTAATAACTTTTGATGGTAATTTGTCCGTTGGTATATATACTCTATCTGATAGTACTATACAGATCTGTTTAATTGATAATTCAAGTGTTTTAATCGAAGTTACCCGCTTCCACGGTGCAACTTCATCATCCATTCTTAATGCACCGAGTTCTTTTGATGAGCTTATTCATTAGTTATTGTTTCTATTTGTTCAAGAGAAGTTTTCTTGATAGAAGACAGAAACGCCCATTGGTCAGGAAAAGGTTCAAATTTTTCGTCGATAAATACACTATTGTCGTTCTTGCGGGCTTCTTTTTGTAACGGAAGTGCAATTAAGTTCCCAAGACCACCCTGTGGCATTGTATCTTGATTTGGCAAAAGTCTATCATACGAATCAAACCCGATTTTTACAAGTTTTTCGATTGCAGCAGTGAGTAAAATGCTTGCAAATTTTCTTGCAATGAAAGCAGTAACTGCTTCATCAAAGAAAAACCAGACATGAGCCCCATTTCCTGAACGCGAACGTTCAACTGCGAAGTTAACATTTAACTGGGCACAGCTTTCGCGAAAAGCAGAAATGTCATCTTGCCATTTGCTTTTGTCAAAATCAATCACCAGAAAATAACAGGCTTCATCTTCAAGCAATGGGTATACACCCATTACAATATTTCCTGATAAATGTGCAGATACCACACTTGCAGTCACTGGCAGATATTCTCGGGCCTTACATGCATTACACTTAATTTTTGGTTTTTGACAAACTCCTCGTTTCCATTCATTGGCACATGTCGGGCTGTATCCGGCGGTTTCTTTTGCTTTGTTCTCCCAGCGCCTAGCATAAACATCTTGCCGACCTTGAAACAAAGACATAAACAGATTAATTTTGTCCTCTGATGAGCTGTATTTATTGAATAAAGTCTTATCTGTCTCAATCAAAGGTTCGGGCTGTGGCACAGAGCCTTCCAAAGTGATATCTAACGGCTTATGGGTGATAAGAGACTTTAGCCGAAAATTTTCTTCCAAAAGAAGTTTGTTTTCTTGTCTAAGACTTTCATTTTCTTCTAAAATACTTGATATATCTGTCAAAGCATTCACTTCCACGAGCGTAATTTAACAATCTCCGTACACAAACTATAAACAGTATATCGCATTAGAGTTCATTTGTAAATTGAGAGAACTAATAATAATAAACTTTGCAAAGTCTCTGAAACAAGTGATATAATACTTAAGAGGTAGTAACTGTAAAAAATCTCGAAAAATTAATTGAGCAGGTTAATGGCACTATGGCTAATGGAAAGCATGCCGCTAACAAATTTAGATGAAGATCGCATTAGACAGTGCGCCGGAAATGACAGAATGGTAGAAAAGACCATTTCTGAGCTAGTCGAGAAGCATACAGTTTAGGTGGGTGATTACACAGTTGAACGGCACGAGCATATTGACAAAATTAGCTTTGAAGATTTCGAGGAGTTCCTCAAAAACAACCATCAGTTCAAGCAATAACGAGGGGTGTCGCAACTTTGTGATTTCGCCCCAAACCCACTCTCCAGTGTATACTATCGTCTATTCGAAGCCTGCTGCGGTAGACACGAGGGGAGCGAGTTTCACGATTCCAATCGGGAATCCAGCCCAGTAGACATTTAGTAGGCTTGCAACCTCAAAACACCATAAAACACAGTAGACAAGATATACGTATTATACTGAATATCATAACAAAATTTTATAAATTAGACGGTTTATCATTAAAAAGTTGCATATATACTCATTTTATCCCAGTTCAACTCCCCTCGCCTCCACCAAAAGAAGCCTCATTTTTATTATGTCGCATCATAAATGCAGGGAGCATGTTGAGATAAATCTCAACATGCTCCTACGTTTTACTAAAGTTTCGGTTCGTTTCGCATCGCAAACCCTAACATATGAAGTCAGTTTTCACCGAAAAATCCGCATTTTCCATACAAAACAGATTTGCGAAAACGTTTTGAAGAAAACGATTTACAAAGGCAACGTAAAGGTGTAGTATTTCATTGAGTAAATGAATGAGAGGAATGAGTTATACTTTGACAAATAGAGAAAATGCTTTGGCGATTCTTAGGTATCAGCATTATGAAAGGATGCCGATTGTAGCGTTCGCCTACTGGAAGGAAACCGTAAAAAAATGGGCTAGCGAGGGGCATATAACCACACAGGAAGCCGAGGATTACATTAAGACACGCGACAACGGAGATGGCGACAAATCAATAATGCGCAAGCTTGGCTTCGATTTCAACTGGTTTTCGGTTGTAGGAGCACAGGTTGACCTGTTTCCGGCATTTGAACCAGAGGTTTTGGAAACCCGTCCTGATGGTAGCCGTATTGTGAGGGATAGTGCAGGATTAATTGTGTTGGAAAAGCCTGGCACTGTTTCAATTCCATCAGAAATTGGCACTACACTAATTGACCGCAAGTCTTGGGAGGAACACTATTTGCCAAGGCTTCAATGGGACTCGAAACGGATTAATTTTGAGAGTATGAAAGCTCTTGCAGACGATTCCGCGCGCCAGCAACCGCTGGGATTGCACTGCGGCTCACTGATTGGTACAATGCGGAATCTGTTAGGCGTGGAGCAATTGAGTTATCTCTACTGCGATGATGAGGAGCTATATCTCGAGGTTGTTGATACCCTTGCGGGACTAAGTTATAATTGCGTCAAAACCATGCTTGAGACAGGTGCAAAATTCGACTTTGCTCATTATTGGGAAGATATTTGCTTCAAAAACGGTCCACTAGTCACGCCTGACATGTTTCGAGAGGTGGTTGGACCGTACTACAAGAAAACTACTGACCTATTGTCAAAGTACAACATCGACATTGTGTCGGTTGACTGCGACGGCTGGATTGACAGCTTAATCCCAACTTGGCTGGAAAATGGCGTAAATACCATGTTTCCAATTGAGGTCGGCACATGGGAAGCCAGCATCAAACCGTGGAGAGAGAAATACGGCAAGCAAATCCGCGGGGTAGGCGGTATGAACAAGACAGTTTTTTCCATGGACTATAAAGCAATTGACGCTGAAATTGAAAGGTTAAGACCGTTAATCGAGCTTGGCGGGTATATTCCTTGCCCTGACCACAGAATCGCGCCTGACGCAAAATTCAGCAATGTTCAGTACTACTGCGAACGCTTGAGACGTGTAACATAAGACTGTTTGCTAACATATTCGACTAGCGGCGTAACTTTTCCCGCCAAGCGTCTGACCATCATTTTCGCTTGGTCAGACGCTTCAGTCTTGCCTATCAGCAAGCCCTGTGATACACTATATCAAGTTCAATTTGCGGGAGGTTGGCTATGGATAATTTTGAAAATAAGCAACAAAATTGCGTTATGAGGTACGATTCGCCTGGGTTGTATTGGGAGGAAGCGTTGCCTATTGGTAATGGAAAATTGGGCGCAATGCTATATGGAGGGTTGGATACTGAGCGTATTCAGCTTAATGAGGACACGGTTTGGTCTGGGTGGGTTAAGCAAGACGAAAGGCGAAACACGCCTGAAATGTTTGACCATGTACGCTCTGTTATAAGAAATCAGCAATATGCAGAAGCGAAAAGGTACATAGACACTAATATGGAGGGCGATTGGTCGGAGTCGTATCTTTGTCTTGCTGATTTGTTCTTAAAATTTACCAATTCAGGTACTCACCGCTTATACAAGCGTGAACTTTGCCTTAACGAAGGCTTGTTTAGCCTGGACTATCAGCGTGATAAAAGCGATTTTCGGCAGGATTTTGTCAGTCATAACCGAGAAGCCTTTGTCAGCACAGAAAACCAAGTGATAGCTTTGAAGCTTTCGGCTGACCGCAAAGGCTGTGTAGGCTTTACCGCATTGCTTGACAGCGATATTCGGCACAGTTGCTCAGCCGCCGCAGATACTATAACAATGTCGGGTCGATGCCCAAGCAGAGTTGAACCGAATTATGTCCGAGCGGAGAAGCCTGTGGTTTATGATGATTCAAAGGCTACTATTTGCTTTGCGGCGCAGGTGACGATTGTGCATCAAGGTGGCAGCCTCGAGCAAGTCGGAAATAAGCTTGTGCTGACAGAGGCAGACGAGGCGGTTATATATATCGCCGCCGCCACCAGCTTTATTAGCTTCGATGTGCCTCCTGCACAGGACATGAACTTGACGGAAATATGCGCGAAACGCATTGCTAAGGCTAGGGAGATAGGATACAAAGTCTTGCGGGAGAACCATGTTAGACATCACAGAGATGTTTTTGACCGTGTGTCTGTAAACCTTGCAGAGGATGAGGGGAAAACTGTACCTGAGCTGTTAAAGGACATGGGGGAGGGGAAAGACAGCGGATTTTTGCCTGCTCTTATGTTCCAGTACGGACGATATCTTCTCATGGGTTCGTCAGCACCGGGCAGCCAGCCTGCAAACCTACAGGGCATTTGGAATCACAACATTCGTCCAACTTGGAGCAGTAATCTGACCACAAATATTAACGCTCAAATGAACTCCTGGCACGCTGAAACCGCAC
>JAVBKA010000156.1:0-3792 GCA_031546715.1 Oscillospiraceae bacterium | reverse complement strand
CAATGTGGTGGATGTGTACATCCGCTACCTCAGAACTAAAATTGATGATGTCTACGGAATCCGCCTTATTCAGACGGTTCGTGGAGTAGGGTATGGGATAAAAGATGAGTAACAGAAGCAGCACCTTTGTGTGGAAGCTTGCAAGCTATTGGAATTGGAAACGCTTTTGCACAGCCGTTGGAACGATGTTTGGGTCGGCAGTGCTGACCTTTATTATTGTAGGCATTACAGCCGAGTTTGATATCGCCAGAATGTTTCCGGTTCTGACTGGGGAGAATCCAACGGCTGTAACAGGATATACAGTTAGTACAGAAGATAGGTATTATGACGATGGGTATAATCCCAAGGTCTTTGAACGGTATTTCCCCGAGTACACCCGTGAAGGCAGACGAGGCTTTACCTTTGACGTCAATGCGAACGGTTTTTGGAGCTGGATTGAGAAAATAGAGTACAAAGTGTCACTATACAATGATGAAAAGTGGATATCTGTCACTAAATACACAGGGGATACGTTTAAAATAGCGGCGGTAATATGGTTGCTGGGCAGCTTGTTTGAACTTATTACATGGTTTTTTGGAATGCCAGGCACATTTGTATCCGTCCGAAGAAGGCTTAGACCTCTCACCGACCTCACAGATGCACCGCCGCAAGTTGCCCCCGCCCCCACTGTAACCGAGGCTAAGCCTGCGCTGAGAGTAGCTGACAATAGCGAGCAAAAAGAACGGCTGGGTGCTATCTCGGAGGTAATCGCGCGAATAAACGCAGGGTCGCTTGACATGAGAATTGACATAAGCAAATGTCATCCAGACCTGAAATCACTGGCAGAAGCTATTAATTCCATGCTAGAACGTATCGACGAAGCCTATAGACTGCAATCCCGCTTTGTTTCCGATGCCTCCCACGAACTGCGGACACCGATTGCTGTAATTCAAGGATATGCAAGCCTGATGGACCGTTGGGGGAAGGCTGACCCTGAAGCGTTGCAGGAATCTATCAGTGCGGTGCGCTCGGAAGCGGAAGCGATGAAGCAGCTAGTTGAACAGCTTTTGTTTTTGGCAAGGGGCGACAACGCCTCCATTCACTATAAGCCTGAGGCTGTAGACGCAAAGGCGTTGACAGAGGAGGTTTTTCGTGAGAGCCAGATGATTGACGATAAGCATGTTTGGGAGCTGCAAACCGCTGATGTCAGCATGGTTTATGCCGACCAGACGCTTCTCAAGCAAGCACTGCGAATTTTAGTTGACAATGCAACAAAATACACACCTGCGGGAGAAGCCATTTTTTTAAAGCTAAGCCAAGACAACACTCATGTCAAGCTGACAGTCCAAGACGAAGGTATTGGCATGAGCCCCGAAGTTTTACCATATATTTTTGATAGATTTTACAGAGCCGACTCCTCAAGAGACCGCAAAACCGGCGGAACTGGTTTAGGTTTAAGTATTGCGAAGTGGATTGTGGATAAGCACGGAGGATATTTTGATATTTTGAGTAGAGAAGGCATCGGCACGAGAATGACAATTTGTCTAAAAAAAGAAAACAACAACCAATAACACACGTCAAAAGTTTTGCTTGAGCTTTTTCAAAAGCTCATAGTTTTAAAAGGCAACGCCTTTTATCGAGCCTCTCAAGGTTCGAAACCCACCATTGAGCCGCGCGAACCAAATAATCGCAAAAAAAACGCAACACAGCGTAGCGGCGTTGCGCTAAAACCAAAAAAAGCAATAGCTCAAGATAGAAGTCCTATCTTGAGCTATTGCTTTTTTGCGTAACCCGCATATTTAGTAGAACCGCACATGCAAAAATTTATTGCACGCTAGCCGCCACTATCCCCCAATGCTCTTAAAGCCACGACCAAGCACCTCATGGGTGCTCAACAGCACCGTAAACGCATTGGGGTCGGCGGCTTTGACCACCTTTTTCAAAGTAGCAATCTCATGGGTGCGCACAACAACTAAAAGTGTCGTATGAGTGTTATGTGTAAACATACCCTCTGAATCATATCCTGTGCATCCTCTGCGAAGCTCCGTGAGCACCATGTCCGCAATTTTTTGCGGCTCTGTGGTTATGATAAGTGTTGCGTTGGAATTGTCCGCACCTTTGATAACCGTGTCAACAACAGTACCCGAAACATATTGGGCTACGATTGCAAAAAGTGTTGCTTCTACGCGTTTAAAGACAATAGATGTTAAAACAACGACGATAATGTTAATAAACATGTTCACTCGTCCCACGGTTAAATGGGAAAATTTCTTGTTTATCATCTTCGACAATATATCGCTGCCGCCAGTAGTTGCGCCTCTTGAAAACACTAGTCCAAACCCAATGCCAGACAAAACGCCTGCATACAGTGCCGCCAGCAGATAATTTTCAGTTACAGGTTTCATTTCGCCGAAATATCGCCACATGATATCTATCGCCACGGAAGATGTGGCAACAGCAAAAATTGTTTTTGCTAAAAAGCTCTTCCCAAAGGACCCAAGACTAATTAAAAACAGAGGGATATTTAACAAAATGTTAGTAATACCCATAGGAAACCCTGATAAAAGGTTAATAATTTGCGCAATACCCGAGACGCCGCCTAACGGAATGCTGGCAGGTCGTGAAAACAGCGTAACAGACAGCGCATAGACCACCGCCCCCACCAAAATCAAGGTGTAGTCCAGTAGTGACATTTTCAAAGTGTGTTTTAATTTTTCGGACATAATCAACCATCCTTTGATTGTGATTCCAAAGTCTTGCTCCAAAGTTCCATCAAACGTTCCTGCTGACCTGTAAGCCATAACCAACCCCACAAGGTTTCCAAGGCAGTGGCTGTTTGGTATTCCTCTCTGGAGGCACGGTGGGGAACACTTCCAACTTGAGTATTTCGTCCACGATTATATACAGCCTGCTCCGCTTCCGTTATATGCGGTAGCAACCGTTTAGCAAGTGCTGCCTGCGCTGCGGCATTCACTGATTTTACACGATTTTTATGCATCATTTTTGCGGTAGCGCCGCCACCCTCACATAAGGAGGTGCGAACCATTAGCTCAAAAACGGCATCTCCAACTTGCGCAATTGAAAGGGTTGAAAGATTCCTAAGCTCGTTTTCGTTTAATCTTGGTGAGAGCAGATTCATTAGTTTTATCCTTTTTTGTTGAAATATTACTGATAGATAAAAATATCGCACATGCTTGCGTGGGGGTGAGGGGTTGCTTAGGTTTGCTGTAATTTGGGTGAATCGCCGTAGGGGCGAACTTTGTTCGCCCGCGGTTTGATGTACGTTTGGGGTGATTCGCCTAGGGGTTGCTGCACTTTGGTATCACCACATGTTTTTTCTCGTCCCGCTCATGCCGCGGAGGCACTTCCTTTACGAGGGGTGGTAAAGGAAGCAAAGCACCCTTTTTGTCGCTCAAGTGCCCATAGAACGTTTGCTGTGCGTGGTGGTTGCTTGCGTCCGATTCAACGTAGAATCGGTATATTTTGGGGGAGACATTAAATTTTTTTGGTAGGTTTTGTGTACTTTTGTTTTGTACTGAACGAATGATGCATTACGTTGTAGGGCAAGGGCTCTGCTCTTGCCGTCCTCTGAGGGGAATTTAGGTGCGGGTTGAGGTTTACTATGTTGCTTTAGATAAAAACAGACTACGCAAGGCGACAAATTCCCCTCTATGGAGTAATGTCAACAACTTAAGGGACTGTGGTGAAAACGCACAAGAAGCGACGGCAAAGATTGTGGAAAAAGCGAATTGACAAATGGGGAATTGCCCCAATAATGGCAAAAAACGGGAGAATTTGCCATTATGAAAAGCT
>JAVBKA010000117.1:0-6249 GCA_031546715.1 Oscillospiraceae bacterium | reverse complement strand
TGTGATATTCCGATTTTCCATGACGATCAGCATGGAACGGCGATAGTTGCTTCTGCCGCGCTTCTAAATGCTCTGCGTCTTACAAAAAGAAACATTAACACCGTTAAAGTCGTTATAAATGGTGCAGGTTCTGCCGGAATTGCTGTTGCTAAGTTGTTGCTTAAATTTGGGGTAAAAAACCTTACAATGGCGGACAAGGAAGGTGCGCTTTATAAAGGTAAGGCAGGTATGAATTCAGCGCAGGAGGAAATGGCTGAAGTTACAAATCTTGAACGTAAGAACGGCTCATTGGCGGATGTTTTACGTGGTGCGGATGTATTTTTCGGTCTGTCTGCGCCTAACGTTGTGACTGGCGATATGATAAAAGCTATGTCGCCAAGCCCTGTAGTGTTTGCTATGTCAAATCCCATACCTGAAATCATGCCTGAAATCGCCTTTGCGGCGGGTGCTGAAATTGTTGGTACGGGACGGTCGGATTATCCTAACCAAATCAATAATCTTCTAGCGTTCCCAGGGGTTATGCGGGGGGCGTTAGATGCTCGTGCCTCTGATATAAATGTTGAAATGAAAATGGCGGCAGCCCTTGCAATTGCAGGATTAGTCTCGGAAAAAGAGCTTACGCCGTATTTTATTATTCCAGACCCTCTTGACCCAAAGGTGGGCAGAGCTGTTGCGGCGGCTGTTAAAAAAGCTGCTGTTGATTCTGGTGTTGCAAGAATTAAGTAAGTGCGGATTAACCCGGTAGTAGAAATTTGCTTGCAAATTTTTACGAAAAGCGCAGGCACTCGGCGATGCCTTTCAAGGCATTGCTGGGTGCCGGAGCGACAGGGTTAAGGGAGCATGATAATGCAAAACTGTTATTCTGTAGTTACTTAAATAGTGTCTGCAAGAGATTAAAAAAAATATCTCGGAGAAACTATTTTAGAAAAAAACCTCACTAAAGCAGATATTTAGTGAGGTTCTGTAAGGCTAAGTGACGGTATATTCTCTTAATTTTTAGTCGGCTTATTAATCTGCAAGCTGTTTGCGGAGTGTGACAATGCACGGCAGATTGCACCGACGACTAAACCAAGTGCGATTGCTTCTGGTATACCGTTTGCTACGCCGATGCCAAGCCAGAAGGCGAAAAGCGACTTGCCTTGGTCTAGCAAAACTGATGATAAATGCGTGCTTAACTGCGAGGAAAGTAGGAGCAGTAAAGAGCCGATAAAAAGCACTGTATTTAAAACTGAGCCGACTGTTCCGGTGACAAAAAACGAGATGTCTTTCTTTTTAGCTTTTGAAAAAAACCTAGGAATAAATCCTGCGATTAGACCCATAAGTATTCTTGGAACTATGCAGCAGGTGACTAGCAATAGCGGTGATTCAGCAAGAATCAGGCTGAAAATAGGGTCGATTGGTGCTTGTGCTAAGCTGGTCAGTCCGAAAACCAGACCCAAAAAACCGCCGAATAACGGACCAAAAAGTGCCGCTCCCACTAAAACGGGAATGTGTACGATAGTGATTGATATCAGCCCGAGCTTTATATAGCCCAGTGGAGTAAAGCCTAGCAGGAGAGTTATTCCCGTCAGGACTGCGAGATACACTAAAAGTAGAATTTTACGGTTCAAGATGGTTCCCTCCGTTTTTCAGATTTGAATGTGAAGAAATATGCAAATTAATATACCATACAAATGCTGTAATATCAAGTGTTTTCACGAAAACGCGTAAAACCTGCTTGCAAATATTGATCTTGAGTAATAAACTACAAAAATTGCAGTGCTCAAGATAAAAATTCGTATAAGTTTCAAAAAACTCGCCGTTTTATCGGCAGATTGGATGTTAGTATGAGCAAATTTACGGTTGCAGAAGCAATCAGCGGAATCCAGAGAATTAACGAGGAAAAAACTCATTTAGGTAGAGCCGCTTCGATTATTCATTGGGATGAAGCTACTAATCCTAAAAACTCCGAAAAAGGCGTATCTACGCGTATGCAAACCTTGGGATTTTTATCGAAAGAGGTCTTTAAGCGTACTATTTCACAGGAAATGGTTGATTACTTAGGAGCCATTGAGGGGCATGATGCTGAGCTTAATGATAAAGAACTTGCTATGTACAAAAAAATTAAACGTATCTACGAAAAAACGAAGTCGATACCTCCTGAATTTGTTCAGGAATTTACAGCGTTAACAGGCGAGGCAGATACTGTCTGGCAAAAAGCAAAAAACAACAACGATTATGCAATAATGGAGCCGTATTTTGAGAAAATTTTTGATTTTTCCAGAAAAATGACTGTTTTCTATGGCTACTCAGAAGGCACAGATTCTAAATTTGTTCATCCTTACGATGCACTGCTTGATGATTATGAAGAAGGCATGACGGTTGAGCTTTTGGATAAATTCTTTGGAAATCTTAGAACAGAAATAGTAGACCTGCTGAAAAAAGTAACGGCAAAGAAGCAGCCTGACGCTGCATTTCTTGAGCATAACTTCGATATTTCCAAACAGGAAATTCTTGCAGACGCATTGGCGGCTTTGGTGGGATATGACCATAGCTGCGGGCAAATAGGTAAAACTGAGCATCCGTTCATGACGTCACCCGCAATGGATGATGTTCGGATTGCAATGAAATATATAGAAAATGATATATCATCTGGGATTTATTCTATTGTTCACGAGAGCGGGCACGCGCTTTATGAGCAGAGAATGAACAAAGAGCTTTGCGCTTATAATCTTGACGGCGGCGCATCCTTTGGGATACATGAATCCCAGTCAAGGCTGTTTGAAAATTGCTTTGCCCGTTCCCGCGAGTTTATGACAGTTTTAATGCCCGTACTCAGAACCTTGTACCCGAAGGAATTTACAAATGTTACTGAGGAGCAGATGTACAAGGCGGTTAATATCGCAAAGCCGTCCTTAATTCGCACAGAGGCTGACGAACTGACCTATTGCTTGCATATTTGCGTGCGTTATGACCTTGAAAAGGCCGTTATTGAGAACAAAATCAGCGTTGCCGACCTTCCTAATGCTTGGAAGGAAAAAATGACAGAATATCTTGGAATTGCACCTGAGGACTACAAAACAGGAGTTTTGCAGGATACCCACTGGCCCTCTGGTTCAATAGGATATTTCCCATCGTATGCCATCGGAAGTGTTTTTGCTGCCCAGCTTTTGCACTATATGAAAAAGGATATAGACGTAGATTCAAGCATTAAAAAGGGCGATTTTAACGGGATTAACCTATGGTTAGATGAGAAAATTCGCAAATACGGCGAAATGCTTTCACCTACGGAATTAATTAAGCTATCCACTGGCGAAGAGCTAAATTCCATATATTATGTAAACTACTTAAAAGACAAATTTACGGATATTTATGAGCTTTAACAGCCTTATCTTGCAAATCGGAAAAAAATCAAGTATACTAATACAAGAGAAGACAGTAAAGGAGTACGTAAATGGAGCATCCGTACAGTATACCTCTCACATCGCTGATAAAAGAGTTCAACCTTGAGGTTATTTTCGCACCCGAAAAAATGGACGACATTCTAATCTGCATTGATGACGTTAATCGTCCAGGACTTCAGCTTGCAGGCTTTTTTGACTACTTTGACAATTCACGTATTCAAGTTATGGGCAAGGTTGAAACTACGTTTATGGAGAGGTTTACTCCTGAAAAACGCAGAAGAAGCTTTGAAAAGCTACTAGAAACGGAAATTCCTGCGCTTATTATCACCAGAGGGCTTGAAGTGTACCCTGAATGCGAGGAAACGGCTCAAAAGTATAATGTTCCTCTGCTACGCACACAGGAATCAACGGCATATCTTATCAGTGCAATGATTGCGTCCTTAAAAGTCTCCCTTGCGCCCAGAATCACGAGGCACGGCGTTCTGGTTGAGGTTTACGGCGAGGGTGTGCTACTACTGGGAGATAGCGGTGTGGGCAAAAGCGAGACGGCTATTGAGCTTGTTAAGCGCGGTCACCGTCTTATTGCTGACGATGCTGTTGAAATTAAGAAAGTTTCGGCTAAAAGTCTCGTTGGAAGTGCGCCTGAGCTTATTCGGCACTATATTGAGCTTAGAGGCATCGGAGTTGTGGACGTTCGGCGTATCTTCGGAATGGGCTCCATTAAGCCTACTGAAAAAATAGACTTGGTTATAAATCTAGAGCTGTGGCGAGACGGCGCGGTGTATGACCGTTTAGGTCTGGATGAGCTTACCACAACTATTTTAGATGTGAAGGTGCCTTCCTTGACGGTACCTGTTAAGCCTGGGCGAAATTTGGCGGTTATCATTGAGGTTGCCGCTATGAACAATAGAAATAAAAAGCTTGGATACAATGCCGCAAAAGAATTTACTGACCGCATTCAGGTTCATTTTGAAGCTGAAACCGCTAAGGCGCAGGCTAAATCAGCGGAGAAAGCAGATGCTGAATCTGCGCTTGTGGCGGCGGCTGAAACTGAAATCCAGAGCGGAGATAAATAATAATGACAATAATCGCAGATATGCACAACCACACCATTGCAAGCACTCACGCATATTCCACGGTTGCCGAGCTTATGGCAATGGGAGCTGAAAGGGGACTGCTGGCAGTCGCTATAACAGACCACGCCCCCACAATTCCCGACGCACCTCATGAATGGCACTTTTCTGGACTGAGGAGACTTCCAAAGGCAGTACATGGAGTAAGGCTTCTCAGCGGGGCTGAGATTAATGTTTCCGATGAAAAAGGTACGCTGGATTTACCTGATAATCTGGTAAAAACCATGAATTTTGTTATAGCCTCCATGCATACCCAATGCTTCCAGCCCACAACAAAGTCTTCCCATACCGAAGCGTGGCTCAGCATGGCGAATAATCCGCTTGTGGACTGCTTTGGTCACGCAGGACAGCCTCAGTATGTCTTTGACATTGATGTTGTTGTCAAGGAATGCGCCAAAACAGGCACTATATTTGAAATAAACAATCAGTCCTTTGTTATCCGCAAAGAAAGTGCGTCCAACTGCGAGAAAATTGCGTTGGCGTGTATGCGTGAGGGTGTTAGCATAGCCGTTAACTCCGACTCTCACAGTGCGTGGGATATAGGTCGCTTTGACTATGCATTGGAAATGCTTGGCAGAATTGGATTCCCAGAGGAGCTTGTTATAAACTCTAGCAAG
The DNA here is from genome assembly GCA_031546715.1 of Oscillospiraceae bacterium. Classification (GTDB taxonomy): domain Bacteria; phylum Bacillota; class Clostridia; order Oscillospirales; family UBA929; genus JAVBKA01. The sequence continues at coordinate 1,116 of JAVBKA010000117.1, read as the reverse complement.
GAACGCCTTGGCGATTACTTTATGAAGCGTAAGAAATTAGATATTTGGAATGTCGGAGGAATGTAAATGTATATCGGCGTTGATTTAGGCGGAACAAATATTGTCGCAGGAGTTGTTGACAGTACGGGAAAGATCTTGGCAAAGGAAAAATGCTCGACTAATCACCATAGAGGCGCGCGAGCGGTAATTGAAGATATTGCAAGACTTTCAAAGGAAGTATGTGCTTCTGCAAAAATCCCTGAAAGCGAAATTGAGTGGATTGGAATCGGTGCGCCGGGTTCTATTGACCGTGAGAACGGCGTAGTTATCTACAATAACAACCTAAACTTTGAAAATGTTCAAGTAAAGGCAATCATTCAGGAAACATGGCCAAAAATGCCAGTTTTCCTTGAAAACGACGCTAACGCCGCAGCATTTGGTGAGGTTATGGCTGGCTCGGCAAAGGATTATTCGTCCTCGCTGTTTGTTACTTTGGGAACAGGCGTTGGCGGAGGCATTGTTTTCGGCTCGAAAATTCTCACAGGTTACAACGGCGGAGCGGGGGAAATCGGGCATATTGTTATGGTTGAAAACGGTCGCCCCTGCACCTGCGGAAGAAAAGGCTGTTGGGAGGCATACGCATCTGCCACTGCGCTTATAGATTTTACAAAAGAGGCGATGGAAGCCAATAAGGACAGCGGCATGTGGAAAATCGCCGAAACTCTTGAGGCGGCTGACGGACGCACCGCTTTTGACGCTATGCGTGCAGGCGACAAAGTAGGTACAGAGGTTGTAAATAAATACATAGGGCATTTGGCGTGCGGACTAACCAGCCTTGTGAACATTTTACAGCCAGAGGTCGTATGTATCGGCGGCGGAATTGCAGCTGAAAAGGAAACTCTTCTTGCGCCCTTACGTGAATATGTGTACCGTGAAGCCTACAAATGCGGTGACAAAAGGACTTCAATTATTACCGCCACACTTGGCAACGATGCAGGCGTCATCGGTGCGGCAATGCTTGGAATACAAAAATAGATAGCTGGATAACATTGATAGGAAATTCTTTATTTAGGACGTGAAAAATTGGATCTCAAACGGCTTTGCAGCAACGTACAAGAATCAGAACCGCTTAGTAAG
>JAVBKA010000191.1:0-4800 GCA_031546715.1 Oscillospiraceae bacterium | reverse complement strand
TACAGACTGGCGATAATTGGCGATAGTGAGATTTGGAAAAAAGCGGGATGTTTCCAAGTTGCATATCAAATGTTAGTATAACTGGTTTGCTCAAAACAAAACATCAGGTCTAAAGCCAAAAATCAAGCTGTTGATAACAGGCTTTAAATTGCAACATTATGCCGTGCGGATGGTCAGCGATTCACTTTCGATAGCGTCACCAAACGTAGCCCCTGTGACTGAAAGGTCACAGGGGCTACCTGTTTTGCGATTACTCTTGATATTTATAAGTTATTTTGATTCAGAAAAGGTCTCATTTAATAATTTGGGTGACGCTAACAAGGACATGTAAATTTGAGTGAAAAGCTTAGTGACAAAATTCGAGTTTTATACTACTCTAAACATATTATGGAAAGGACGTGTAGAAATGAAAAAAACAATAGTAAGACTTCTATCAGCAGTTGCTGTCCTAGGCTTAGCACTATCCGTAGTCACATTACCTGCGCAAACTATCAAGCTTGAAACAAATGGAACAGCCTCCACTCAAGGCACAAACGAGGTCACCCCAAGATATTGGCTCGGCGATGAATACACTACTAAATAATGCGCATTTGATTTGCAGCTAAAATACAAAATTCAATTCAGCTTCTGAAAATTGCTTCATTTTATTCGCTTTTTCAACATCGCCATGAAGTAACGATGAATAGTAAGCCTGAATAATTAACTCCTTATATTCGCTCTTTTCGTCTAGAAAATACAGAGCGCAAGCTTTGTTAAATGCAATATTTGGCAAAATTCGAAGTCTTGAGTGTTTTCTGCAATATTGAATGCCTAAATCACATACCTTTAGAACCTCATTATGATTTTCAATTTGACCTAAGTGGCTAGACAGATTGTACAACGTCAGACAATACGCCTTTGATTTTTCATATTCATCAAAGTAATACTTATCCAAACTTTCAATAAGGCTATAAAAAATTCCAATTGCTTTTTGCATGTTCCCCTTTCGTCGATGAATAAACGCTAACTGCTCAATCAACGAAATCTCATTAAATGATAATAAGTAGGTGCGGATATTTTCTTCGCCGAAGTTGGGGATTGTCAGGTTTATAGCCTCTTCAATCATTCTTAAAATTTCGTCTTCATCTTGGTTTGTCTCAAATGCAATTGCGCTTTTAGCACAGAGAAGTAATTGACGCTTTATTTTCTCAGATATAACCGCCGATTCTTCTTCAATTTGTTCCGCTTTTATAGAATTGACTTTTTTCTTTTTCTTTTGTGATGGCGAGAAAAACTCTTGCTCCAATTCCTCCAAGCGCATCTCAGCTTGGAGGAACTCCCGGCTTATAAGCAAGTCCTTAATCATCTCATATTTGTTCACAAAACTCATTTCTGCTGCGCTTGTGATATTAGCCCCGAACTTGGAAACCTCGCAACCAAGGCGTTCCACCAGATGCGAAAGTAAATAGTAACTAGGATTTATTTCTCCGCTCTCGATTCTTGAGAGTGCAGACACAGAACAAATACCTTCGCATAACTGCATCTGTGTGAGCTTTTTTTGTTCACGACATTCTTTTATTAAGTTTCCAGCATGAAATACCGCCATCACAACTTCTCCTCTCAAAATGTAGTATCGAAGATACCTAATTTTTTCCAACCATCTAAGTATATCATAAAGCAACCTTTACGCCAATCACCTAGATGGTTTTTTGTAAATAATGTACAATAACTATGAAAGAACCAGCTTTAGATTACTGGGTGATAAATAATGATAAAGTATTCGTTTGAATGGGAGGAGCATTTCCCTCATGGATACGGTCACACTTCAATAGCGTATTTAAAACGTTGTATAGGCTACGATGAGGCAAAAAGCGGCGATTTAGATGCCGCACAATGCGTTGTTGTGCAATGTGTAAAGCTAAAACGAATTCAAAAACTGAAATCTGATTTTCCAAACGCTACTTTACTGCCTGTGATGTCAAAAAACAAGCTCCCATTAGCATTAGCAATGCTTATCGGATTGCCAATCTGTTATGATGTCACCTGTATATCCTCCGTTAAGCGAAAGAAACTGCACGCAATGGAGCGGATTCTTCATAAACCACTATTCTGTGGACAACCTTTTTCAGGTATTAGCTACATACTTATAGACGACGTAATTACCCAAGGCGGTACAATTTCTGCGCTAAGAAATCTTGTTTTATCCCGTGGAGGAACTGTTTCCGCAGTGGTCGCACTTGCTTATGCTATTGGAAGCCACGCAATTGCACCATTGGTGGAAAATGTAAAAAAAGTATTTCATCGTTTTGGATTAGCTATTCTTAAAATTTTGCAGAAATACATGATTGCTGATGACTTGTATCAATTGACCAACTCCCAATTAGCGTATTTATTGAGATTTAGATGCATAGAAAATATTAATAGAAAAATTCTATGCTTCTTAAGAATTAGGATAGCCTACTCTCAAGCAGCAATTTCATAGACATCACAATGGTCTGCTTTACTTATATAATATAACAACGAAAGAAGGGAAATTATGGGAGAAAAGAAAAATGTCTCAAAGCCGGAAGAGACGCTTTTTGAAAGTGCAGTTGTGAATTTGAAAGGTAACATTATTAACTGTCAAGAGAGCTTCATTCAGATATCCAACATTACTCAAGTTTGGACTGGAACTCTTCCAAAGAAGCCACTACCGATTATGACTCTTTTCATATGCGGTGCACTAGGATTCGTCTGCTTTTCTTTGATAAAACTCAGTGTTATTCTTTCCATCGCCGGATTAGGTCTTTGGTGTGTAGTTGGAATTATAATTTACCGCCACAACTATAACCCAACTTCATATGGGCTGAATATCGAATTGAATTCTGGACATTGTTACTCATTTTTATCGACTGACCATAGCTTTATTTCGAATGTATTCACAGTTTTAAGAAATATCATCCAAGACAACAATACCTCAAACAACTACTTAATTAACTTTGGAACCGGAACTATCATAAATGAATCTAAGGATGTTACAATGATCTCATAGGAAGATGGTATAATAATGAGTAATGAAAGTTATACAAATTTTGGCAATGGAACTATTGTAAGTAAAAGCAGTAATGTAACAATAATTAACAATTCATCTGATAGTTTTGACAACATTAAATTGGCGACTCAACTGAAAATTCTGCAAGAGAAATTTTCTGATATTGAAAAAGAAGACGTTTATGGGGCAAAATTAATTCAAAATGCCTATGACTGCGCAAATCAAAATGATATAAGTGGAACAAAAAATTTTGTGCATAAATTTAGCGGTTTTATTATTGATTTAGCACGTCAACTATCTTTAAAATTGCTGGTTGAATTTATTCTCCATTAATAGACTTTTGTGAATATTGCTAGGTTGATTAAGCGGTCGGCAGGCGTTACCTTTTTGCGTAATGCTGTTACTTGTCATAGAATGACTGGCACAAAAACCGACTAAAACCCCTGTGACTGCAAGGTCTCAGGGGTTTCGTGCTTTCCTACCATGTATGACTGGTTTGAGATATTTAAAAATGACACTCTAATTAATTTGTTGATACTGACGAGGACTTGCAAATATAACCTAAAACTTACCTCCCACCTAAACTACATTTCAAGCTCTTCCTCCTCGTCAAGCTCACATTCCCTTGTGGCTCTCCCATCCACTCTCTCCTTCGGATTATCATCAAGATTAAACTGGACATTCAGAAAATCAAGCCTAGCAGATTTTTCTTTCAGTTCCTCTTCAAATTGGAAAGGCTTTAGAACTTCTAGTGAAGCTTGCTCAACTTCGTTTTGCAGGTTATCAAGTCGTGCCAGAGACGCTACTATGCGTGTTGGTATATCTGCGAGCGTGTTGTTAATTCGAGTAATATTGCCATAGACATCAGAACCTATGTCGGTGGTATAGCTCATACTGCCTTTAAGAATTAACTTAACCTGCTTAGTGAGGCTGTCAAAGGTCATATCCATTGCAAACCCTTTGTACATTCCAATGTGATGATTTTCAGAGCCTTTTATGTCTTTACATATTTCAAGCAGGGCGTTTCCTGCCTTCTCCTTATCTTTATGTACAGTTCCAAATATCTCCATTGGTGGAAAAGAATCTTTTGCCAACGGTGTATTTACTTTTAGTAGGTCTATATCACGCTGGTAGCCGCTTATGCAATTTTTAGTATGCTCAATATTCTGCGGTAATGTCTTAATAAGCGCATCCTCCAGCCGATAGTGTTGGCTTTGGTGGTCAGCTTTTAACAGGCGCAGACGAGCAACTTCAATATCCAAATCCATTTTCTCCTTAATGAGAGGATTGCCTGCGCAAAGAGCTTTTATTTCAGCATAGGAAAGTGCTACTTCATCAACATCTTCACAACTTCTAACAGGAGACTTGCTGGACATTATCTGCCCAATGTATTTTTGCTTATTTTCTATTGTCTGATATAAATATGCATCGAATGTACCTTCGGTTACATATCTGCATATAGTAACCTCTGGATTTAGATTTCCCTGACGTATAATGCGTCCAGCTCGTTGCTCAAGGTCAGCAGGCCGCCACGGACAATCAAGGTCATGAAGCATTATTAGCCTGTCCTGCACGTTCGTGCCTGCGCCTAGTTTAGCGGTAGAGCCGAGCAATATTCGAACTTGACCCTTTCTTGCCTTAGCGAATAACTCTTTTTTCTGTTCCTCTGTATTAGCATCATGGATAAATGCTATTTCTTTATCTGGAACACCTTTTTCCATTAGTTTTTTCTTGATATCATCATAGACATTGAATCGCCCATCAGGGTTGGGTGTGGAGAAATCGCAGAA
>JAVBKA010000136.1:0-6617 GCA_031546715.1 Oscillospiraceae bacterium | reverse complement strand
ATTTAAGCCATAACGGAGAAAAAATTCGAGTTTGCAGGAAAGTAGCTTCTGTATCCGAGAAACTGAAATATTAATGTTTTCACCGTACAATGCCTTGACGGACGCTTGGCTCAGGGGAGTTCGGAAGGAGGGATGTTCCCGTTCAGGCTTTGCAATGTTTTCAAGGCTTGACACATGCAAATCAAAGCATTTGCTGACTTTTTTGAACACCACTGCGGAGCAGTCCTCGCCTGTTTTACTTCGCGGGTAAGACAGGTATAACCGCTCAGACGCCAGGGTAAAGGTGGAATAAATATCATACTCGGCACGTTCCATCCGTTTTTCGTCATCCGGTGGCAGGTCGATATCGTCGCTAAGCCCTTCAAGGGCGGCTCTGTCCTCTAATGAAAGCAGACTTTCAATAACCGATAGCTTGGGCATATTTTCCTCGGTACAACCGGGCATAATCACCGCCTTTGCGTAGGTTTTTCTTAGCCGTACCGATTCGCCAACACTCACGCTGTCAAGGGACAGCGGAATTGTGCCGACGGAATACGCAGACATCAGCATCATAAAAAAGTCGCAAAACTCGCTTCGACTAAGCTCACGGTCAGCAAGTACTAAGGCGCATTGCTGCAAGCCGTTCATGACAATATCCCAAAGCTGACGGTTCTCGTCAGCAAGCTTGGCTTGTCCAACGGCAAATAGCTGTTTTCTGCGCTGCTTAAGGGTTTTAGGTATTCCGCTTGCTTTTAGGAGCATAGTTATTGCAAATGCCCACTGCTGAGCGGTTTTTGCCTTTTTTAAGGCTTGCAAGGGCTGGGCCACGAGAATGCGCATTTTGTTGAGGGCTCGCAGGGTTTTCTCATCATCTTGAGAGAGTTTTTCCTTGTACCCCTTGGGGTGCAAACTCCAAGCCTTGTTGCCCGTCCAATGTGAGGCTTTTAGGTTCCATAGCAGAATGTAGTTTTCAAGAATGTCTGCCTTTCGAGGAGAAAGTCTTGTTAGTCCTGTTCGCAGTAATGCAATTACGTCCTGCGGTTGCCAGCCGGAGTCCGTGACGGTAAAAGCTGTTTTTATATATTTTAGTAACGGTTTATCACAAATATCATCCATTTGATCCAGAAAGCAGGGGATTCCATGCCGTTCAAATGCACTTTCAACAAGAGGACCATAGCTTTTAAGGTCGGGAACAATAACGGTTATGTCTCTATAACGAAGCTGATTTTCGGTCAGCTCAGTAATTATGGCGGCGGTATTTTCAATTTCAAGCTCAGGAGATGCGGAGGAAAACAGCGAAATAGCCTCACTGGGCAGCTTTTCCTCTGATAATGTAAAGCTCCGTTTTGAAAGCATGTCCTCAAGAGCCAAAAGGTCGCTTTTGACAGTGTGTTTACTGCTATGCAGTACAGTTGAAACCGTTTTTTCACTGTGACGCGCAAGCCGCTCGGCAGTTCTCTTGGTGACTGCAAAAAACGAGTTTGACGGTTCGCCTTTCAGTGCAACGGTACAGCTTAAGCATTTTGCTACAAATGTGTCAATAACGGTATGCTCCTGAGGCGTTAAGGTAACAAAGCCGTCTATGTATATACGTTTATTGTTTAGGTAGGTACTAGTTTCCAGCTTTTCGGCAAGAAGCGTTAGTCTGTCCCTTGGGTCGATTGCAGTGCTTTTTGTGATGCCGTCATATGCTGCGAATATGAGAGATAATTCACGCAGCTTGTCGGATACAACGCCGTCAGACATTTGTGACGCTTCGATAAGGATTGCGGGAGATATGCGATAGCATTTGCATTCGTCAAGTGTTTTCAAAAGGCTTTTGTAAAACTCTGCTTTTCTCAAAGAACGCCGCCATAGCGAAATCTCAGAGGCAACAGAATCAACAGCCAACTTAATATTTAACAGCCTCCCGCCATCGTCAAGGACAGGCAATGACAAGCCTCCGAACTCAGCCAACACACGGTCGCATAATCTTTTAAAGGTAAGTACCTCGGCGTGTAAACAAAGGCTTGCTCCGCCCTTTGCTGCAAGCAATCGCTCACAATCATGGGAAAACTGCTCAGGCGTAAGCCAAATAAGACCTTGCTCGCCGTTGGCGGCTCTTGCAATAAGGTCGTTAAGCATATATGTAGTTTTTCCTGTGCCAGTGCGCCCCCAAACAATATTTAGCATTCTTGCACCCCACAAAAAGTTTAAAAATCTTCTTTATAGCCTTGCTTCCTCATAGTATACACCAACTTACACAGTTTTGCATATACGTTACTTATTTTTTGTTTGAATACTGAAAAGCGTTGCTATAATCATTTTTTGCTGACTAAGACACAAAAATTTCCAAATTAATATAATCTTTAGTAATTTGCTTGATATTTTAATGTTTGTTTGATATAATTCTTTGAAAGAAATATCGTTTATGGAGGTAGAAAATGTCAGAAGTATTATTTTCGTCAGTAAAGTACAGTGCCTTTGAAGCATCCCAGACATTGCCAGCAAAATTTACGAGGCTGCTTGAAAATACAGGGTTGAAGGATAAGGTGGCAGGTAAAAATGTTGCCGTAAAAATGCATGTTGGGCGCGGTATAGGCTATACTACGATTTCTCCGCTTTTTGTGAAAATCTTAATAGATTTTCTAAAAAAATACGGCGCAAAGCCATTCATTTGCGACCAAACCGTTTCTCAAGCGAAAACCAGAGGATATACAGAAGAGCTTTTTGGTGTGCCAGTTCTTGACGTTTGTGGGCTGTTAGGCGAGTATTATTACGAAGAAAACGTAAGTTATAAAACCTTTACAAATGTAGATGTTGCAGGCTATATTCATGATGCAGATTTTTTAATTAACCTTTCTCACGTTAAAGGTCACGGTTCTTGCGGATACGGCGGAGCGTGCAAAAATATTGCCATGGGCTGCGTTACAGACCGCACCCGTCAGCAAATTCACCGCCTTGAAGGCGGGATTACATGGGACAAAGACAAATGCACCCATTGTCAAGCATGTATCGCAAGCTGTAATCATGACGCAAACTCCTTTGACGGGGAGCTTTATAACGTAGATTATCATCACTGCACATACTGCGGTCATTGCGTCAAGGTTTGCCCGACTAATGCAATCGCCATCGACCAATCAGGCGGATATGACTATTTCCAGACAGGGATGGCTCTTTGCACAAAGACAGTTCTTGAGACCTTACCGAGCGATAGTGTGTACCATATCAATTTTCTTACAAATATTACGATTATCTGCGATTGCTGGGGCTTGTCCACGCCGTCTTTAGTGCCTGACATTGGTGTAATGGCGTCAAGTGATATCGTTTCTCTCGAAAGAGCATGTTTGGATGCGATTAAGGTTGAGGACTTGATTGACGCAGGACTGCCAGAGGGTCATGAATTGGGTTTAAGCGGTCATTTGCTTGAGAGAATCCATCGTAAAAATCCGTTTATTCAGCTTGAAAAGCTTGAAGAGTACGGCTTGGGAACACAAGAATACAGTATAAACGAAATAAAGTAGTGATTTAGTATGAGCTAATTCATTCTGGTTCATTTTTGCAGTAACAAAAGCGGCTATCATTTTTCCGACGAGAAAGATAGCTTATAAATATAAAATTGTTTCGTCGGAGAAATGGTTGCTTAAATATGACAGTTCGTGATGTAATGAGCATTTTACAGGCGGAATGCCTTTGTCTTGATGAAAATTTAGATTTACCAGTGCTTTCTGCCTGCGGCTCTGACCTAATGAGTGACGTTTTAGCCTTTGTTAAAGAGCAGTCCGTTCTGCTCACGGGGCTTGTAAACCCCCAAGTCATCCGTACTGCTGAAATGATGGATATGAAATGCGTTGTTTTTGTCAGGGGTAAAAAACCTGACAAAAGCATTGTTGACCTTGCAATCGGTAGCAATATCACCGTGCTGACTTCGCCCCTTAGAATGTACGAGGCTTGCGGACGCCTATATTCTAACGGGCTGCAAGGGGGCACTGTTTAGTGGATCCAATTAAGCTATCGTTTAACGTTGATGGTGACAATTTCACAGCGGCGGGGGAAGCTTCAACTGAAATGAAGCGTGCCTTGAAGCGTATGGGAATAGATTCGGACGCTATCCGAAAAGCGTCTATTTGTATGTACGAAGGCGAAATCAACATGGTAATTCATGCAACTGGCGGTGAAGCGGAGGTTGAGCTTAACGGCGATTCCATCATTATCACTTTGACCGACCACGGTCCGGGAATTGCAGACCTTAATCAGGCACTTCAAGAAGGGTACTCCACTGCGTCACAGGAAATTAGAGATTTAGGCTTTGGCGCGGGTATGGGTCTACCGAATATGAAGCGGTATGCAGATGTTTTTGAAATTGAGTCCGAAGTTGGAGTAGGTACGCTAGTGAAAATGACAATTAAGCATTAATGTTACATAAATCACAAGTTCAGGAATAAAGAGGCGATATCTTGCATCATAGTGTTACGCTTGACAAGGACAAATGCAAGGGCTGTACTGCCTGTATTAAGCATTGTCCCACCGAGGCAATTCGAGTTCGTCGAGGCAAGGCGACAATTATAGACGAACGCTGTATTGACTGCGGTGAGTGCATACGCACCTGTCCACATCACGCAAAAAAAGCTGTTTGCGATTCCTTTGGTAGACTAAAGGAATTTGAATTTAATATCGCATTGCCCGCACCGAGCCTGTATGGTCAGTTTCACAATTTGTTTGACATAAGCACTGTGCTCCACGGTCTGTTGTATATTGGCTTTGATATGGTATACGAGGTCGCAAAAGCCGCGGAAATGATATCGGATTATGCCAGATCGCAAAAGGAGCATCCCATAACGCCGCAAATATCCTCCGCCTGTCCCGCCTGTGTTCGGCTGATATGTCAGCGTTTCCCAAAGCTGATGTCACATATTTCTCCGCATATTGCTCCAGTGGAGTTGGCGGCGATTCGGGCGCGTAAGGAGACGATGGAGAAAACAGGGCTTTCCTCAGAAAAAATCGGCGTATTTTTCATCACTCCATGCCCTGCGAAAATGACGGCGGCGCATCAACCTGTAGGACTTCCCGCACCTGTTATTGACGGCGCGCTATCTATGACCGAGGTCTACCTAAAGCTGCTGCCAGCCATGAAAAAGGTTAAGGATGAGCCGTCTATTCAAACATCGGGGCTTATGGGAGTTGGTTGGGCGGCAAGTGGCGGCGAAAGCGCAACTCTCCTTGGCGAAAAAAGCATAAATGTTGATGGTGTGCCTAATGTCATCAGAGTGCTTGAGGATATTGAGGACGGTAAGCTGTCAGATATTTCCTTTGTGGAGCTTGGGGCATGTACCCAAGGCTGTCTCGGCGGCTGTTTGGCAACAGAGAACCCCTTTGCGGCTCGTTCCCGCCTTAAATCTCTTATGAAATACCTGCCTGTTTCCAGAAATCATTACACAGCAGAGGACGGCGAAAGCCTTGAAAGGCAGTTACCTCTGGAGCATACTCCGGTTTGGCAGCTTGATAACGATATCAAAACGGCGATGGAGAAGTATCAAGCAATCGAGCTCCTTCTCGCAAGGCTTCCGGGGCTAGACTGTTCCTCCTGCGGTGCGCCTTCTTGCAGAGCGTTGGCTGAGGACGTTGTCCTTGGGTTTGCTCAAGAGGAAGACTGCATTTTTCATATGCGTGAGCGAATGATAGGCGAGGATTACCTGCCTCCTCCGTTCCGCAAATAGGCGTCAGAAAAAAATTCGGAAGGTGATTAAGTTGAATGTAAAAGCTATGGCGGCGGCACTATCGGCAACCGTAATCTGCGGAAGCGAGGATGCTTTGGAGACAAAAATTTTGGGCGGTTACTGCGGAGATTTGCTTTCATGGGTTATGGGAAGGGCAACTGAGGGCTGTGCGTGGGTCACACTTATGAACAATCCGAATGTTGCAGCTGTGGCGCATTTATCAGGCGTAGCCTGTGTCATACTTGCAGAGGACGTAAAACCAGACGAGGTACTGCTAAAAAAAGCGGAGGCTGAGGATATCCCCATTCTTGCGTCAGCCTTGCAGGCATATGAACTATGCTGGAAAATCCATCAGGCTCTTGAAGCAGATAAATAATCGTGAAGCTGTTTTATGACTTGCATTTGCATTCGTGCCTGTCACCTTGCGCTGATAACGAATGCACGCCCGCAAACATTGCGGGGATGCTTTCAATTGCAGGAACGCAGATTGCCGCCTTAACTGACCATGATACCGTTGGTAATTGCAGACCATTCCTTAAATGGTGCAAGGAGTTCGGCATTTTAGGCTTACCGGGCATGGAGCTTACAACAGCGGAAGAGGTTCATGTCCTTTGCCTTTTTCCCGATATTGAAAAAGCTGAAGCCTTTGAACAGTATGTAGTCAGCATATCCGATAATGTGCCCAATGTTCCGTCTCAGTTTGGCGAACAGCTTCTCATTGATGAAAATGACGAGATATTCGGCATAGAGGTCAGAATGCTAAACCACGCAAGCGGCGTGGGGATTTACAGCGTATCAGCACTTTGCAAGAAGTACGAAGGAATTGCCATTCCTTCGCATATAGATAGAGCTTATCAATCCTTACTAGTAAACTTAGGTCTTTGGGACGACTATATGGGCTTTAACTGCGCCGAACGGACTAAGTTTGCAAATGAAAGCGCA
>JAVBKA010000102.1:0-17427 GCA_031546715.1 Oscillospiraceae bacterium | reverse complement strand
TATCAGCTCAGCTCTGACCAGACTGCTTAATAATCAAGCTGAGTATCTAGAGCTTTTACGAGAATTTGCAAAAAATTCCGTTCAGCGTTTGAACGCCTTAGAGCATGACTTCGCACTTTCGGACAAGACAATTTTCGAACTTGAGCTAATCTCCATGAAGCTCGCCCTTGCAGACATCGGCGCAACAGGGTTAGGCAGGCTGGCAAAGGATTTAATACAAGCCTTGCATGAGCAAATGCATGACCATGTTTCGGAAAAGCTGCCTGAGTTTTTACGAAAAACCAGAGTGCTTTGCAATTCGATTGCGATTGCAGTAGTTAATCATTAGCTTTGAAGGGCTTGATTTCTATTTGAAATTCCAGTGAATGGGAGATGTGTTCGCCGTGCATAATTCGTGTGTTAGTATTGAATACTAACAAAAAACACGAAGGATGATTTACATGACATCGTTATGGACACAAAACGTCAAGGAGACAGAGTTTCCGAGCCTAGATAAAAGCATAAAAACCGACGTCTTAGTTATAGGCGGAGGGCTGACCGGCGTGCTTTGTGCCCACATGCTGGGGCATGCGGGTGTTGAGTACACTCTTGTTGAAGCCAACAGAATCGGCAGCGGCGTCACCAAAAATACAACGGCAAAGCTTACGTTTTTCCATGGGCTTATTTACGATAAGCTGATAAAAAAAGCATCCTTTGACAAAGCTCAGCAATACTTGCAAATCAACCGACGCGCGCTGAGCTACTATGACGAGTTATGCAAGATTATTGACTGCGATTATGAGAAAAAAACCTCATTTGTCTACGCAATTAATAACAGAAGTTCGCTGGAGCGGGAAGCGGTGGCACTGCGAAGGCTTGGTATCGAGCCTGTTATGGCAACAAAAACGCCCCTGCCTTTTGAGGTGGCGGGTGCGCTAGGTATCGAAGGGCAGGCGCAGTTTCATCCGCTGAAATTTTTATACAAAATTGCGGAAAACCTGACTATTTACGAGAAAACCATGATAACAAAAGTCAGCGGTAATGTCGCATTTTTTGACAAGGGAGAAATAATTGCAAAAAAGATAATATTTGCGTCACACTTCCCATTTGCGGACTCTCATGGTGCATATTTCCTTAAAATGTATCAGCACCGTTCCTACGCAATCGCGTTGGAAACAGACAGCCTAATTAACAATATGTACGTTGACGAGGTCGAGAAGGGGATGTCATTCCGACGGTACAACGGCGCATTATTCATCGGAGGCGGCGACCACAGAACCGGTAAGCGCGGCGGCGGATACAGGGAGCTGCGTAGCTTTGCGAAGCGTCACTTTCCAAACGCTAAGGAAAAAGCGTGCTGGGCAACTCAGGACTGCATGACCCTTGACGGCGTACCCTATATCGGCAGGTATTCCAAGGCGACCCCTAACTGGTTGGTTGCAACAGGCTTCAACAAGTGGGGTATGACGTCCGCAATGGTATCGGCCATGATTTTAAGCGACTTAGCGGCTGAAAAGCCTAACGAATACAGCGATGTGTTTTCCCCCAGCCGTTCAATTATAAAGCCTCAGCTACTACTAAACGGAGCGGAGGCTGTTATAAATTTACTGACACCTACTGTAAGAAGGTGTACCCACTTAGGCTGTGCGCTAAAGTGGAACAAAGCAGAAAAAACTTGGGACTGCCCTTGTCACGGCTCACGGTTTGACAGTGAAGGTCACATAGTAGACAACCCCGCAACAAAAAACGCCAAAGTGTAGCGTTAAAAGCTTGTTGTCAGAGATTTCTCATTTAGCAGAATTGGCGGCAAAACGTTTCAAATTAACGTCAAAGGGCGGCGAAATTACGCCTTTTTCGGTTATGATTGCGGTTATGTTTTCCCAAGGCGCAACGTCAAAGGCGGGGTTATAAGCCTTGACGTTTTCGGGGGCGGTTCTGACAGAACCAAAACCTAATACTTCGTCAGGGCTGCGTTCCTCAATGGGAATCAGGTCGCCGGAGGATAGGGATAGGTCAATGGTGGAGTATGGGGCGGCGATATAGAATGGTATGCCGTGATACTTCGCCAGTACCGACAAGGAGTATGTTCCAATTTTGTTTGCAGAGTCGCCATTTGCCGCAATTCGGTCTGCCCCAACGATTACGGCGTCCACCCAGCCGTTTTTCATCACAACTCCCGCCATATTGTCGCAAATAACCGTGACGTCAATTCCTGCTTGGCTAAGCTCCCACGAGGTAAGCCTTGAGCCTTGCAAAAGCGGTCGGGTTTCATCGGAGTACACCTTTAAATGTACCCCCTGCTGTTGGAGGGTATATATAGGCGACAGTGCCGTACCGTACTCCGAGGTGGCGAGCGCACCTGCGTTGCAGTGGGTGAGAATGCCTTTACAACTTTTGAGAAGTTCTGCGCCGTACCGTCCGATTGCCTTGCAGGATTCAATGTCCTCGCTTAAAATCGCATTTGCTTCACCTAGTAAGGCAGCTAATACTGTACTTGCCGTTGAAAATTCACAGGCTCTAGCAAATGCCCTCATACGGTCAGCCGCCCAAAAAAGGTTGACGGCTGTAGGTCTTGAGGTACATATATAGTCCGCAGAGCAGTCAACAGCCGCAATAAAGCTTACCTTGTCGCTAAGGTTTTCACCCTTAACCCCTAGGTAGATACCAAAGGCGGAGGCGATACCGATTGCAGGCGCACCGCGGACTGCAAGCGTTTTTATCGCTGTCCACATTTGCGCGATTGACGTTATTTCCGTCACCATATATTCTGACGGCAGAAGCGTTTGGTCAATTATGAGAACTTTTCCGTCTGCTTCCCAGATTGGTTTTGTACTGTTCATAGCGGCACATCACTTTCGTTGCTTATAATATTTACGTCAGCATCTTAATCATCATATCACGGGGTTCTGCTTTTCGCAATTGTAGCCATCAAATTTTACTATGCAAAAGTCATGTTTTATGGTACAATACTTTTTAAGTCTGCGAGGTGAACGCTCATTTTTAATCGAAAACAGACTATGTCTCTTTTTGTGCCAGTCCTAGTGGAGCAAACCTTTGCCGTAACAATAAATTTACTGGCAACAATCATGGTGCGGAATGTTTCCGGCGAAGCTATGGCGGGCGTCGGTCTGGTTGGCATACTTAATATTCTTGTAATGAACGCCTTTTCCGCTATTGCCTCAGGTGTTGCGGTGGTTGTGTCTCAAAGTATCGGACGGCGTGACCATAACACTGCGTCTGAAAGTGCCATGCAGTCAATTGTCCTTTCGACAATGATTTCAATCGTTGTGGGAGTTGTGATGATTGCCGCCAGTCATCCACTACTCAGCCTGCTTTTTGGGAAGTCCGACCCTCTTATTGTTGATGCAGGGCGTATATTCTTCGTTCATTCCTGCACATCAATGCCACTTTTGGCGATATTTTCTACTATCGCCGCCATTCTTCGTTCCACAGGAAACTCACGCATACCAATGGTTGCCTCAGTTTTGAGTAATGCTTTTTATGTGGCTGCCGCCTATTTGTTTATAAATCTTGCCGGAATGGGCGTCCATGGCGCAGGTCTTGCTGTTACCATTTCCAGACTGATACCAACCTTGTTCTTAGTTTTCTTCATGTTTAGAGGACGTGCGGGGCTGTATTTGCCGAAACTGTCCCTAAAGCTGACGAAGGTTATTCTTAGCCCTATTTTGGCAGTTGCAATACCGTCGGCAGTGGATTCGCTTATTTTTAACGGCGGCAAGGTTCTTGTGAACGTTTTTATGGCGAATATGGGGAATGCTACTCTGGAAGCCTCGGCTATTTGTAACAATCTCGCAAACTTTTTAAACGTCCCCGGCTTTGCATTCCAAGCCATTTCCGTCACCATCGTAGGTCAAAACTACGGCGCAGGAAACTACCGCGAGGCTCAACGCCAAGCCGTCAAGCTGACGCTGCTCAACACTATCCCCACAGGCGTAATGATGGTTATCGGGCTTTTGCTCCTAAAACCGATAATAAATATATTTTCCCCATCTCCCGACACATTTTTAATCTCGTGGAATGTTATGCTCCTTTTGTTAATTGCCACACCTCTGACATGGGGCACATCTTTTATTTCGCCGCAGACCCTGCGTGCCACAAATGACGCTAAGTTTTCCATGTGGGTATCTGTGATATCCATGATTATATTGCGGGTGGGCGGGTCATGGTTCTTCGGAATTCACTTGAATATGGGACTGCTTGGAATCTGGCTTGCTATGATTGTTGACTGGGTTGGACGAAGCGTTTTTGCAGTGCCTCGAATGTATACCATAGAAAAACGCGCACTGAAAACCCTTGCAACCTCACAGCCTACTACACAGGAGAATAGTAATGAATAATACACTGGGTCTATATATTCACATACCTTTTTGTGCAAAAAAATGCGCATATTGCGACTTTTACTCGCTGACAGAAAGCTCAAAACAACTGATGAACGACTACATAGACGCCGTCATCAGACATATGAAGGAGGCTGCTGAATACACAGGCAAGACAGCCTCCTTAAAAAAAGCAAAGCTTGCGTACATGGCTCAACGCTCCGATTTTGTGGTGGATTCCATATATTTCGGAGGGGGAACGCCGTCACTTCTGGGTGTCCCACGGCTAAAGAAGCTTTTGTCAGCTATTTTCAAGTTTTGGGAAGTCTCGAATAATGCGGAAATAACCTTTGAAGGCAACCCCGAAAGTCTTGAACAGAAATCTCTAAAGAAGCTGAAAAAAGCGGGCTTCAACCGCATATCTATTGGAGTTCAAGCTGTTCAGCCTGAGCTACTCGAGGTTTTGGGGAGAATCCACACTGTAGAGCAGGCGGCGGACAGTGTCCGAGCTGCGCAAAATGCGGGGTTTGACAATGTCAGCGTGGATATTATGTACGGCTTACCCAAGCAAACGGCGCAAATGCTTGCGGACACAGTAACCTCAGTTGCCAGCTGGGGAGTTCAGCATATTTCCATGTATGGACTGAAGCTTGAGGAAAACACGCCGCTTTATAATGCAAGGCCAGTACTCCCTGATGATGATGAGCAAATGCTTATGTATTTGGATATGGTTGAGCTTCTAAGACAAAAGGGCTATGAGCAGTATGAAATCAGCAATTTTGCCCAACCCTCGCGGTTTTCACGGCACAATATGAAGTACTGGATTCTTGAGCCGTATATCGGCTTCGGCGCGGCCGCTCATTCTGACTTTGGTGGCAAGCGTTACGGTCATGTGAGAAGTGTGTCTGAATACATTGAAGGCGTTTTGAAGAAGGATTCTGTCATTGCCGAAATGGAGGAAATTTCTCCAATTGAACGTGCTGGCGAATATGTAATGCTAGGTCTGAGGACTGCCCGTGGCATTTCTGGCAACGAATACACCAGAAGGTACAAGGTAAATTTTGATATATTAGAAAAAAAGCTGGAACGGCTCAAAAAATATGAGCTCGCCGTTCAAGAGGGCGACCGCTGGAGGCTGACCGCAAAGGGTTTCCTTGTCAGCAACCGAATTTTAACGGAGCTTTTAGAATCCCCTGTAACGCAGACACCGGCGATGCTTTAGTAGGGCGACAGGGATGTAATGCAAAGCTATTAACCTGTTCCTGCTTCTATAGCGCCGTGAAGCTCAACCACCCCGTCGCTGCGCGCCACCCCTCCAAAGGCGGGGAATTTTAAGAGCAGAACACCTTATTCCCCTCTGTGGAGGGGTGCCAACCGCAGATGGCGGGGTGGTAGCCCAAGCAGTCAATTACGGTAAATGGTTACCGAAGAGGTCTAATATACAAAACTACTTATTAGGAGGACATTATGCCTGCAATACTCAACAAGACGCTGTTAAATCAGGACGTAGCTCGCTTGGACATTTACGCGCCGCTCATTGCCGCAAAAGCTTTACCCGGTCAGTTTGTTATAATCCGAGCCACTGCCGAAAGCGAAAGAGTACCATTGACAATTGCTCAGGCGGACACTTCAAACGGTGCTGTGACAGTCGTTGTACAAAAAGTGGGAAAGTCAACCTTGGTACTAAGCGAGCTTTCCACTGGCGATAACCTCCACGACATTGTTGGTCCTCTAGGTATGCCAACCCACACGGAGGGACTAAAAAAAGCCGCCGTTGTTGGCGGTGGTCTAGGCTGCGCTATCGCATGGCCTATAACAAAGGCACTTCACGACCAAGGCACTGAAACCCACATGATTGCAGGCTTTAGAAATAAAGACCTTGTTATTTTAGAGAATGAAATGCTCCGTGACGCCACCGCCCTCCACCTTTGCACAGATGACGGCAGCTACGGCGAAAAAGGTTTTGTAACGGATAAGCTCCGTTTATTAGTCCAGCAGGGGCACAGCTTTGATAGAGTGTACGCTATCGGTCCACTTATTATGATGAAATTTGTCAG
The DNA here is from genome assembly GCA_031546715.1 of Oscillospiraceae bacterium. GTDB lineage: Bacteria > Bacillota > Clostridia > Oscillospirales > UBA929 > JAVBKA01. Next base: position 11,054 of record JAVBKA010000102.1, on the reverse strand, counting down.
TAAACTGACAAAGGAGCTTGGCATCCCCACCGTTGTCAGCATGAACCCCATTATGGTGGACGGCACAGGAATGTGTGGCGCATGCAGAGTTACGGTGGACGGTAAGGTGCGGTTTGCTTGTGTGGACGGTCCTGACTTTGACGGTCACTTGGTAGATTTTGATGAAACTATGAAGCGTGCTTCTGCTTACAAGGAATTTGAAGCGGCGCGGAAGGAATCCCATATTTGTAACCTGATGGGGGTAAAAACAAATGCCTAATATGCAGCCGAAAAAAACTCCCATGCCCGTGCAAGAGCCTGACGTCCGCAACAAGAACTTTAAAGAGGTAGCTCTGGGTTATACTGAGAAGGACGCCGTAAATGAAGCAGGACGATGCTTGGGATGCAAAAACCGACCATGCGTTGAGGGCTGCCCTGTAGGCGTTGATATTCCTGAATTTATTGCGGCAATCGGTCGGGAGAATTTTACAGAAGCCTCTACCATTATTCGCAAAACCAATTCCCTTCCAGCGGTTTGCGGTCGTGTGTGCCCGCAGGAAACCCAATGTGAGGCACTTTGCGTTCGGGGTAAGAAAGGCGAGTCTGTTGCAATTGGTCGTCTGGAACGCTTCGCCAGCGAGTATTACACCGTCGCCGCAACGACTTCGCCTGTAACAAGCATTGGTCACAGGGTCGCGGTTATCGGCTCAGGACCTGCGGGGCTTACTTGCGCGGGGGATTTAGCCGCCGCGGGAGTTGATGTGACTGTTTTTGAGGCCTTTCACGCATCTGGCGGAGTTTTAGTATACGGAATTCCAGAATTTAGGCTTCCAAAGGCGATTGTTTCTGAAGAAATTGACAAGCTTAAGGCTTTAGGCGTTAAAATTGAAACAAATATGCTTATCGGCAAGATTCTCACAATCGACGATTTGTTTGCACAGGGTTTTTCCGCTGTTTTCTTAGGCACAGGCGCAGGACTGCCCACATTTATGAACATTCCAGGGGAAAGCCTTGTGGGAGTGTACTCCGCAAACGAGCTTCTGACTCGCGTAAACCTCATGAAGGCGTACGAATACGGCGCAGAAACTCCTGTGTTGCCTTTTAAAAACGCTGTGGTTATCGGCGGCGGCAATGTGGCAATGGATGCCGCCCGTTGTGCGAAAAGGCTTGGCGCGGACTCTGTAACCATAGTGTACAGAAGGGGAGAGGCAGAACTGCCCGCCCGACTTGAAGAGATTCACCACGCCATGGAGGAGGGAATTATCTTTAAATTTCTGACCGCTCCCGTGGAGATTATCGGAGATGAGAACTTCCGCGTAAAGTCCTTGGTGTGCGAGGAAATGGAACTTGGTGAGCCTGACAAGTCAGGTCGCCGGCGCCCTGTTCCCAAGCCAAATAGCCGCTTTACCATTGAATGCGACTGCGTGATTCCCGCCATCGGCACATCGCCTAACCCCCTGATTATGAGAACAACTCCCGACTTGGAGTTTGACCGCCGCGGCTGTGTGGTTATTGACGAAACCTGCGCAACTAATAAAAAAGGTGTGTTCGCGGGAGGAGATATTTCCTCAGGTGCGGCCACTGTAATACTGGCGATGGGGGCTGGAAAGCTAGCCGCCGCAAGCATTTTGGAGTTTTTGAGAAATGCTTGAAAAGTATCTTGAGCTTCTCATAGAAGCTAATTCTCGCATGAACCTCACCGCTATACGTGACCCCGCTGAAATTCGTGTCCGCCATTTTGAGGACAGTATTAAGCTGTTGGATGCCGCTGATTTTAGGGATAAAAAGCTATTGGATATCGGAAGCGGCGCGGGACTACCTGGGCTGCCGCTGAAAATATCCGAGCCGTCAATTGATTTAACGCTTCTAGATTCCACTGGAAAAAAGGTTGACTTCCTCAGAGCAGCCTGCGACAGCTTGGGGCTTACTGACGTAAAAACCATATGCGCCAGAGCGGAGGAGCTTGCTCATACGGATGCGCGCGAGACCTTTGACGTGGTTACAGCCAGAGGCGTTGCGTCCTTTGGACTGTTAGCCGAGCTTGCACTGCCCTTTGTAAAGGTTGGCGGAATATTTCTTGCAATGAAGGAAACAGCCGAGGAAGCACAGGAAAAGCTCGTCACCGAGCTTGGCGGGACACTGCTTCCACCTTACCGCTACACACTGTCTGACGGAAGGACGCATTTCGTAATAATTACTAAAAAAATAAAAAACACCCCTATACAGCTACCTCGCTCTTGGGGAAAGATGAAGAAGGGACGATAGTTATGCCCGACATGCAGAATGACATAAATATTATTAAGCCGCTTGCCGAGGAGGTTGCGCGAATTGCCGCCTTACCTCAGCAGGAGGAAAAACGAGAGCTTTGGCGCAGTCATAACGCTCTTGTCCCCACTCGCCCCATGGTAATCGTCGGCGATGTGTGGTTCGGCACTACAGATAAGTCAATTGAAGGGCATTGCTATAATGCTGACGCCAGAATGCTTGAGCTTAAGCTGAGTGTTGCCCTGTATAGCTGGGAACAGCTTTCTCAGGATATGGTTATAGAGCCTTTTATCGTTGTTGATAAGGCTGCATCTACGCCGTATTTCACCATTGAAGAGCAGAAGAAATCCCATAAAATAGCTCAGCAGCAGGAGAAAATAAACGTCATGGGCGTTGCCCCCGAAGCTTTGACATACCCTCAAATCACCGTGGACAACGACGAATCTTACCGTAAGATGCACCTCACCGAGCTTTTGCTTGACGGAACGTTGCCCGTGATTTTAGACGGTTCTGCAATGACATTGAACATTTTCGACACGTTAGTCGCCTTTTTAGGCGAGGAAAAGGCGATTACTGCCATTATGGACGAACCTGAGAACACTCACCATGTGCTAAAAAAGCTAACCGAGCTTTATAAGCACCGCCTTGACCGCATGGAGGCTCTTGGCTTGCTACCTACAAAGCAGGCACTTATAAACAATACAGGCGCATATACAGGTGAGGAAATCGGCAGTAAGGCGAGATGTAAAAACGTTTGGGCGTTGGCATCTGACGGTGCGTTGTCCGTTGCCTCGGGCACAATTTTGAACGAATTTTCGCTTAAATATTTAGACCCAATATTTTCAATGTTTAAGCATGTTTATTATGACACCTCGGAGCTAGTTGACTTGAAACTTGATTATCTTACAGCTATTCCAAACCTTCGTAAACTTGGCGTTGGTCATGCAACTGACCCTGAGCGTGTGGCGCATAAACTTAAAAACAAGATTATTTTTAGCTACAAAGCAAATCCGACCTGCCTAACCGCTGAAAACTTTAACGAGCAGTCCGTCAAAGACGAGCTTCTGGCGGTTAAGTCAGCGTGCAATAAGCACGGCACACCGTTAGAGTTTGTTTTGACAGGCGCAAGGGGAGTAAGCGACCTTAGCCGCATCGCAAAATGGACAGAAATTGCCAACGCTGTGGCTATCGGTTAGAGGAAAAATTGCAATCTCGCTTTTGCACTGCCGGCGCTACAAGAGAGATATTCATACAAAAGAAGAGGATACAACAGCGGCGTGTTAGCCGCTTGTTGTATCCTCTTTTATTAGTTTTACTAAAAATTACTATTAATAGCCTACAGAAGAACCAATCGTTCCAACGGAAACGCTTTGGAAAAGGTCGCTAATGCGAAGGAATACCGCTTCAAGTTCTTCATATGAAAGCTCTTTTATTGACGTTGCTTTGTCAAAGCCGTAGGTATCAAATGAGCTTTGTTCCAGAGCTTCGACAGAGAAGGTTAATACGCCTTGTAAATCAGTAATCTGACCGTTATCCTTAATTGTGACCTTTTCAACTGTGGCAAATTCTCTAGTTTCTGTAGATTGATAGGTGCCGATAATTGAAATAGAGTTTTCGGCATCCATTATTAAATTAAGGTTGTATTTGTTGCCCGCAAGTGTGAAGTCAAGTGTACCTGTCTCGCCTTCGCCGTTAATGTCGGCGTGGACAATGTAACCGTCTTCGGTTTTTGCGCAGTCTGATTTAACGGAGTAGGTTTTGCCCATATAAGTGACGTCAATGTTTGAAAAGGAGCTTTCTACGATGTCTTTGTCACTGTTCAGACCCATAACAGCGGAAATGGCTGCGCCGTGTACATTGGCTTCAACTAAAAATGCATGAGCTTCTTCGCCAGAGGAGAACATTGTGATGCTAAAGGCTGTGATATCAAGCTCGTCAATGGACTTTTCTATTTTGGCAAACTCAGCGTCTTTGTTAAAAGTATGAGGCTCATAGAGATACTCGTCATCAGCGGGAAGGGCATTATACTCATTAATTATAACGTCAATCATGGTTGAATTTTTAATTAGTGCTAGGATTTCTCTGAGCATTGCCTTAAATGCTACTGTATCGATGTTGGCGGTCAAAGCGACATGCTTGCCAGTTAGCTGTGCAGGCACTGCAACATTCTTGTTTTCTGTAAACTCTAGACCGCGCCAGTAGTTTTCAAGGAGCTTGGCGGCTTCGGCTGCCAGTTGTGTTGCCTCGGCACTGTGGGGATTTTCTGCTGAATCTTCAAAAAAGCTTGCAGTGTCAAGCTTAAAGTCGGCAGGAATTTCGAATAGGCTTGCAAGAATGCTCTCTGACAGTTCTGCGCCCATTTCGCTGTTAGCGGCTTTGTAGGCGTTGGCGGTCAAGCCGGGGAATGCAATATAGGAAGTGTCCTGAGTGACGGCGAAATCAATTTGTGAGTTTTCCGAGGCGTTGATGTCAAGGTCACCGTAAATTCTCTTGTTTGTTTTTTCCGCAATAACAGAAAGTCCGGCGGAGAAATCGCTTGTTGAGCCGTCGATTGAAAAGTTCTCTATGCCCATAAATGTTCTGATAATGTCAGCGTCTAAAACAGAGGTTTTGGTCTCTGTAGGCATTGATGCTGCTATGTTTTTCAGTGTGTTATCAAACACTCTGTCAGCATAGGTGTCGGGGGCTGTTTTTAGCAAAATAGTTGGGAAACTGAGCCAGACTAACAGCGCAACCGCCGCAACCGCTCCGATTATAAGCGTTGGAATAGCAACTCTGGGCATGGGATGTTTTGCCGGTACTACCAGCTCAGGTGTGATTATTTGTGCTTGCTGTGCCAATTGGTTTCCGCATTTTGTGCAAACCTTGTCTTCTTCGCCGCAGGTAGTTCCGCATTGTGAACAGTACATTATTTAGTCCCCCTATTAAAATTTAAGTTAGAATAATTGATATTAGCACGTGATTTGCCTTGAAATAATGGCTTTACTTTGTTTTCGTTTAACGTCAGCGAAGCGTCCGACTGGGTGGTAACGACATTTAAGTCAAGGGTATTTGTTCCAAAGTCATGGTCTGGCGGCATACCTGCTGCCAAAAGTTTTTCACGTAAAGCGGACGCGTTGATTATATAGCCAGCCGTATTCGTGAGGTCGCTATATTTGATAGTAATCGGAATGCTTGTGATGCTTGCACTACATGATTCTGAGCCGTGGGAGCATTTAAACTCAAAGGTTCGTGATACAAACTGAACAGGGATTACGAGATTTCCGCCGCTAAAGCCTGAATTACCAGAACGCTCAAAACCAATGGGGGCGGTAAAGCCCAGTGCGAAATGCTGAAGTAAGGTTCGGCTCTCTGCAATAATTGAATTGTTTCCAGTCATTACAAACCTAACCATACCGCTTGAGGTTTGCGCTGGCTGAACAGATACAACAATGGCGCCTGAGTCTTCATTAACAGCATGGGATAAATAGCTGTAGCCCGATGGCATTGTAACGCTTGCTGAGATAAAATCGGCATAGTTGCCAGTATATGTTTGGGTGTCGTCTACAAGCGTGTCGCCGAATTTGATTTGTATGATATATTGGGGCAATTCCTCAGGTTCGTCGATCGGCTCTGAGGACGGCTCGATGGACGGTGCAATAGAGGGTGCGATGGATGGGGCAATGGACGGTTCGATAGACGGTGCAACAGATGGGGCGATGGACGGCGCGATAGATGGGGCAGTGGATGGCGCAATAGATGGTGTTGGCGTTGGGGTAGGTGTCGGAGTAGGTGTCGGAGTAGGTGTCGGAGTCGGACTAGGTGTCGGACTAGGCTTTGGTGTAGGCGTAGGTGTTGGTGTTGGCGTAGGTGTTGGCGTTGGCGTTGGGGTAGGCGTAGGTGTCGGAGTAGCCGTAGGTGACGGCGTTGGGGTAGGCGTAGGTGTCGGAGTAGCCGTAGGTGACGGCGATGGTGTAGCCGTTGGAGTTGGTGTCGGTTTACGGGTTGGTGTCGGTTCTGGGGATGGCGGCAACTCTGGTTCTTGTATAGGTGAGGGCTGTACTGACGGCTCGACTATTGGTGAAGGGCTTGGCTCGGCTACTGGCAATGGTGATGATATCGGTGACGGCGATACTACTGGTACTGCCGTAATGTCTGCAATAGGGGCGACTGCGGCTTTTGTCATTATTTCATCGATAAAATCAGTGGCGGGGTCGGAGCTACTAAACCACTTCTCTGTGTCCTCGCTAGCGGAATCCTGAGCTTCTGCAATTTTTTCGTCTGTAAGCGGTTCAAATATAATTTGCTTTTCAGCAATATAGGTTTCAGCAATTTTAGGAAGTTCAGCACTGCTGACAGGCACTAGCTTGTTGCCGTCCTGAGACAGTTCCAGCCCCATACCTGCAACAATTCTGGAAAATGTGCCGTTCGCGCTGGTGCGTGTGTCCCCTGTGAGACCGATAACGGTGTCGCTCTCGGGGGTGGAGGTCATAATATTTGACGTTCCGCGGACGCTCATGACAAGTCTCGGTGTGTGAACCTCGAAGGTGTCTGTTTCGCCCAAGGGCTGTTCTACGCTGTTAAGTATTGTACCCTGTTTTAGTGCCAAAATAGTCACATTACCCTTGGAATCTCTGCGAATTGCCGAAAGTGCAAAGACAGATGCCTCGCCAACCTTGACGGTTTGCCCATGCCCAAGGTCAATGGTTACTGTTGCGCCCTGTCCGGTGTAAATAATATCTTCTTCTGAAAGACCTTCTTCAATGGTCAGCGTTGTTTTTTCAACCTCAAGAGAATGCTGTATAAGTACTTCTCCTGTAAGCTCTTTTACGGTTACAGAGGCTGCTTCTGGTATTTTCTCTTGCGATGTGCAGGCGCACAGTAACAGAACGCATACTATCACTAGTATGCCCAGTTTTCTCATTAACCCACCTCGAATTGTTACTAATGAAGCTAAAACAAGTTATAAAATGACGCAGTATTTATCTGCAACATTTTTTGCTTGGATTGCGTTTACTAATAACTTATATGTATAAAACAACTATGTATACATTATAGTCTATTCAAAAAGTAAATACAAGTACTTTTAAATTAAATAAAAAACTTTACAATTATATTCTTTTAGTACAAAACATGCAAACTTTGCAAATTCATAAAACAACAAGCTCCGTACCCATAAGGCACGGAGCTTGTTGTTTTATGAATAATATTAACTTTTTAAAAAAGCTTGCAGTTTAGTTATCAATAATGATAACTATTAATACATATCCATTCCGCCCATGCCGCCGCCGCCAGGAGCAGGAGGAGCTATGGGTTCTTTCTTGTCAGCTACAAGGCTTTCTGTGGTGAGAACCATCGCCGCGATGGATGCCGCATTTTGAATTGCACAGCGAGCAACCTTTGCTGGGTCAACGATACCGACAGAAACCATGTCAACATACTTTTCGTTTAATGCGTCAAAGCCGTAGCCGATTTTTTCGTGTGCAATGACGTTGTTAAGAATAACGCTGCCCTCAAGACCTGCGTTAATTGCAATTTGACGAAGGGGTTCCGTTAATGCGCCGATAACAATTTTAACGCCTGTTTTCTCGTCGCCCTCAAGTCCTGCAAGGAGTTTCTCAACAGCGGGAATGACGTTTACGAATACTGTTCCGCCGCCTGGGACAATGCCTTCTTCAACAGCGGCACGAGTTGCGTTAAGAGCATCTTCAATACGGAGCTTCTTTTCTTTCATCTCGACTTCAGTTGCCGCGCCGACCTTGATGACAGCTACGCCGCCTGAAAGCTTTGCAAGACGCTCTTGAAGCTTCTCTTTGTCAAAGTCAGAGGTTGTAACATCAATAGCCGCACGGATTTGACCAACACGAGCCTTGATTTCCTTGGAATCTCCTGCGCCGTCAACAATAATGGTGTTTTCTTTACCGACTTTGATTTGACGTGCACGTCCAAGTTGAGTGACTTTTGCATCCTTAAGTTCTAAGCCGATTTCGTCAGAAATAACTTCGCCGCCTGTGAGGATTGCAATGTCCTTAAGCATGTCTTTACGGCGGTCGCCAAAGCCGGGAGCTTTAACGCAAATGCAAGTAAAGGTGCCGCGGAGTTTGTTGACGATAAGAGTTGAAAGTGCTTCGCCCTCTACGTCCTCAGCGATGATGACAAGCTTCTTGCCTGTTTGGACAATCTGCTCAAGGAGGGGAAGAATATCTTGAACAGAAGAAATTTTCTTGTCTGTGATGAGAATAAGAGCATCGTCAATGACTGCTTCCATTTTCTCAGTATCTGTAACCATATACGGAGTGATGTATCCGCGGTCAAACTGCATACCCTCAACAACCTCGGTATATGTCTCGGCTGTTTTGGATTCTTCAACAGTGATTACGCCGTCTGCGCTGACTTTTTCCATGGCTTCTGCGATTAAGCGTCCGATAACTTCGTCCCCAGAGGAAACTGTTCCGACACGAGCGATATCTTCCTTGCCACCGACTTTAACTGACTGAGCCTTTATAGCCTCGACAGCAGCTTCAACAGCCTTGGAAATTCCGCGCTTCATAATCATAGGATTTGCGCCTGCTGCAACGTTCTTCATGCCTTCGCGGACAAGAGCCTGTGCAAGCAGTGTTGCTGTGGTTGTACCGTCGCCAGCTGTGTCGTTTGTCTTTGTGGCGACTTCTTTAACAAGCTGTGCGCCCATGTTTTCAAAGGCGTTGTCAAGCTCGATTTCTTTAGCAATAGTCACACCGTCATTGGTGATAAGAGGTGCGCCGAACTTTTTGTCAAGAACTACGTTGCGTCCTTTTGGGCCAAGGGTAATACGGACTGTGTCTGCAAGCTTGTTTACACCGCGTTCTAATGCACGGCGGGCTTCCTCGCCGAATAGAATTTCTTTAGCCATTTATACTAACCCTCCACTACTGCAAGAATGTCTTTTTGGCGGACAATAATGTAATCCTGTCCGTCCAGCTTGATTTCTGTGCCTGAGTATTTGCTGGTTACGACCTTGTCGCCCACCACTACTTGCATTTTAACTTCTGTGCCTTCAATAGTGCCGCCTGGTCCTACGGCTAAAACCTCAGCAATTTGAGGCTTCTCTTTTGCGTTACCTGTAAGGATAATTCCGCTTTTAGTTGTTTCTTCTGCTTCGACCATTTTAATGACAATACGGTCTTCAATCGGTTTAAGCTTCACTGTATAAATCCTCCTTTAGTAATAACCTTGCATTAGCACTCTCAAGTTCGAGTGCTAATAATATAATAAATGCAGTCCACTAATTTCGCAATCGGTAAAAACTGCTAAATTCCCAGATAAATGCCAGAATTACGGCATTACATCAATTTATCTCACTGATACTAAGAGTAGCTTAATTTTTTGCCATAAATCTATCATATACGCCCTTGGGCAATATAAAATTGAGTTTGTAGTTTGAAATTTTCAAATCTAAGCGGTCTAAAGTGCAGATTTCACCGTCAATTTGAGCCACATCGGGTTTAGGCGTTTTCATGGTTACCTGCTTCGCGCGGCGAATAATGCAAATGTCTGGCTTGGTGGCAATATCACCCTTGGCGAACAGCCCAATCATAGTGGCAAGCTGAAAAACGTTGATTTTCTTTATGATTAAAACGTCAAGCAATCCGTCATTGGGCAAGGCTTGGGGCGTTGGATTATATCCACCGCCATAAAATCTGCCGTTCATAATGCTGGCAATTGTAAATTTTTCTGCAAAATGCTCCCCGTCAATAACAATGTCAACGGGCTTTGCAATCCCCCCTAGCAGGGTTGCAATTACGCCGATATTATAGGGCATTTTTGAGCCTAAAACCTTCGCCCAACGAAATTTTTGCATAAAATATGCGGCTCTGGCATCAAAACCGTAGGAGCAGGTGTTCAGCCCGTACATGCTGCCGGTGTCAATAATGTCAAAGGTGTGGGTTTCGCCGTTAATCAGCTCGGATATGTTGCTGAAAAGCGGTATGCTCTCCTTGCCGAACATACGAATAAAATCGTTGCCAGTGCCGCTGGTAAAATGCGCCACCGTAACATTTTCTCTCGCCACAACTGCGTTGACTATCTCGTTTAACGTGCCATCGCCGCCGCAAGCAAATATAACCCACTGATTTTCATCGTCTATCCGCTGCTCTATTAGCTCCTTGGCATGCCCTCGCCGTTCGGTGTATGCAACCTGATAGTCAATGTTATGTGAGTCAATAATTGCGCGGGACTCTTCTAAAAGCGTCAACGCTCGTCCATTAAGTCCTGCTGCGGGATTTACCACAAAAAGATATTTTTTGCTCATAATTCATACCCCACAATTAAAGTATGTATAATACTAATCAGTGAATAGTATAACAAATGCTTATGTTACTAATAAATTATTGCCAGCTTTTAAAAAATACTCGAAAAAGCTCTTTTTGGGGCACTTATAAAAAGAGGGCAAAACGGGGATTGTCAGCATGGCAATCCCCGTTAAAATCTATATGCTATTCGCTTTCAATTAAGCCGTAGCCTCCGTCGTTTCTTTTGTAAACCACAGTAAATTCGTTGCCATTGTCAAAGTTGCGGAAAACGTAAAACATATGGTCAAGGAGATTCATTTGAAGGATTGCTTCCTCAACGGTCATAGGTTTAATATTGAAACGCTTGGTTTTTATTACGGAAAAATCCTTTTCCTCTTCCACATGCTCGCCAGAGTGAGAATTTTCAGCGTGAGCAAAGGCAGTGGAGTGCAGTCGCTTTTAAATAAGTGTCTTTTTTTTATTAAATTTAAGCAAAAATTTATCGACAAAAATAAAAAAAAATTAGCCCAATTAATAGGAGGTTTAAATTTAAAAATATAA
>JAVBKA010000021.1:0-10267 GCA_031546715.1 Oscillospiraceae bacterium | reverse complement strand
TTCAAATTGTCTGGTATAAAGCTCATAATAGTGACCCTTTGCACGCAGAAGCTCCTTGTGAGTGCCTTTTTCGATGATTTTTCCTTCCTTTACCACCAAAATCACGTCTGCAGTGCGCACAGTCGAAAGTCTGTGAGCGATAACGAAGCTTGTTCTACCTTTGAGAAGGTGAGCAATGGCGGTTTGGATTAGCTGCTCGGTTTCTGTGTCGATGGAGCTTGTGGCTTCGTCAAGCACAAAAATGCGGGGGTTTGCAAGCACAGCTCTGGCAAAGGAAATTAGCTGCTTTTCGCCTGTTGAGAGCCTGTCGCCGCCTTCGCCAACCTGAGCGTCATAGCCTGAAAGTACAGGCTGAGGAGTGCCGTCTTTTTTGTCTGATTTTTCAGCCTCTAAGTTTTGCTTGTGTGCAAGCTTATCGATGACTTTGTCGGCACTAACGAGCTTTGCGGCTGCTTCGACTTCTTCATCAGTAGCGTCCAAACGTCCGTATCGAATGTTTTCACGGACTGTGCCTGTGAAGAGGTGAGGGTTTTGCAGCACGTAACCCAGATTGCTGTGTAGCCATAGCTCGCTGCGTTCCTTGTAATCTCGTCCGTCGATAAGTATTTGCCCCTCGGTGGGTTCAAAGAAGCGGCAAACGAGGTTCACGAGGGTTGACTTTCCTGCGCCAGTTTCGCCTACTATGGCGACATATGTCCCCGCGGGGATTTTTAAGCTGAAATGCTCGAGGACGTTTTCCGTGCCGTCAGGGTAACGGAAGGTAACGTCGCGAATCTCAATATCGCCCTTCAACGGTTCCCAGTTTTCCTTTTTAGGATTAAATGTGTCGCCGTATTTCTCAATAACCTCAGGTGTGTCCGTAATGTCTGGCTCACGTTCCAAAAGTCCTGTAACGCGCTCAATATTCGCCTGAGTAGCGACAAAGTCAGAGAAAACGTTGGCAATTTGAGTTATCGGCTCAAAAAAGCCTGTTGCATAATTTAGAAATGTTGCAAGGACGCCGAGCGTAATTCCGCCGTAAATAAACTGATTACCGCCTCTTGCAATAACAAATGCCGTGGCAATTGAGCCAATAAACATTATAGTCGGTGCAAAAATTGAACGAAGGAGAACTATTTTGGTAGCGTTTTTCTTTAATTCTCCAGTGATTGACTGAAATTCCTGCGAGCTTTGCTTTTCGGTGACAAGAACCTTTGTTGTTCTTGCGCCTGTAATACCCTCGTTCATGGTGGCTGTCATTCTAGAGTTGATTTTACGTACAACACGGGTTGATTTGAGTATTTTTGTCTGAAACCACCATGTCAGAAGAGACAATACTGGAACGACGGCTACAACCACAAGAGCAAGCTTGATGTTAATGATGCACATTGCAATAATTACGCCGATTGCGTAAAAAAGCGACCAGCTCATATCCACAAGTCCCCACGCAATCATTTCACCGATTCTATTGGTGTCGGACATGCAGCGGGCAAGCATAAAGCCTACGGGCGTTGTGTTGTAGTACGAAAAAGAGAGCCTTTGCAAATGGTTGAACACCGTTTGACGAATTTTTGCGGAAATTCTGGTTTCTATACCAACTGCGGTGCGTATGAAAAACACCACTACAGTGCCTTGAATAACGGCAATTCCTGCAACTAGAAGTAAAAACGGAATAAAGCTTTGGTCGCTTTGTTTGGTAATAAAGTTGTCGATGCTGTAGCCTAAAATAATGGGCTGAGCGATGTCTATCAGAGCGCAGATAAGCATAAAGAAGGCTGTAATGATTATTTTCTTCTTATATGGCTTAGCAAATGGAAACATTTTTTTCCAAATAGATAGACTGGCAGGTTTGTTATAGTCTAAATCTTCGTAATAACTCATTTTTTACTCCATTTCGGCTTCTATGCTGCCTTGCATGTCAAAAATTCTTCTGTAGCTGCCACTGTTTGCCATGAGTTGCTCGTGGCTGCCAAGTTCTTCAATGCGTCCGTCATGCAGAACCATAATTTCATCTGCCTGCATGAGGGTTGAGGTGCGGTGAGAAATTATAATAACAGAGGCGTCCTTGGTGCCGTTGCGCAACGCCTTGCGAATCCGAGCGTCGGTTTCTGTGTCAACAGCGGATAGGCTGTCGTCAAAAATCATAATCGGGGCTTTGCTCATAAGCATTCTGGCAATTGCAACACGCTGTTTTTGTCCCCCTGACAGGGTTACGCCGCGCTCGCCAATCATGGTATCGTAACCTCCGCCAAAGCCCAGAATCGTGTCATGGACATGGGCGATGTTTGCGGCGTTGTAGGTGTCTTCGTCCGAGGCGTTAGAGGCGGTGAAATTGATGTTTTCCTTAATTGTTTTGGAAAAAAGGAACGGTTCTTGCAGTACTAAGCCGACATTTTTACGCAAATGCTCTCGTGAATAACGCTTAACGTCAATTCCGTCAATTAAAATTCGTCCTTGACCTTCGGGCAGTTCAAATAATCTGTTAATCAGATGCACCAATGTGGTTTTGCCGCTGCCAGTACTGCCGAGAATTGCAAGGGTTTTGCCCGGCTTTAGGGTGAAGGAAATATCTTTCAGTAAATGGTCTGTTTCGTTCTCGCTGTAAGAAAAAGAGACGTTTTCAAAGCGAACTTCGCCTTTAATCGGGGGAGTGATTGCGTCAGGGGCGTCGTATTCAGGCTCGGCTTCTAAGATTTCCTTAATACGTCCTGCCGAAACCGTGGTTTTTGACAGCTCGGAGAGTATGCGACCCAAGCCGCGGACAGGCCATATCATGAAATTGGTATAAGTATAGAACGCGATAAAAGTTCCAGCCGTTAGCTCGCCAGAGGAACAGCGAATTATTCCCGCGGCAACGACTAAAACTAGCTGTAAACCAGCCATAATGTCGCCAAAGCCCCAGAACTGACCCAGCAGCTTACCGATTACAAAGCCAGAATTTGCGTATACAGTGTTTTTCTTTTCAAATTGCTCTACCTCAAAGCGTTCACGTCCAAAGGCGCGAACAACTCTCACGCCTGTGAAATTCTCCTGCGCCGCCGCTTGTAGTGCACCCTCTGCTTCGTCTGCCACCTTGAAGGTTTTTGCAACGCTTTTAAAGTAAAACACTGAGAAGAAGAAAATGAAAGGCATCAGCGATATTGCAACCAAGGACATTACCCAGTCCATGGAAAACATCACCAGTAGAGCGAAGACAATGGTGAACACCGTCCGCAATAGCTCAACTACGTGGTTTGCAAAAAAGTTACGGATTGTGTCAACATCGGAGGTGGAACGCTGAATAATGTCGCCAGTTTGGACGCCAGCGTGCCACTTAAAGGGCAGAGACTGTATGTGCTTATAAAGCGTGTTGCGAAGCTTTTGAGCAATATACTCAGCCAGCTCCAAGTTAAAATATCTGCGCAAAATGTTGAAAATAGCTGCCATTAAGCCCACAAAAATCGCGGCGGCGGCGATATACCAAAGATGAGTACGGAAAAATTCCCGCCCGCCGAAGGAATCCAGCCAGTTAGCAATAAATGCGGGGAGCTCCCATGGGTTGTCGTCCAAAACAGAGTCGATGGTATTGCGGATAATCTGAGGCATGGTAAAGGAAAAAACGAATGTGATTGCTGTGGTAAGTACTGCCAGCGTAAAGCTTAAGTACCTGCCCCTTGCCGCTTCCAAAAGCATTCGGAAGCGGCCACGTTTCCACGGTAACTGCATTTTTTGTACCTCAATCCTTCATATAGTATAAGATGTTTTTTTGCAAAAAAAATGGGAGGTCATACCTCCCATTAAGTCATTTATTCAGCAGATACCAAGTAGTAGTACACTGGCTGCCCTCCGTAGAGCAGTACAACCTCAGCAGACGGACAGTTCTTCTCAAAGACCGCCGCTGTTATCAGTGCGTCACTTTCTTGGACACCTTCGCCGTAAAAAACAGTAATGTAAGAGGGGGATTTCTTATTAAACTCCTCAGCCAGACGCAATAAAACTGCGTCAAGAGAAGCATTAGTTGCTAATAGACCGCTGTCAACCAATGCAAGGTGGTCGCCTTCGCGGATATCATGTCCATCAAAGGAGGACTCGCGGGCGGCGTAGGTAACAGAGCCAGTTTGAACATTAGCCATTGCGGAAATCATATTTTCTCTGTTGTCGCTTGTTTCGATAGAGAGATCAAACGCTAAGAGCGCAGATACCCCTTGAGGGATAGTTTTTGACGGCAGAACAACAACTGTTTTCTCAGTCATTCCAATGGTTTGCTCAGCGGCCATAATAATGTTTTTGTTGTTAGGCAGTACAAATACAACTTCAGCAGGTGTGGCGTTGATGGCTGCTAAAATGTCCTCGGTGGATGGGTTCATGGTTTGACCGCCCTCAACAAAGCCGTCAACTCCCAGCTCCATGAACATCGCCTTTAATCCTTCGCCAGCGCAAACGGATACAAAGCCGTAATGTTTTTCAGGCGCAGCAAAAACAGGAGCTTTCTTTTCAGAGCTCTTTGCTGATGCGGTGTCCTTAATAACCTGTTCGGAGTGCTGTTCACGCATGTTTTCGATTTTAACTGTAAACAGCGAACCATATGCAAGAGCTTCTTCTAAAGCCTTGCCGGGGTTGTCTGTATGGACATGAACCTTAATGATGGCTTCATCATCAACAAAAACTAGGCTGTCGCCCATTGCGCCAAGCAATGCACGAAGCTTAATTGGGTCTTTTTTCATATTGGTGCGGGTAATGATAAACTCTGTGCAATAAGTGAAGTTGATATCTTCCTCACGATACTCGGAAAAATCAGCCTTATCACGGGTAACGCCTTCGGTGACAGCGGCAGCAACAAATTCTCTGCCCTGTAAAGCGGCGAGCATACCATCTAAAATAACGCAAAAGCCTTTTCCGCCGGCGTCAATTACTCCTGCTTTTTTCAAAACAGGGTTTTGATTTACGGTTTCAACAAGTGCCGCCTCGGCAGCAGCAAGGGCTTCCTCAATAACGGATATAACGGCAGAATTAGTAGCGGCTACCTCTGTTGCATGGGCGGCGGCTACACGGGTAACGGTGAGAATTGTGCCTTCGGCAGGCTTCATGACAGCACGATACGCTGCCTCGACACCGGAGGTCAGCGCAAGAGCAAATTCTACTCCGCCGATTTCATCGTAGTTTTTAATCGCCTTGGCAAAGCCTCTAAAAAGCAGTGAGAGGATAACACCCGAATTACCGCGGGCACCGCGTAAAAGTCCGCCAGCGGCGGTCTCGGCAGCACGTCCGATTTCAGGAATATCCGATTTTTGTAAATCAGCTACGGCAGCGCTGATGGAAAGCGACATATTTACGCCTGTGTCACCATCGGGCACAGGGAAAACATTTAGCTCGTTTATTGCCTGCCGAGAAGCCTCAATAGCGGCCGCCCCGCTTACTAACATTCGTTTAAAGTCTAAGCCATTAATTTTGTCCATTACCGCTACCTCCCTTCTGCGTGATGTGTGTAGTAATCAATTAGCAAGAATCCCGTCAACAAAGACATCAACTGTACCAACCTTGATGCTCGTAAGTTTTTCAAGATTGTACCGAATTTCATTTACAATCGAGCCGCATATTGCAGGCATATTCACGCCATGCTCTAACACTATGTGAAGCTCAATGTTCAGTAAGTCCAAGCCTTCCGGGAAGCTAACCTTGATACCTTTTGAGAGAGAGTCCTTACGCAAGAGCTGAACGATTCCGTCCTGAACGTTGCGTGAAGCCATTCCCCTAACACCAAAACAATTGGTGGCAGCATAACCGCAAATAGTCGTAAAAACTTCGTTGGATATAAAAATGTTACCGTTTTCATTGTGAAGTTTCATCACAGCAAACCACCTTTCAGTAAATTAACTTGAGAAAATTTTGGAAACCTAATAGATTATATACAGAAAGTGCAAAAAATACAAGTGATTTTGTTTGTTAGTTTTTGGATTTCAAATAAAGTGCCTTGTTTTTATGTCCTGCGGACAATAAATCTATCATTTCAAGGACTCTTTTTTCTTGAGTAATTGCAACAGGGGAGCTATAAACATACCTCGCCCAATCCTTTTGATAGCCGTGGCTCAGGGAGTCAAAGAACGCCAGAATCTCGGGATTTTTCTCCAAATGAGAACGGATTGCGGGGATTTTTTCAATGTAATCATCAACGCAATTGCTGAGTTGATTGCTTTGAGGTATCAGCTTTTTTTCGTAGTAACGAAGTCCCCCGATGGTGAATACGTCGTTAAGTGCCAGCTGTTTGGTAAATTTTAAATTCGTATCTCCCGTGAAGCCCGTAACCTCGTCAACCTCTAAGTAGGGGAGAACTTCGTCACGATGAATATGCTGGGGATACGTTTTATTGCCTTTTTTTGGATATGCAATGTAGAGATAACCGTCATTGTTAAGCATACGGCGGTCATGTACCTCGTGAATGCGCTTTTTCATATCCACCAAGGTGAAAGCAAAGTCGAATATGACGTCGTAAGGCTTGCCGTCATATTCAGTGTGAAATGACGCATCCTCAAGCGCTGTAACGCTCTCTGGCTTGTTAAGCATCAGACGTTTTGGGAACTTGTATAGCATAAGCTTTTTTGAAAGCTCAGCACTTATCATACGCAGTCGTAGCCTGCATCCTCAATGGCAGCCTTGAATAAAGCAACATCAGTGTTGTCGTGGTCAACCTCGGCAGAGCCGGCCTCAAGGTCAACACGCACAGCGGTAACTCCGACAACGGCAAGCAGAGTTTCTGTTACAATTTGAACACAGTGGTTGCAGCTCATTCCGTCGATTTTAAGTGTAGTAGTCATTACGATGACCTCCAAAATTAAGTTTTTGCAGTAATCCCATATAAAGGTCTGCAAATTCATTATAGAGCAAAGTGCCAGAATAGTAAAGATGTTTTTAAATTTGGTGATTGATTAAGCTAGAATTATCTAGTATAATCGGTCTATTACATTAACATGAGCTTGTGAAAAGTAATTGGAGGAATTATATTGGCAAAATCTGTTAAGCATCTCAGTGCAGTCCAATTATCCTTGTTTGCATCTCAAATCAGCCTTTTTTTACGTTCAGGAGTAACACTTTCCGAAGGGCTTGCCATGGCTGAGGATGAAATTGCAGACCCCAAATTTAAAGATGCAGTCAATAAAGTTAGAATAAATACTCAGAACAGATTCAGCTTCCATGAAGCCTTGGCTGAGACGAATAAATTCCCGCAATACATGGTTCAAATGGCGAAAATCGGCGAACAATCGGGCAAACTTGATGAAGTTATGGATGCTCTCACCCTGTTTTACGAACGTCAAACGGAGCTTAAGCAACAGGTGAGGTCGGCAATAACGTATCCGCTTATGCTGCTATCTATTATGACGCTGGTGGTTTTCGTGCTGATTGTTAGGGTTTTGCCTCTGTTTTCAAGCGTTTTGGCATCGCTTGGGCAAGACGAGCTGCCATGGATTGCCGCCGCATTGATTGATTTCGGCGAAAAGTTCTCGCGCTTCTTTTGGTTTCTGGCAATTCTTGCTGTTGCGGCGTTTTTTGTAATAAAACATTCAAAACAGGGCGCAGAATTTGCAGAAAGGTTCAAGGCGAGGAGCATTTTTACCCGCTCAGTTTATAAAATGATGGCTGCTGAGCGATTTTCAGTGGCTATGGCGTTTTTGTTGCACGCAGGAGTGGAAGTCAGCGTTTCAATGGAGCTTGCGGGTGAATTATTGGGAAACAGCTATCTTTCAGAAAAATTTGCAAAGTGCAATGAGCAAATGAAAAACGGCGAATCGCTTAGTGACGTTGTCAAAAATGCAGAAATTTTCCCTGAGCAATTTTCCAAGTTGCTTGCAATCGGAGTTAAAACAGGCGAGTTGGACATGATGATGACAAAATTATCAGAGATTTACAGTAAAAAGGTAGAAAGTACGCTGAAAAAGCTCACGGGAATAATTGAGCCTGTGTTTGTTTCAATTCTTTCCATAGTCGTTGGAATAATAATGGTGAGTGTAATGTTGCCGCTTATTGACATTATGTCTAATATCGGCTAGGTGCGTATTATGAAGCTTAAAGGATATCCTGTTTGGGTTAATCCCCTTGCGGCTGTAGCGTTTCTTGTTGTGTTAAGCGTAATATTTTTTCTTCGCTTTCCAAGTAATCGACCAGCATCGGAGGAATCGGTGCAAAAGCTTCGTGACAGTATTTTGCGCTCTGCAACCCAGTGTTATGCATTGGAAGGAGCGTATCCGCCCAGTGTTGAGTATCTTGAGGAGCATTACGGACTGTTGTATGACAAAAAGCGATTTACTGTCGAATTTCAGACATGGGAGCAAGCAAATGTCAAACCGACGGTTATAGTAATTCCAAAGACGTAACGGACTTCTGTTTTCTAAAAGTCACTAAAATTGACAATAATTAAAAGCCAGTGGCTTATGCTTAAATCAAGGAGGTGTGCCAATGAAATACGTAAAAACGGTGGAATTGCTTGCAATGGCGGCGTTATTGTTGCTTTTTGGCATAACCTCCCTGTTGGTTGTAACTCAAGGCGCACAAGCGTATGAACGTATATTCGAAAAACGTGAAAAGGCTTCTGATGTCAGGGTTGCGCTGTCTTTTTTAGCTATGCATATACGTCACGCCGATGAAAAGGACGCGCTTTCCATTGAAAGCACAGAATATGGCGACTGCCTAAGACTGTCAGACGGCGACGATGTGAATCGGGTGTACCTGTACAAAGGGTGGCTCATGGAAAGCTTTAGCAATAATAGCTCCGCTTTTGACCCTGAATTAGGCGACCAACTGGTCAGGCTTGACAATTTGTCGTTTTATATGGATAAAGGTATGCTGCACCTATTGGCAATCAGAAAAGATTACTCTCGCTCACTTTCTTTGTCGTTAAGAGCAGATTAGTCTATTGCAAATGCTGAAGTTTAGGGGAGGTAAAGACTGTATGAAGAAAAATAGCGGCATAGCACTTATTGAGATAATTCTGTCAATTGGTGTACTTGCGGTAGTCAGTTTGATTGTTGTTCAAATGTTCACACTTTCGTCTCATGTTCAACAAAGGGCTGTAAACACTGATACAGCGTCACTTCTGGCTCAGTCAGCAATCGAGGCGTTTCGGCTAAACGGCATTGCGCCTTCGAGTACGTTTTACGGCTCGGACTGGACGGCTGCTGAAAAAGACAACGCCGCCTTTATTATGGTTACCGAGATAACCCAAGCTGATAAGCCAGATATTCAAAATATTTCGGTTTCTCTATATGAGGTTGAAGCATACTTTGAAACGACCGACAATGCGGAAAGTATTTTTGAGCTAAGTGCAGCGGTTTGGCAGGGTGGAAGCCGATGAAAAATATTGTTTCAATGCGGGGCGGAGCGATTATTCTTATAATTTTGATTATGCTCGCCCTTTCCATATTCGGCGTTCTGGCAATGACCACCGCGCATTCAGACCTTATGCTCTCCCGAAAGGGTGCGACGTGGGTTCAACGTTACTATTTGCTTGATACGATGGGGCAAAACTGCCTGTCTGAGGCGAACGAAATTGTTAAAAGTCAAGGCTTTGCGTCCCTAACCGATGCGGGATGGAAGATTGATGGTGACACTGCGGATATAACCTTGGTTTTGGAAGAGAGCGAAACCAAAGTCGGAAATAAGCTGTTAAAAAACAGAAAACAAGCTTTAAATATCGTCATTAAGCGCAACAGCAAAGGCTTTGAGATACAATCATATAAACAACAGCAAGAGCATTTTACCGATGGGAATGATGAGTCAAACGTTTGGCTCCCAAATTAGGAGGTTCACATGTCAATTAAAGAAACAGCAAGAGAAATGCTTGCAAAGGCCGCACTGGAGAAAGCTTCGGACATATTTATTACCGCAGGTTCACCCCCGATGTTTAAAAAGGATGGTTCGATTAAACCTATTGCTGATTTTAGGCTAATGCCAAACGATACGGCCGAGCTTATTGAAGAAATTTTTGATATGTCCACTGGACACGTTTTTCAAGACTTTCTTAAAACAGGGGATTGTGACTTTTCCTTCTCCGTATACGGTGTCGGGCGTTTTAGAATTAACGCATTCAGACAGCGTAACTCAATTGCGGCAGTGGTCAGAGTTGTGCAGCTAACTCTCCCTGACCCGAAAGAGCTTGGCATTCCTGACGCAGTCTTTAATTTGTACAAAAAAACAAGAGGTCTGGTGTTGGTAACAGGACCTGCTGGAGCAGGAAAATCGACAACTCTTGCCTGTATCATTGACGCTATTAATTCCAAGAAAAATAACCACATTTTAACCCTTGAAGACCCAGTTGAAT
>JAVBKA010000174.1:0-5641 GCA_031546715.1 Oscillospiraceae bacterium | reverse complement strand
TAAATATAAAATTTAATTTTATTATACCCGAATTTATTGCGAAAAACAACAGTAATGCAGCATGACAGATGGTTTGCAATTCACAAAAAAACAAAGCTGAGGGATTTAAAATTCAGCTTTGTATTGGGTGAATAAACTTATAAGGGCACAACAATTACTATTTAAAATTTTGACTTATGAATCAAATTGCTTTAAGTTGTTGTATTGCTTCCTCTACAAGTTTCAATTTCTGGTCTTTGGGGCAAGATAATCGCCCTAAATGCGTTGCAACAGCTTCTGCATGAACTGTTGCTATTTTATCACTCAGGTCTTTAATACAGCTCTCTGATTTTGGAAAGTGCATGATTACATTCACGATTTCTTACCCCCTTCCGAATAAGTTTATGCCCTTAGGATTGTCCATTATGATGGAGAACGGTAAAACGCTCTCAAATTCAAACTGAATAACTAAAACTTCAAAATCACTCGCGAATTTCACGAAAAAAAGTATCAATCAGTCATATTTATGGAGCAAATTAATTCGTTGATAAAAGCTTATCACTGTCTAGAAAGTCTTTCAAACCTCTGTAAATAGTGGTTTTTGAGCAATCTTCTCATATATGAGGAGATTCATTTTTGAATTCAAAACAAAATTTAAAAGTGTCATAATTTCGTCACATTTACACAGAAATCGAACCATAAATTCCTATCACCTAATGTAGTCATCTACATATATCCTGCTTCCCGCAAAGATGTATATTCGGTAGGAGAAACAATCAGATGATCTAAAACTTCAATCCCAATGATTTTCCCAGCTTCTTTAAGTCTTTTCGTTACTTCAATATCTTCTGTTGATGGGTCTGTATTTCCAGAGGGGTGCTGATGTCCAATAACAATACTTGCAGCATTATTCAAGATAGCTGCTTTGTAAACCTCCCTTGGATGCACAATCGATCTATTAATACTTCCAATATGACATCTATGAATAGCAATAACTTTATTCTTTGAATTCAAAGCAATTACTAGAAAAATTTCTCTGTCATCGTCTGCAATTTCGTTTTGAACAAGCTTTGCGACAGCAGAGGGCGTACATAAAAAAGGGTTCGTTATATCTTCTCGAACTGTAACAACTTGCTTGATACTTAAGACCTCATACACCTTTTCAAATAAAAATTCGTCAATTTTCTTCTTCCTAGCCATAACGATTACCTCAAATCTCATGATAGTCGTGGAACTCTGCCATTCCTGAGTTCTCAATCCGTATTTGCGCTCGACAGCTATGAAGCTGTGATGTTTTAACAGAAAAAGTACTCTGCAATGGTTTTTGAATGACTACTAACAAAGGTTCATAAGGAAAAGTTGTTCTGGAGAAACATGTGTAGTAATTATCAGTGCAACAAACTTGAAAAGAATAGTTTAGTAAAGTATAATTGACTAAACTACAGTTAACTAAAGGGAGTTGTTTTAATGTTCATAGGAAGAACTAGGGAACTCGATAACTTAAATAAGAGGTACAATAGTGGAAAATTCGAGGTTGCCATTATGTATGGTCGCCGTCGTGTTGGAAAAACTACTTTGATCAATGAGTTTATAAAGGATAAGGAGACAATTTTCTATACTGGAATCGAGGGCAATGCAAAAGAGAATCTTGAAGGCATTAGTAAAAGCATTTACGCTCTTTCTGAAGATTTCGCAGACACATCAGGCAGTTTTTCAAGTTTTCAAGAGGCATTAGAGACAGTTTTTAAAATTGCTGAGAAACGCAGAATTGTATTTGTAATCGATGAATATCCATATCTCGCTGGAAGCTATAAAGCTGTTTCATCTGTTTTGCAAGTATTGATTGACAAAAATAAAGAGAATTCAAATCTCTTTATCATTTTGTGTGGATCTTCAATGTCATTTATGGAAAATCAAGTGCTTGGGTATGAGAGCCCGCTTTTCGGAAGACGGACTTGTCAGTTTAAAATATTACCTTTCGAGTTTTTCGAAGTTAGAAACTATTATAAAAACTTTAACAAAATAGATTTAGCAACGATCTATGGCATTACTGGAGGTATCCCGCTTTACATGTCATTAATGGACGACAATTTAAGTGTTGACGATAATATCAAAACCAACTTTTTAGAGCCAAATGCTTATTTGTTCGAAGAACCAACGAATTTAATCAAGCAGGAATGCCGCGACCCTGCGCAATACAATTCAATTATTAGAGCTATCGCCACAGGCTCTTCCAGAATGTCAGAGATTTGTTCAAAGACGGACATTGATACAGCGCTCGCAACAAGCTATCTAAATAAAATGATTTCTTTGGGGATAGTAAAAAAAGAAACACCATTTGGCACGAGCAATTCACGAAAAGCGATCTACACGATTGAAGATTCTATGTTTCGTTTTTGGTATCGCTTTGTTCCAGATAACATTGCTTCGATCAATCGCGGGTTAACTGAAATTGCCTATCAAAAGATCGCACCACAGATTTCAACTTTTATGGGTGGTGTATTTGAGGAAATCTGCAAACAATATTTATGGGAGCTTAACAGACAAGGTAAAGCTGCTTGCAACTTTACTGATTTGGGTCGCTGGTGGGGGAATGATTCGAAAAAAAAGCGTGAGGCTGAAATTGATATTATTTGTACTGCTGGTAATGATGCATCTATTTACTGTGAATGTAAATGGTCCAACGAAACAGTTTATACGTCAGTGCTTGAGACGCTAGTAGAAAAAAGTACACTGTTCCATCAGACTGCTACACAATATTATCTATTTGCTAAAACTGGATTTACCAAAGGTTGTGTTGAAAGAGCTTCTGAACTTAAAAATGTGACACTAGTCGATTTTGAAGCTATGATGAATTTGTAGGAAATAAGTCCTCCAACTTCTCAATCGAACTTGGAGGACAGTTCACAGTTGCTATATTTCTTTAGGTCACATTTTCTTTTGCCTGCAACCAGGGCATCCGGCCCTTTCTTTTTCCAAATCTGTGATGAGAAGACCGCAACTAGTGCAGGGTGTGTATTCTTTCAGTCCGTGACTCAACATGAATTCTCTGAAAGGTAAGTCCCCATCTTTTTTGACATCACAAAATTCAGCACTGATAATTTCTCCAGCTTTGAATGATGCGTCTCCTGCAAAGTATAACTCAATGCTAAATTTAAGATGAAATGTCAACATAGGATATTGCTTTGACATTTCTATTACAACTTCGTATGGATTGCTCCATATGGTCGTGAAATCGTATAGGATAGCGTGATTTCTCGGACAGATTGCATCTTGTTCCGCTTTTTTGTATAACCCCATATATGACTCAGAATAGTCCATTTCCACGATATGCGTGCGTGTTATACCACCATCGAAACCGTTGATGTATGACTTTAGATAAACCCAAAGATCAGTTGAACCCCAAGCATCAAATTCTGTATTATAACCTTTTTCAAGATAAACTTCTTCGCTTATCGGAAGAAAGTTCTGAAATGAGTACCCTTTGCTTTCTTTGGGTATGATAGTGCTTTTTGACGGTCTCTCATATCTGATATGATCTTTCTTGAATTGCTTATCAAATGAGGTCAGTGTTGCCACTCCAGTAACAGTTAAATAATTTGTACAGATATCTGAAATTTTTGTTCACCCTTTCTGAATTTATTTTTGATGGTGAAAGTTCTAGGTTTGGTAATACATAAGGATATTTCCTTCAACAATTAGATCGAATTTCATTTGTACTACCATTATCTTAACCCTTTTGTTGTTACTTAAAGGATTATTTTCGCTCGAACTCGAAGCATGAAATGCTATGTTTGCTGTTATGATTTTTCCTTAGTTTTCAGACACATTTTTAAAAATACTGTCACTATTTTTTCGCTTGAGGAATAGCTGTAACAAACGTAGAACTCATTTACGGGCAACTCGCAGAGTAAGGAACGAAACGAATCACTGTAAGACCCTCGCGTTGGCGAGGTGGCCGCTTTAGCGGACAGTCACGTCGGCTATGCCGACCCCAGAAGGTGAGTGTTATCGCACCGCTGGGTTGTGACGTCTTATGCCCTTTTTGATATTCGGCATGTTTTAGCGAAGCGTTAAGAAACTGCCGGTAAATCCTTCACAAGTGAGGAGCGTAAGCCCCGCAGCGCAGTGGTTTGCGGAGCGCAACGCGAGTACGCAATTTTTTTGTTAGAGGAGCGATTTTTATGCGTACTGGTACGCAATGTGCGTAGCACGACCCTCAAACGCCCTGGTCATCGTGTGTCTAGTACGCAAAAATTGAGAGGGTGAAAACCCATGTGTGCATAAATGTTAAATTATTACATTTATGCGTAATTTGTTATGTAGCGTGGTGATTTTGGTGATGCATTCGATGTAAGTCGAAGTGTGTTACGAGCCTGACATTTCCATAGATTGCGTGACATCTTTTAGCGTAAGATTTGGTTCTTCTCTTAAGCACGTCTAATGTATTTTCCGAAACACTCATGTGTGGTTTCTTTTTTAATTATTACTCGAAATCTCTGAACTTGTCGTTTAACTGGACTTTATTGTTTCAGTTTTTGGGCGTTGCTTGTGTTCGGAGTGATAACTCGCCAGTTTTATGCCCGTTTTCTGGTCACTATGAAACCAGAAATGGTCAAACTATTCGAATTTTGTTGTGAAATGATGATTTGTTTTCACTGCGCCCGTTTTAATGCCATGTCATGGCTATATTTCTTTCCAATAGTGGGTTGGTGGTTTTTTTTATGAGGGTGGAAATATGACTAGAAATCATATACCGGTGTTGTTTAGATAGTTCAAATCACAAGTTGAAGTACTCGAATCATGATCCACTCCTTATTTCATTATTTTCTCATTACTCGGTAGCCGCGGGGTACGATGTGAAAGTGATGATCTTCTTAAAAAAAATGAACCCGTAGATTTCTCTATGGATTCATTTAGTTTTATTTGTGCTGACTTGGATTGTCCTTGTTGTAGTAATAGTCAATGTATTGCTCAGTTACTGCATCATGGTGCTTTGTTCCAGATTGTACCTGTTTGGTTCCGACTTGGACCTGCTTTGTTCCTGTTTGGACTTTTTGGGTTCCAGTTTGAACTTTTTTCGTTCCGACTTGGACTTGCGCAGTATGAAAACTGTTGTGATTAAACACGTCCTGCCAGTCTGGCCAAGCGTATGGTCCGCCGTTTGCTTTATACTTCGCAAACTCTACGGTGAGGTCAAGACCTGTCCCGTTTTCGATCTTGTGGATCTCATAGATCGGTTGTTCTGTGTAGACGGGCTGATCTGTATAGACAGGTTGCGTTTCATAGACAGGTTCTGTTGTATAGATCGGTTCATCGTAGGCAGCCTTGATTATACGTGTTGCATAATGCGGCATCCATGTGATTTCACTTGGTTTCGGTGCAGGATTTGTTGTAGGCTTTTCCGTTGCTGGCTTATCAGCAGGTTGTGTCGTTGGCGCTTTCGGATCTGGTGTCTTACCTGGTTCTGTTGGTGCTGGTTTTTCTGGAACAGGTGTTTTGCCCGAATCAGTTGGTACACTTGGATCAGTTGGTACACTTGGATCAGTTGGTGCAGGTGTTGTTTCTGGGTCAACTGCTACAGGATCAGTAGTGACTTCTGGATCAGGTTTTGCTTCGCTGTCACCTGGTTTAGTTATTTCGTAACCAGCTGTTATAGCAT
>JAVBKA010000198.1:0-11571 GCA_031546715.1 Oscillospiraceae bacterium | reverse complement strand
AGGAAAGCACAGGTTTTGTTCGTAGGGTGAGCTGTCAGGAAGTGTTCAGGAATAAGAACTGTAATTAAAATGGCGGCGGTATAGATTAGTCTATACCGCCGCCATAGGCTGTCAAACAACACTAATGCGTAAAAATGTTGCACGAAAGTCGTAGGGTGCGGCATCCTTGACGCACCGTAAACGTACAAAAAGATGCAGATTTCGGCGTGTCTGGAAGCCACGCCCTACATACCTTCATCAATATTTATGCATTTTGATAAACGACAAATCTTTTTTGACAGTCTAAATGATGCTGCGCACCATCTACTGCCTTGTCAAACGCTGCGGAACGTAATTTTCTGACTACGGGTGGCGAGCACCAATTGTCAGGCTCGCTTCACCCTCCGTGCGCAGAAAATAACCTTCCTCCGCTTATGACAAGGCAGTAAATGATGCTGCGCACCATCTACTGCCTTGTCAAACGCTGCGGAACGTAATTTTCTGACTACGGGTGGCGAGCACCCATATTGCTTTTTATAAACCTCAACCCCTCAGCCACCGCTTGGACGCAATCCTCTTGACCTTCGTACTCCAAGGTAAC
This sequence comes from Oscillospiraceae bacterium, assembly GCA_031546715.1. GTDB lineage: Bacteria > Bacillota > Clostridia > Oscillospirales > UBA929 > JAVBKA01. The sequence continues at coordinate 10,991 of JAVBKA010000198.1, read as the reverse complement.
CACGCCGTCATAGCCGTACTTCTTGAGCATTCTAAAGCATTGCACCAGTGGTACAACGCCTTTGCCCGCTACTGTACCTCTAAGAAAGTTTCCGCCTCGTGTGGGAAACCATGAGTACTCTTTTGACGGCTCGGTGTCGCCTTGATGGAAAATAAAATCCTTTACATGCACAGTCCTTATATATGGTCTCAGCCGACCAAGTGCTGTTGTTGGGTTTTCGTCCACGCAAAGGAAGTTGCCTAAGTCAACCTGCGCGCCATAGTTAGGATGATTGACCTCGTCGATAAGCATCTCAACTCGTTCACTGTCCTGACAGTATTGCCCGTGATTTTCAATTGTGGTTACAATTCCCAGCTTTTCAGCGTAGACAGTGACCTTGCGGCAGCCGTCTGCCAAGCGGTGGAGATTTTTTGCAAAGCTTTTATGCCCGTCAAAGCTGGTCGCCCAAGTTACGTCATGGCGCATGTACACTGCGCCCAGTGCGTGAGCAATGTCAACTTCTTTGTAAAGCCGCTCCGCCTCGGTATCTACATCGTTTTTGAGAAATTCTCCGCTGACAGAGTAAGACACTACCTTTGTTCCAACTCTTTCGCATTCTAGGCGAAAGGCTTTGGCAATTTCCAGAGCTGTTTTACCGTCCTTTGGTTCAATTCCTGCAACTTCGATGGCATCAAAGCCGATGTCCTTGGCAATCTGCGGAATTTGCATGAGGTTAAGCTCACCAGTGCTGAGTTTAGAGTAAAAATCATAGGTACTAACTGCAAATATCATAAAAACTACTCCATTCATATAAAATTATGCTTATAAAAACTGGCCATTGCTATCCGATGTAACTCATATCAAGTACTGTATCTGCAAATTTGCTAAAACGCCATCCGCCGTCTGTCATAATCATCTCGATTGGAAATTCTTCAGTAGATTCGTAACCTGCCTTAAGCCGTGCATCCCGTTCCTCAAAAGATTCGCCTTCGTGGGGATAACCGTATGAGTAAAAACCTTTCACGGTAAAAGATATTGTGGTATCGGTTCTTTCCAAAAGCGCAAATTCATCTGGGAAATTCTCGTTTCTGTGCGGTGAGCTGCCATTTGCCACATCCAGTACGCAAAGGTTCCCGTCTTTCTCGGCAAATCTATCCATTCCGTCAGAAATTGTATTAAGGTCATTAAAATATTCGTCAGTAAAAATTGAGTGCGTTACAATGAAGAAATCCTCCCAGTGTTTATATCTTCCGTGTGCCTTTAGGTACTCATATCCATTTACATTTACAGACTCATATTGCGAAAGGGTTTGTTCTTCGAACGTCGCATATTCAATATCCATAGACATAAAACCAAATGGACCGACATACAAGTTACTTGCTTTGCGGTAAAGTGTTTGAAGCTCTGTGTCCAGAAAGTCAGGAACTGGCATGGTTTGCTGGTATTCACTTAGCGGGGGTTCGTTGGTTAAGTCAATCGCCGGACGATTAGAAGCAGAAGGACTGTGCAGTAACTCCGATGGTGATATAGTAGCATTATTAGACGGCAAAGGCGGCTCAGACGGTGTGGTGGAGGTTTCGAACACAACTGACACTGATGGAGGAACAGACGCATCCGACGTGCAGCCTGAAAGAAGGCAAACAGCGAGTATCAGAGCACATATCGGAGCAGATCTTTTGTACATTTATACACACCCAATCAAATAATATTAAACCAAAAATTTCCAACCCTCATCAAGGTCAAAGCTAAGTAACTGCCTTACTTGGTTCTGCTCATCTATGCCCTCAAACACCTCAAGGAGCTTCAAGCCCTTGGGCGTCAGTCCAAAAACGCAGCGTTCTGTTACATAAAGCACTCTCTGCCCTCTTTTAAGGGCGTTTTTAGCAGAAAAACTGATAGCTGCGATTTCGTCCTTAAACTTAGGAATAGTACCCTCCGACTTGATTATCACCTTTTCGCCGTCTTGAATAGTGACAAGCCCTTTTGTAACTCCTTTGCCGCACGATGACCGATAATGTCAGCGGTGCAGTCCTCGGTTTGTGCGCCACGCTTTCCCGAAGGGGTAAGCTTGCCCATCCAATAGTCCATTTGAGTTGTGGGAACATGCACATCGCCAGACAAAATCGGACTTGGCTTTTGAATATCTGGCAGCTCGTCGCAAACAACTACGGCATCTACCAGCGCACCGGGGAGAATAACGTTCCGTGGGCGGGCGAATACATGGCTAACTCTTTCAACCTGCACAATTACCTTACCGCCGTTGGTTTTCGCCGCATGAGCCGTCGCCAATGCGTCAATGGTTACATTTTCGTTTTCAAAGGTGATATTACCGTTTGGGTCAACTGTTGTACCTTTAATAAATGCAATGTCAATTTGAGGAGTTTTGTACAGCAGGTACTCCTCGCCGTCAACATGAGTTAGCTTCACAAGCTCATCCTTTGAGCATTCGTTGATGCCCGCTCCGTCCAGCCTAGGGTCTACAAATATGCCAAGACCTACCTTTGTAAGATAGTCCTTGCGCCCTGCGGCGGCGGCTCGGATAGCGTGAGACAGTACCCCCAATGGCATACAATAGCACTCTATTTTGTTCTCGTAAGCAAGCCTTACCACGGCGGGCATACTTGTAAAGTGGCTTGCCACAACTCGCCGCACTGCGCCTAATTTAATATATCGGTCTGCAAAAAGTTCCTCGCTCCAGCCGCCAAAGCCAGAAGCGCAAAAAATCTCTAAATTGTTGGGATGTCCCGTGAGGTCAAATCGTTCGGCTAAAGCTGCATGAAGCCCGTCAGGGTTTGCAAGGGCTAAAAAAGAATTGATGGCGATACATGCACCGTCAGGAATTAAGTCAGCAGCCTGCGCACCTGTCATAATCTTGAACATAGAAAAAGCCCCCTTTCATAATGCTATTTTACTGCATTTTATGAAAGAAGGCAATCATTCATTTATAATAGTGGTTAGTATAATCACAATTTCAGACGACTATCTATTGCAATGTTTAGTTAGTGATTAGTATAACTACGGAGCGTAAGCTTCGCCCTTGCTTGAAACGATAAAATCAGCGACTACACCTGATAATTCATCTATCAAGCCTTTGTCCAGACGGTCAATCGTATCCTGAGGGGAATGGTTTTGGGAAAGAACGTTAATCTGCGTAAGGGTTATATTTGGGATTCCTGCATTGTGAAAGCTTAAATGGTCCGAGCGGACACTGCTGACGGGAAACTCACTGTAACCAATATCACAGTCGTCAAAAACTTTTCTCACCGCCATATTTAATTTATACCCGACTTCGTCCGACGATGCGCCAAGCATATAGTCCCCGCCGTATGTAGCGCCAACGCAGTCGTAGTTAATATTATAGACCTGTTCATAAGAACCCTTAAATTCCTCAACAAAGGCAATACTTCCGAGAAAAAATTGTTCCTCGCCGTTAAAAGCGCAGAATATCACATCGGTCTCAAGAGCGTTTTTGTCCGCGCTCAACTTAGCGGCGGTTTGCAGCAGAGCCGCCACACCTGACGCATTGTCAACAGCTCCGGGAGAACCAGCTACAGCATCTAAATGACATGATATTACAGCGGCTCTTTTACTGTCCTTCCCTTTAAAATACCCCACAACATTATTAACGGACACACTCTCGCCGTCTATTTGCTGAGTGTATTCCCAAGGATAGCCATCCTTTACATATGGCAGTAATCCAATTTTTTCATATAGCTCAGCAATATAATCGCAGGCGGAGGCGTTGGCTTCACTGCCCGTGACTCTGTCCTCAAGTTCGGTTAAAAAGGTGAGAATATCCTGTGTTTTTATGTTTGCAAGCTCGTTTTGATTTTCGCTTTGCCCTGTTGAGGTACTTGGCGCAGTAGTTTCTGTGGGAGACGGTTCTGGGGAATTGAGCGGGCTTGCAGTAGACCCATCGGTATTCACAGCATTCTGCGCACACCCCGCCAAGAGGCAAATGCAAAGTAAAATACTCAAAATGCATTTTAGCTGTTTCATCGCCTACACCCTTTCCAATTTCGTCGGTGAAAAGCAAAAACCACACTTCAATTCGTCGCCAACAGCTCCAGTCCGTGCTTTAGTTATGAGAATTAGCGCGGTAAGCCATAAGTGCGACCTTTAGTGCAAATAAGCCGTCCTCTCCCGTGATAGGTGACTGATTTCCGTTTTCAATTGCATTTTTAAAATCCATAAGCATTTCATAATCCATGTTCGACCCAAAGGAATAATACTCGGCGGATTTTTCGCTTGTGTTGCTATATATGGTTAGCTGCTCTGAAAATGCGTCTACACTAATGCTTCGCTTGCTACCATTAATTTCAAGAGTGACATCGCCCCATGTGGGGAAGGACTTCGGTCTGTTCCAAGAAAAATCGATACTTCCGATAGTGCCGTTGTCAAATTCCAGTAAAATATGACCGCAATCATCAACGGTAACGTCATGAAACAGGGTTTCCATAACGGCGTAAACTTCTTTCACATCGCTTTTTAAAATCCAGTGCATAATATCCGCCACATGAACGGTATGGTCAATACCTGCACCGCCGCCGGACAGCTCCTTGTCAATAAACCAACCGTTCGGCATCATGCCGTGATTTGTTGCTGTTATAGATAATATATCTCCTGTCTGCCCATTGTCAATAAGAAATTTCGCGTCCTTAACAGGTGTGCAGTACCGTACAGGGAAGCAAACCATCAGTAAAACGTTGTTTGCCTTGCAGCAAGCTATCATTTCTTCGGCATCCTCGATGGTCGTGGCAATGGGTTTTTCAACGATAACATGGATTCCGCGTTCTGCGGCGAGAAGGGAATATTTTTTGTGATATACGTTTTCCGAACAGACCACTGCCGCATCTGGCTTTAGGGACAGTAATTCTTCTGCGCTGGAATAAAATGCAACTTGGTTTTTATCCGCAAATATTGTTCCCGCGTCAGTGTTGTGGTCGTAAATACCGATTATTTCGCAGCCTAGTTTTTTCAGCTCGCTTGCATAACCGTAGGAATGCATATGCGCGCAGCCAAGTATTGCAACCTTCACTATACACCTCTCCTAACGGGCTTTTTATTGATTATGGAGCGTTCTATCATTGAAATGACATCCATGACAGTTTGGTCGTTATCGTCCTTCATAAAAACGCTGTAGCTACTGTAATCCACACAGCAATTTTTATCAAAAGGGGTGCTTCCGTAAACCGAAAGAGCTTTCTCGCTATTGTAATCCACAATGCCCTCGGTTCCCACGATTTCAAGCTTGAATTGCGGCGGACAGTTTTCGTCGGTGTAGTTAATCGCAATATGGCTGATTTCATGATTGACATGCTTAACTGAAACTATAGTATTCGCATAATCTTTGGTTTTGGCGTACACCTGCTCAATTGCTGACAATTGCCCTGTTAAAAACTTTACGTCCGTGTACAGGGCTGCAAATAATGCGTCCTTACATACAAGATTCTTGAGTTTTTCAAGCCTATAAATGCGAATCATTTTCGCCTGACCGATTTTTCCAGTTTGAATTGACTTATCAGCGGATATATACTGCAACAAGAACGGTTTCCTCCCTACTGTTACTCAAAATAATATTTTGTTCCTGATTCTGCTAAAAACTTAAACATATCGTCCCCACAAATTAGATTGTCTTTGCTTTTTATGCCGCTGTTTAGTTTTAACACACACACGCCTGAAAAAGCGGAAGTAACCGCAACCTTAACGGCGCAATAGTTTTCCCACTCAATATCAACAACAAAGCCGCCCCTTGCACATAAACCCTCGACGCTGCCGCACGCCCATTGTACTGGCAACGCTGGCAATATGTCAATGTATCCGTTGTGACTTTGTAGCAACATTTCTGCGATACCGGCAGTGAATCCAAAATTACCGTCAATTTGAAAGGGTGGGTGGGCGCAAAACAAATTTGGATATGTTGAGTTCTGAATGAATTTTTCCACAAAGCTCCAAGACATTTTATTGTCCTTTAATCTAGCGTACAAGTTGATTATCCACGCGCAGCTCCAGCCTGTATATCCACTGCCACCATCTATCCGCCTTTGAATTGACGTTTTACTGGCGTTTAAAAGCTCTTCGTTGTTTAGGGTTGACTCATTTCCGGGATATAATCCGTACAAATGCGATAAATGCCTATGTCCGATTTCTGCTTCTTCAAAATCCACAGACCATTCCATAAGCTGACCATGCTTTCCTATTTTGTGGGGTGGAAGCTTTTGCAGCGCATCTTTTAAAGCACTCACGAAATTATCGTCAATACCCAATAAATCAGCGGCAGAAATGCAATTTGTAAAAAGCTCCCGCATAAGTGAGATGTCCATAGTGCAGCCCTTGCTAACGCTGCAATTTTCACCTGACTCCGTCAAAAACCAGTTTTCCGGAGAGGTGGAGGGAGAAGTCGTCAGATAACCATTTTTGTCAACATAAGCCCATTCTAGTAAAAATTCAGCGGATTTTTTCATGAGCGGGTATGCAATTGAAACCAAATAATTTTCATCGGGATAAAAAACATAATGCTCCCAGACATGGCGACAAAACCACGGCGCGGACATCGGCCAGAACGCCCACACAGGCAAGCCTCCGCTAGGGGTTGTCATGCGCCATATATCGACATTGTGATGCACAACAAAACCATTCATTCCGTAGTTTTCCCGCGCTGTCCTCTCGCCTGATACAGACATTTCGGATAAAGCGTTTATGAGTGGACTGTGCAGTTCATGCAAGTTGCAAACCTCAACAGGCCAATAGTTCATTTGCGTATTAATATTTACAGTCAGATTTGAACTCCATGCCGGACGTAAATCCTTGTTCCATAAGCCTTGCAGATTCATTACCTGCGAATTCCCTCGTGAAGCGGAAATCAGAAGATATCGTCCGTAATGAAATAGCAGCAGAGCTATTGACACATCCGTTTTATCTGTCTTAAAATGTTCCAGCCGAAGGGCTGTGGGAACTAACGGCTTTTCGCTATCGTTATCTGCATATATTTGAAGTGACACTCGGTTATATAGAGCTTGATAGTCAGCAATATGGTCAGATTTTATTTTTACAAACCCTTTTTGCGCTGCCGCTTCAACAATTGGCGTTAAATCAATTTTTACATTCGGAATCTTATCAAAAGCAGCAAAGCTTGTACCAATTGACATATATATACAAATTTCTGAGGTCTCATAAAAGTGCAGCTTGTTACCGATTGCAACGCAATGCCCGCCTTGAGGAACAATTTTGACAAGAGCTTCAAAGAGTATAGTTTCTTTTGCATCGTCATAAATTATCGGAGCTTCACAACCCTCGATGAAGCTCGGTTCAACATGACTTGGGCAAATTCCAGATAACGACAAGTATCTGGATTCTGCCACTGCTTTGTTTTCATTTCTTAAGACACTATCCACAAAGGCAGTAATGGCAAGGGTTTTGCCTTCTTCTGGACGTAGCCGGATTGCCATAACCTTATCAACGGCGGAGACAAGATATTCTCGGTGAACTTTTGCAGGGTTATCCCTTGAGGTATCGTTGCTCTCGCAAAAGGATACCTCTGAAACAGCCGTCGTTAAATCCAATTCTCTTCTGTAATCACTGATTACTCCGCTTGTAGTATATTGCAAATATAAGTCACAGGCGGGTAAATAGCTCTCGGAATAGCTTCCGCACATGCTTTCTTGGACAATTTTTTCGGCCTTTTTGTACTCACCGTCATCAATCAGCCGTCTCACTTCCGGTAAAAAATCCCTACCCTTTGAGTTAGTCGAGGTTTTGGGAAAACCCGACCAAACACAGCTATGATTAAGCTGAACTTTTTCAAAGTCAACGCCTCCGCTAAGCATTGCGCCTATTTCACCGTTGCCTAACGGGAGACACTCCTCCCAAACGCTTGCTTGTTTGTCATACCATAAAACCTGATTTTCTTTTGAGGTCAACCCAGCCACCACCTGACGGTTTTATTACTTATACTCAGCCATTCTCTTACGAAAATGCATGTATAACTCAAATGGAACTTCTTCGGGCACACCATGGTCGCAGGTGGGGATATATCCGCCGCGTTTTTTCATGGCAGGCATAATATAGTCTAAATGGCGGTCAATTGCATCTTTGCTAGTTGCAAGAATGCGCTTATCAATGCCACCGGACATACGCAAATCGGGATGCTTTTCTCCCAGCGTTACAACGTCGCAACCGGACGCGACTTCAAACGGACTCATATAGTCAACACCGATTGTCTTATATATGTCAATAACATCGCCGCAGTTACCATCCGTGTCTATTTGAAAATGCAGTGTACGGCTCTGGTCAATATTTCTGCGTTTCATATTCGTATAAAGCTGCTGATAGTACGGAAGCAAAAATTCCTTCATCATGTCGGGTGATATTAACGAACCGTGGTTGTAGCAAATATCCTCGCCGAAAAACAGCTCATCAAAAGAAACGCTTTTTTGGTGATGTGCAATTACGAAATCCGACAAATCAAACCACGTTTTCATGCAATCGTGGATTAATTCCGGCTCATCATAAAACATATACAGCAGACCTTCGGGACCAATCATACTCCGCAGATACATATAGCCTCCGCTTACATGCTGTACGATGGCATTGCCTTTTGATGCCGCTTTAACCGCCGCAGATACCGCCTCTTCTGTTGTTTCCAACCGTCCCGATGTCATTGGATTTAACCGCCATTTAACATTTTCTTCCCATGTTTTTCGGTCTTTAACAGGATGGTCTACATATTCTGGCATAAAACCGCTTCTGCGACCTTTAAAGAAAAGCACAGCGCGGCCGGCATAGTCCTGCACCAGCTCATGCTCGCCTCTGTCTTCCAAAAGTTTTTCTTCAAAGGATGGGAAAAAGCCTGCTTCACACCAGCCAAGTCCGTATATATGCTCTGCGCCTGGCTCATCATGACCAAAAACATCACGCAGGTACGCATCGTAATCCGTTATATCTTCCTTTGGTTTCAAATGCCCTTGTTCAATCCATTTTTCCAGAACATAATAACCGAATTCTGTCTGCAAAATGGGGGCATCCTTTTTTATGGCATAAAAATTGCGCATTTTCTTTGCAGATTCACTCATGTCGCTGAAATCGGGCAATTGTGTGATTCCGTTTTTCATTTTATTTTCACTCCGTTATTGCAATTGGGTAATTTTCTTAAAGTATGGCAAATCATAACGGCTTACCTTTACGACCACGGTTTGACCGCCGTCAAAAACATTTCCGTCAAAAGCCGCCCATTTACCACTTGGTAAAACAACTTCTCTTTCAGACGCACCTTTTTCCGTTACAGGAGCGACTAAAATATTATCTCCAAGCATAAACTCTGTTCTAATATGCTCAAGACCTTGGTGGGGAAATACGTACTCCAGATAGCGGATGATTGGTTCTCCTGTTTCTGCTGAATGTCTTGCAAGAGATAAGATTTCATCAGAAAATTTGCTGTGCAGTTCAATAAGTCTCTTGCAGCCTTCAAAATTCTCTTGACTGAGCAGCCGCCATGGGGCAGCAGAAAACTGCATCATCGGAAGCAGTGCGGACGCGGCGCAAAAACGCAACATTAGCTCCGAATCAAAGCTAACCGCATCGGGTAAAAAGTCAGCAAAGCTGCCGCCGCCAATCATATCGGGGCAGGTGTAGGAGTAACCAAGCATTCCCTGAGCCAGTGAGTTAGGTATGAGAGAAGAAACGCCTAAATTATCCCAGCGGTGGTTTTTATCAGCTAATCGTTGAACCAACGGCTGGTTTGCATGTTGATAGCAAGCCCTAAACTCGTTGTACGGATAGTATAACCCAAATTTATTCCAAAGGGAAGCCTGAGTATTAGAGCTAACGTTGCCATACGTAATATCGTTGTCGCTATAAAAAATACCGTCACCTGCGTCAAACTTAAAGCCGTCAATACCAAGCTCGTTTACAAGAAAATCGCATTTTTCTTTCAGCCACGCCTCTGTTTCGGGGTTAGATAAATCAAGAACGGCGGAATAACCGTTCCACCAATCAACTAACTTTGCTTTTCCGTCACTGTTTTTCACCAGCATGTTTTTATCCCGCAAATACCGAAATTCAATTGTATCCGGCGTGACAAAGGGGCATATCCACAGCATGACAAAAAAGCCAAGCTCGTGCAAATATGCTACCATTTCCTTCGGATTGGGGAATCGCTGATGGTTAAACTCCCATTTACCGTAATAATCAGACCAAATGTCATCAATCATGAATACTCCGGCGGGTAAACCGTTATCAATAATCGCTTTTGCATAGTTTTTGATGTCAAGCTCATTTTGATTGTACATTAGCTCAATCCAAGTGTTGTACTGAGGCTTGGCAAAGAAAACATCAGGCGGCATTTTCCCGCTTGGCGGAAAAAATTGCCTTGAGGCAGAAAGGTAGGCTTCCTTTAAAGTGCTTCCTCCTTGTTCAAGGACAGGCTCTCCCTTAGTTTCAATTGTAATCACGCCGTTTTCAACGGTGCATCTCGTAATATCTCCCCAGACGTACCGCCCCTTGCTTGACAGTAAAAGCGGCGAGACTTGATTTCCCGTGAAGTTAGGGTCAAGGTTTACGTTGTACACAGAGTTTTCGTCAAAGGGAAGATTGACACCAGCTTGGGTACATAAGCCGTACCAGACTTCGTTTTGCAGTATTGTTATTTGCATTTCAACCTCCAAATTATATGCTTTAAACAGAAGGGGTGTTATGACACACCCCTTCTGTTTTACGATATCATGTTGATTACGGCAGTTTACTTAGAGGCTTTCCAAGCTTCAATTTGTTTTTGCATCTCTGCTATTATTTTTTCTGAGCCTGCTTCTTTAAGCTTTGAAAGGAATTCGTCGTATTTTTCTTTAGTTGCAATTCCGTATAAAATGCTCTTGTTATACTCGTCGATAACAGCAGTACATTGTCCAACTTCGCCCTTAACTGGGTCAACGTCAAAGTTGAAGCCTAGTAAAGGTGAACGCTTAGCATCGGCATTCATTTTTTTGGTTTGTTCCCAAACATCCTTAGGCATACCTTTG
>JAVBKA010000179.1:0-8093 GCA_031546715.1 Oscillospiraceae bacterium | reverse complement strand
CATGCACTATATCATTTTTTGCCATATCCCGATTGGCTTATGGGTTTGATTGGTGTGCTGATAATCAAAGGCATTGTTTACACTAGGTCGAAAAACGCAAAGAAATACCGTAAAAATGTGGAATACGGCTCTGCACGTTGGAGTGCATAATCTTAACTGTAATGGAACATTATATTGACGTTAGGAGGAATGCCCCATGAACAAATATAACAAGATTACTGCCCTATACTCACGGTTGTCCGTAGGTGATGAGGACAGGGACGGCGGTGAAAGTAACAGTATTCAAAATCAGAAGAAATTTTTAGAGGATTATGCCCAACAACAACGGCTAACAAACATCAAGCACTATATAGATGATGATGAAAGCGGTCGTTTTTTTGACAGGCCTGCATATTCTGCCATGATTGATGATGTGCGTAATGGGAAAATAGGTACTATCATAATAAAAGACATGAGCCGTTGGGGTCGAGATTATTTAGAAGTCGGCAATGCCATGGAGCTGATGCGTGTCCAGCAAGTAAGATTTATAGCAATAAACAGCGGTATTGACAGCGCAGAGCCAAATACATTAGAGTTTGCGCCTTTTATTAACATAATGTCAGAATGGTATGCTAAAGATATCAGCAAAAAGGTTAAGACAGGCATTAAAACAAAAGGCATGAGCGGTAAACCTATCGTTACCGAAGCACCCTTTGGATATGTAAAAGACCCAAACAATAAAGATTTCTGGCTGATAGATGAAGCGGCAGCCGAAGTTATCCGCATAATCTACGCTCTGTTTTTGGACGGCAAAAATAGAAACCAAATCTGTATACATCTAAAAGAGAAGCAAATGCCAACGCCCACTTTCTACATGAAAGACCAAGACCGTGGAACAGCCAAAAGTAGACATTTAAACGAAACCAATCGCTATAACTGGAACAAAGCCACCGTTACACGCATCCTCACAAGGCAGGAATATTGCGGCGATGTCGTGAATTTTAAGACAACAAAGCATTATAGAGATAAAAGAAATCACTATGTTGATAAAAGCGAATGGCATATAACGGAAAACGTGCATGAGCCAATAATCGACCGAATTACCTTTGAAAACGTACAGAGAATACTTGAAAACGCACCAGTCAAGAGACCTAATGGTGACGGCTATATTCACCCATTGTCGGGTTTACTCTTTTGTAAAGATTGCGCCTCCAAGCTACACATACGCACAGATCACAGAAATGACAACAGCATAAGGTACATTGCTCGTTGCGGTGAATATGCCAAGGGCAAGGCTAAAAACGCTAAATGTGATTCGCAACACCAAATAGACTGTGATATACTCATGCAAAACATAGCAAGCCTACTAAGCAAAATAGCCGAGTTTTCGCTTAATAACAAGGAAGATTTTGAAGCCTTGGTTAAAAACAACCTTGCGATGCAACAAACGGACGATATGAAAAAACAACAAAAACGCATACCACAAATAACGCTTAGGCTTGAACAGATCGACAAAGTAATAAATAAGCTGTATGAAGATAACGCCCTTGGAAGTATCGACCAAGATCGATACCAACAACTATCACAAAAATATTCGGAAGAATATTACCTGCTGAAAAAAGAACTTGAAGAAACACAAGGAAACTTGACAGACCGAGAGACGGCAAGCCAACGCGCGAAAAAGTTTATTAAGATGGTAGATAACTACTGCACTTTTAATGAAGTAACTCCTACCGCCATCAATGAATTTATTAGTAAACTTGTTGTGCATGAGCGTGATACAAAAGGGGCAAGGCAAACAATTCAACACGTAGAAGTGCATTTTAATTATATCGGTAAATTTGAAAACAGACTTACGGAGCTTGCAGAACCTACAGAGCAAGAGCTTGAGCGAATGAGAGCAGAAATTGAAAACGTACAATTAGAAAAACGCCGTGCATACCATCGAGCCTATAGAAAAGATTATAGAGAAAAAAATCTTGAAAAACGAAAAGAGTATGAGCGGATTAAAGCAAGAGAGTACAGGGCAAAGCGAAAACTGCAAGCATTAGCCGAACAATCAGCCATTTAAGGTTGAGAAATATATCCACAACATTAGAGATTTCCTAATCATACTACATTAGGGAGTCTCTTTTTTATTCCCTAAAAATTATAAGGAGCGATTTAATGACAAAAACATCAGAAACACCAACAGCATCGAAAAAGCCGGACGGAACACTAACAACGCAGATAGATAATCAAACATTTGTTATGGAAGTGTTCTTTAACCACGAAAGCAAGGAAACATTTCAAGACAAGCTGCTAAGGGTCATTCTTGCCGAGGAGACGATGACAAGTTGATAGACCCATTTAACTCTATTAAGGAAGCCTTACAGATTGCCGATATTGCAACCTCTTACGGCGTAGTGCTAAAACGGAACAATCAAGCATTATGTCCTTTCCACAACGAGAAAACCCCCAGCTTTACTATCTTCCCCAAAACTAACAGTTTTAAATGCTTCGGTTGTGGTGCTGGCGGTTCTGTTATCGACTTTGTGATGCAGATGTACAGGACGGACGCATTGCAAGCCGCAAGAAAGTTGGATATAGACTTTAATCTTGGACTGTTCGATCATAAACCGACCAAAGAGGAAATTCACCAACAGGCAGAGAAAAAGGAACAACATCAAGCCGACAAGGGGCTTGAAACAGCATTTGAGGGCTTTATAGATAAGGCATATAACCTTTTGTGTGACTACTTCCATCTCCTGCAAGATTGGAAAGGCACACATGCCCCCAGCAGCCCAAACGAACTGGACACGGTCAATCCGCTGTTCGTAGAAGCCTGTCACCAACTGGACTACACCGAATATCTGCTTGATTCATTACTATCAGCAGATATAGACGAACAAATCAGTTTTTACCAAACCCACAGAAAGGAGTTGCTTAGCCTTGCCAACCGCATCAAATCACACACAAACGGCAGAGAAGCTGATAACCCAGCTTAACGTAGATACAGCAATGCTTGACTATAAATCACCCAATAACAGTATATCAAGTCAAGTAAATGTGGTCAATGGAGATTTTGACGGCTGGCAAGACCCGATTCCGCTTGAAACCTCTGTTACTGTGACACCTTTCCCCGTGCATTGTCTGCCAGACACATTGAAAGATTTCGTTCTTGCTGTAGCGGAGCACACACAAACCCCGATTGATATGCCCGCCGTTGCTTCTCTTGGTGCATCATCAACCTGTTTACAAGGAAAGTACCTTGTTCAAGGAAAAATCGGGCATACCGAGCCACTAAATAATTATTACGTTGAGATTGCAAAGCCCGGTGAACGTAAATCGGCGGTGTGCGCTATATTTGAAGAACCTATCAAGGCATATGAAAAGCGGAAAAACGAAACCTTTGCTCTTGATATTGCTCAAAGTGCAAATATACGTCAGGTCTTGGAAAAGGAAATGGAATCCTTGAAAAATGCCGTAGCTAAAGGAAAAAGAACCTATGCGGATATGGAAGAAAAGCAAGCCGAGATTAACAAACATCAAGATATAAAACCTATTCGTCTTATCTGCGGTGATGTTACCCCCGAAGCATTAACGTCATTATTAGCTGATAACGGTGGCAGAATGGCTATGTTCAGCGCAGAGGGCGGTATATTTGATATTTTGAAAGGTTTGTACTCCCAAGTAACCAACATTGACACATTCCTTAAAGCGCATTGCGGTGATTCTATCAGGGTAGACCGCAAAGGCAGACAAGCAGAGTTTATCGAAAAGCCCTGCCTTACAACTGTTCTTTTCATTCAGCCTGATGTATTACGAGAGTTGGTCGGCAATGACACATTCCGTGGCAGAGGACTTGTAGCACGTTTTTTGTACGTCTATCCACAATCAACCGTCGGCAACCGTAAATATAAGACTCATCCCATATCCAACGAAGTAGAGCAGAAATACAGGCAACTATGCGAGGATATGCTTGATATGGGTCATCAAGAGACAAAAACGCTGACATTATCCCAAGAAGCAGAAGCTCTATCCGAGCAATTCTACAACGCATTAGAACCACGCTTAGGGAAAGACGGTGATTTAGAGCATATGGCAGATTGGGCGGGTAAACTGCACGGAGCGGTGTTGCGGTTTGCCGGGCTTCTCCATGCGGTTGAAGATATAAGCATTAACGGCAAAGATGTTAATGACATTCCGTTTGAAAGCGCATATGCCATCACAGGAAAGACAATGGCGGCCGCCGTGGAGTTAGGACATTACTTCCTTGCCCACGCTCAGGTTTGCTACGGATTTATGGGAGTAGATGAAAGCACGGAGAACGCCAAATATATTCTTTCGCAGCTTGAAAAGAAGCAGGCCAAAGGAGAACTGCGCCCATCGGATATATGGCAGCTATGTAAGGGCAAGCGGTTTAAGAAAGTGGCCGATATTATGCCGGGCTTGGAACTTCTGACCGATTACAGCTATATCAAGCCGGTGTCAGGTGCAGGGATATATGAAGGCGGCAGACCGAAAGGCGATAGATTCATCTTGAACCCTAAACATTTTTTACCGTAAATGAACCGCAAATAAAGTAAAAAAAGTAAATAAACTCGACAAAGTCCTTTAATCAGGGCTTTTGTTGTTGGTCTGTTGATTCGTAAATAAACGCAAAATAAGTAAATAAACTTAAAACTCCATTGTTGGAATAAATAGTTATTTTACTTTATTTACATTTATTTTCGGATTTACACCCAATTACAAAAGCCCAGTTTTTCAATGTTTCGGGAGTTGTTTTACTTTGTTTACTTATTTTACGACCTAACAGCAAAAAAATCGAAAGGGGGACAAAGCGTGTCCAAACACAAATCCGTTGCCCGAAATCAAGGTTATACCCGTGGTGCGGTATCACATATTGAAAAACACAACGAGCGAAAGAATACGAATTACAGTAATGTCGATGTCATGTTAGAGCAATCCCACAACAACGTCCATTTCAAGGTATGCGACGGCACATATCTCGGTGTTTTTGACAAGATGATAAAAGACGGCGAAATAAGTACCAGAGCGCTGAAACTCAACAACAAAGGCACGAAGCCCGAATCCAGCATCATAGGCGAACTGGTTTTTGATGTAAACACCGAATATTTTGAGAGCCAGTACGTAAGCCACGGTTATACAAGCGGTTATGACTTTGCCAAAGCCTTTTACGCCGAAACCTATAAGATGGCGGTTGCCGATGTCGGAGATGAAAAATATATCCTGTCCGCTACTATGCACGCCGATGAGCGCAACAAAGGATTGTCGGAGCAGTTGGGGCGTGACGTTTACCATTATCATCTTCATGTCGTTTATATCCCAGTTGTCCGAACAGAAGTAAAGTGGACGAAAAAATGCAAGGATACTTCACTAATCGGTACAGTTAAAGAGGTCATTAATCAAGTAAGCCACTCTAAAAAATGGGAGTGTGAAAAAGTCGTTGGTGAAGATGGGAAAGAACGACTTGTATATTCGTATTCTAAACTCCAAGACCGCTACCATGACCACATGAAATCCGCAGGATTTGACGGCTTTGAGCGTGGCAAAGTTGGCAGTACAGCGGAGCATCTTTCTGCAATTGATTATAAAACAATGATACGACAGGAAGAATTGGTTGAAAAGGAAAAAGCATTAGTCACCACCGATAAGCAGTTAGCACAAAAGGAAATCCGAATTGATAAACTGACGGAAAAAGAAAAAGATATACAGGAGCGTATCAGATCCATTGAGGACAGCGGACAGATGCTCACACTCAAGCAGATTGAAAAAATCCAAACAAGGATTCATGCTCCGTTGGTCGGAACGCCGGGGATAATCCTTTCTGCTGATGATGAAAAAAATTTACGGACAACGGCGCTGGCGGCCGCCAAAGCAAACGAGGAAACCAATAAATATAAGTGCATTGCGAGATCTGCCATTGAAACCATACGGGATATTGTTCAAGCCGTAGGACAGTTGAAATTTAACTTCATAGGAGATTTACAGCCGGTAAATAATCTCACTCCCGAACAGAATATTTTGATAACTGCTATCCGCAGACATGGGATAGATTTTTCAAAAAGTTACGGTTATAACAAGACGGCTGATGAAATGAAAAAAGCCATGTTAAACAAGTCCATGTCTGAAACATTTCACAAGCAGGAAAAAGAATACCACGACAAAAACAAGCCGTCCATTATAGAAACTATGCAAAAAGCGCAGGAGTATAACGAACAAAATAAAAACGCTCCCAAAATAAATCAGGAGCGCAAAGACCGTGACGAAGTGCTGTAATCAGTGGGCTTTTCTGCTATGCTCGTCATAGTAGCTAACGCACTATGTACTTTGCCCTGTTCGCCGTTGGCGGGTCAAAGTACGTGCGCCTTGCCGGGGGCTGAAAGACAAAACCATGCACTCAAAATTTTATCATGCCATTTTAGTCCAGTCCATGAAATAAAACGGTTCACCATGTTCGTTTTCCCAACACTCACGGACGTATTTGGCTAAGGGCATATCGGAAGGCGTATCCATGGGTTTACCGATTGGGCTGAAACAAAGACATGAGACATCGGCAGCTACAGCATATGTTTTATTCTGTTCCGCCCACGGCGTCCACATTATTACATAGGTCTGCGCTTCTTTTGTTTTGCCAAGCATTTTATATCCATCTACAAGCGGGATTTCCATATTTCGCAGTATGATGCTACTACCGCTACCGCATTCTATCCGTTCAACCATAGGGCCGCATACCTCTTTAATGTTAGCAAGGGATTCAACGAATTGAATACCGTCTATATCCAAAAGTATGAACTCGCCATTTCTTGCGACTGAAGAAGGGTTTGCTGCCCAAGGAGAAACTGTTTGCTTCATCTTCGTTGCTGACGATTTGTCTAATAAACAAACAATTTCATAAGCGAGATTCCGAATTTCATCTGCGTAGATGGAGGCTTGCTTGCCCTTAGACCCAATAATACGACTTGACTCAATGGCACAATTGAGTGCCAAGAGGTTTAATTGAAATGCAAGTCCCTTTATCGCGTCTTTGTTTAATTCTTCTTCCTCTACCATCGCTTTTTCCACCGCATCATTTATACTGTTTCCTAATCTGCGGGTTTCATCTGCAACTATCGCAATGCCTTTACCTTCATTTTCCAAAATGGCGGCTTGCGTAGCTGTCATTGTTGCCAAAATCCATAGGCGTTCACCTATGCGGTCTAATTTCCAAAGAGTTTTGTTCATGTCTTTGCTCCTCTCCATAACCTAATAATTGAGTTAATTGTGGGCGCAACTTACCCAACGCCCTTCTATGGTGGGATAGTACGGTATTGAGATTTAGCCCGTTGCGTTTTGCAATCTCGGCGAAGGTGAAGTTGCCGTAATATCGTTGGGTAATTACCACTCGTTCTATATCGCGTAATGCTTTCAATGATTCCAACACGGCACTTGCATCCTCTGTTTGTAAAAGTTCGTCTACAATATCGGCTTCATCAAGTAACGAAGTACCCTCAGCATCCATATACATTTGACTAAAATCTGCTGCCTGAGCCATGAACTTCCGATAGGCCAGCCGAACACAAACCACGGACAGGTAGCCGTAGTTCTCCTTGTCCGGCGCATACTGTTTACTGGTACGTAGCTTGATGTATGCATCTTGCACGATGTCATCCGCCAGCGAGGTTAAGTTTGGATATCCAGCGAATTTATATCGAATAAGACCTAATAGCGAGGTTCGTAGCTCCCCGTCCATATTCCTCCTCCTCTCTGTTCGTATGTGAAAGGCCTTTCAATTATATAAAGCATTTTTAGTGTCGTTTTATTGCAGTTATTATAAATTTATTTTACAGGAGTTTAATCTTTAATCAATAAGTTTTTCTAAATAATACGTCAATAAAATTAAAATTACAGTTGACAAACAGCTTCATGGGGAACAAAAAAGGATATAAAGCCTTATGTTGACCCAATTCCCGAAAAAAACATAATTCTAACTCAAACGGAAAGCCTTACAATGAGTGGTCGCCCTAAAAACCCAAAGTACGCAAGAAACAAAAACATTCTTATCATAGGCGGTTCTGGTTCGGGTAAGACAAGGTTTTGGCTAAAACCTAATCTTATGCAATTGCACTCGT